>JAGRKN010000219.1:0-12932 GCA_020442275.1 Rhodoblastus sp. | reverse complement strand
GGCAATCCGCGGAAACCTTGGCGATTTCGTCGCCGTACCAGACGTCGCGGCCATCGACCCAGTCGACTTTGCCGCCCGTGCGCTTGACGACGACCATCGTCTCGACGAAGCCGGCCTTCTTCACCGCCTCATCGGCATTGACCTTCAGCGGCACCTTGCGGCCGCCGCGCAGACCTTCGTCGGCGGTGATCAGCAGCTTGGACTTGCAGCCCTCGATGCGCGCCGAAAGCGAATCCGGCGAGAAGCCGCCGAACACGATCGAATGCACCGCGCCGATGCGCGCGCAGGCGAGCATGGCGTAGGCGGCTTCCGGAATCATCGGCAGATAGATGGTGACAGTGTCGCCCTTCTTGACGCCATGCGCCTTGAACACGTTGGCGAGCTTCGAGACGCGCTCGTGCAGCTGCTTGTAGGTGATCTTTTCGGATTCTTCCGGATTGTCGCCTTCCCAGATGATGGCGACCTGGTCGCCGCGCTTGGCGAGATGGCGGTCGATGCAGTTCATCGACACGTTGGTCGTGCCGTCCTCGAACCACTTGATCGAGACATTGTGCGGATCGTAGCTCGTGTTCTTCACCTTGGTGAAGGGCTTGATCCAGTCGATGCGCTTGCCTTGCTCGGCCCAGAAGCCTTCGGGATCGGTCACCGATTGCTTGTACATCTCCTCGTACTTCGCCTGGTCGACGTAGGCGCGTTTCTTCCACTCGTCGCTGACGGCGTAGACTTTCTCTGACATTGCGTCCTCCCGCAGGCGCGCGAACCCGAGCGTTCGCAGCGCTCTTGAAATCGGGCGCGATTATGCGTCAGGGGGGGGCAGGCTCACAAGGCGAAGCGGATCGAACTTTGGTCGCGGCGCCCGCGGCCAATTTCATCCAGCTACTGGCATTCCTTGCGCATGCGGGCCAGCGCGTCGCTTATGCCGGACAGCGAATATGTGTCGGTCGATGTATGACCCCGGGTCGATGAAGCCTTGACCACGAGCTTGGCGCCCTTCTTCAGCGCGGCGACGAATTCGTTTTCCTTCGCGGCGTTCTTCAGCCAGGCGTTGGAGCCCTTGGCGACGAGTTCGTACGCCTCGCCATCGATCTGCGCTGTCGGCTCGGAGCCGTCCTTCATGGCGAAGCCCATGATGACCGAGACCTCGTTCTGCACGTTCTCGCCCGGCCGGGCGGAAATGAAGACATAGGCGTCGTCGCGCTTCAGCTTCGCCGGCGCCCGGTCCTTCGGTCGCGCGAGCGTGTAGCAGGTCTTGGACTTGCCGCCGGTCGTAAACACGTCCCAGTCGCCGAAACGGCCCACCGCCGTGGACTTGCCGCCCTTGCTGTCGGACTTCTTCGATTTCGCGTCCTTGGCGGGCTTCGTCGCCTTTTCCTTCGCCTGGGCGCTGGAGACGACGAACGGCCCCAAGGCCGGCGGCGCCGACAGGCCGAGAGAGAGGGCGAAGACGAGAAGCGCCGGAACGGCGCGCTGCGGCAATCGAATCATGATCCGATATTATCCAATTTGCTGCCGAACGGCGACGCGGCGTGAGGATAAGAAGCGACCGATCACGGCGAAATTCGGACATTGAACCGTCGACCCGCCGGTCGGATGTGGCGCGGCGCACTTTCGTCGACCGTCTCTGGAGGCTAAGGTCGCGCCCGTTCAACGGAGCAGACCATGGCCCTGAATTTTTCCCGTTTGCGCGCCGCCTTCGCCGCCCTTGCGCTCGGCCTCAGCGTCGCTGGCTGCGGCTATAATACGATCCCGACAGCCGAGGAGAACGCCAAGGCCAGATGGGCCGACGTGCAGAATCAGTACCAGCGCCGCGCCGACCTGATCCCGAACCTCGTCGCGACCGTGCAGGGTTTCGCCAAGCAGGAGAAAGACGTGCTGACCTCGGTCGTCGAGGCGCGCTCAAAGGCGACCTCGGTCAAGATCGACGCCTCGCAGCTCACCGACCCCGAGAAACTGAAGCAGTTCCAGGACGCGCAGAATCAGCTCTCCGGCGCGCTCGGCCGCCTGATCGCCGTCTCCGAGGCCTATCCGGATCTCAAGTCCAACCAGAACTTCCTGGCCCTGCAATCGCAGCTCGAAGGCACCGAGAACCGCATCGCCGTCGCCCGTCGCGACTATGTCGCGGCCGTGCGCGACTACAATCTGACGCTGTCGACCTTCCCCTCGATCATCTGGGCCAAGACCATCTTCTCCGGCAACAAGCCCATGGCGACATTCACGGCGTCGGAAGGCTCCGACAAGCCGCCGCAGGTGAAGTTCTGAGGATCTGATGCGGCTCGCGACCAGCCTCCCCGCCGCCATTGCGAGGAGCGTAGCGACGAAGCAATCCTTCCCCGAACCTGTCCGCTTCTGGTGGATGGATTGCTTCGCTGCGCTCGCAATGACGGTTGCGCTGGCGTTCGCCACCCTCGCCTTCGCGCTCGACTTCCCCGCCCTCACCGGCCGGGTCGTCGATCAGGCCAATATCCTGCCTGCTGCGACGCGCGCGCAGATCGAGACCAAGCTCGCGAGCCTGGAGGACAAGTCGGGCATCCAGCTCGTCGTCGCCACGGTGTCCTCGCTGCAGGGCTCCGACATCGAGACATTCTCGGTCGACCTCGCCCGCGCCTGGAAGCTCGGCGAAGCGAAGAAGAACAACGGCCTGCTGCTCCTGGTCGCGCCCAACGAGCGCAAGGTGCGTATCGAGGTCGGTTACGGCCTCGAAGGCACGATGACCGACGCCTTGTCGAAGGTCATCATCCAGAACGCCATCGTCCCGAAATTCCGGTCCGGCGACTATGCCGGCGGCATCGCCGCGGGCGTCGACGCGATCATCGACGCGCTGACGGTGGATTCCGCGGAATGGCAGAAGAAGGCGAAGGTGCGCGTCGAGCAGCAGCCGGATCTCATCGACCAGATCCTGCCCTTCATCATCTTCCTGCTGTTCGTCTTCATCGTCATCTCGATGATCCGCAATGCGCGCGGCCAGACCGGCCGGTGGGTGCGACGCGGCAACCAGACGATCTTCATCCCGTCGAGCCCGAGCAGTTGGAGCGGCGGCGGGGGCGGCTGGAGCAGCGGCTCCGGCGGCGGCGATTCCGGCTTTTCGGGCGGCGGCGGATCGTTCGGCGGCGGCGGCGCCTCGGGAGACTGGTGACATGATCAAGGACCAGGCCCCAATCACCGATGACGACCGCGCGCGCATCGCCGCCGCGATCCACGCGGCCGAGCGGAAGACCGCCGGCGATATCGTCTGCGTGCTGATGCGCTCGTCCTCATCCTATTCTTACGCGCCGCTTCTGTGGGCCTCGTTTGTCGCACTGGTCTCGCCCTGGCTGCTCGTCTTCGCCACGCAGCTCAGCGTCATGCGCATCCTGGCGGCCCAGGTCCTCATCTTCGTCTGTGTCGGCCTCGTCCTCATGTGGACGCCGCTGCGCACGGCGCTTGTGCCGCGCGCGGTGAAGCGCACCCGCGCGCATCGCGCCGGCATGGAGCAGTTTTTTGCACGCGGAATCGCCCAGACGAAGAACCGCATGGGCGTGATGATCTTCGTCTCGCTGGCCGAACATTACGCCCATGTCGTCGCCGACGACGGCATAGCCGCGCGCGTCGATCACGCGGTCTGGCGCGAGACGGTCGACGCGCTGACCGCGCAGATCGCGCAAGGGCGGATCGCGGACGGCTTCGTCGCGGCGATCGGACGCTGCGGCGACGTCATGGCGCAGATCGCCCCCGCGGACGGCTCGGGCCACGCGCTGCCGGACCGGATCTACGTTCTCTGAGAAAAGGGCGCGTTCAGTTCGCGCGCGCCGCGCCCAGAATGGCGCCGGGCCTGTCGGCTTCGCCCGCCTGCACCAGCGCGACATACCGCATGTCCGCCCGGGTCGGCGTCGACGTCTCGAAATGCGCCGGAGCGCCGGCATAGTCGCCGAGCCGCATCATCCTGCGCACCACATTCGTATAGGTGAGTGTGCGGCCGGCATTTTCGCCGCGTCCGACAGTGACGGTGGCCGACGGCTCGACCTCGAGCAGCCAGACGATCGCTTTTCTGTCCGCCGCCGGCCCGACATCGACCGTCGCCCGCCCGTCCGCGACCTTGGCGGACACGTCGAGACTCAGCGCCCCTTTCTCGCCGCGGTCCTGATCGAGCGATTTCGAGATCGCCGCGCCGTCCGCGCCCACGACATGGGTCAGCCCGTCGATCACCGCCTGCGGCGTATAGACCTGCCCGTCGCCGCGCGCGGCGGCATAGCCCTTCTGGCGCGCTGTGGATTGCGGCGAGGCGAGCGTGTCCTTCCAGCCGATATAGTCCCAGTAGTCGACCGGCAGCGACAGCACGACGAGCGAGGGATCCTTGGCCAGTTCGCCGACGACCTTGTCGGCGGGCGGACACGAGGAGCAGCCCTGGCTGGTGAAAAGCTCGACCACACCGCGCGGCCGTTCCATGGCGACAGCGTTCGTGGCGGCGGCGCTTGTGGCGGACAGCAGGGCGGCGACGAGGGCGGGTGTAGCGGAGCGCATGGGGTCTCTCTTGCGGAGACAGACTTACGCTCGACGCCACACACGAACCATTCACATTCCGGTGAGCCCATCGCCGCGCGGCAGAGCGAAGATCAGCGCCCGCGCAAGGCGTTGAGCACCTTCATGCCCGGCCGGCCGCGCTGCGGCATGCCGATCTGCGCCTCGATCGCCATGATGGCGGCGCGCGTCTTGGCGCCCACCGCGCCATCCGGCTCGCCGACATCGTAGCCGCGCGCGATCAGCAGACGCTGCAATTCCCGGCGCTGGTCGCGCGACAGGCCGAGATCGTCGGTCGGCCATTGTCCCTGTACGCCCGGCCGGCCCTTCAGCCGGTCGGTCAGGATCGAGATCGCCAGCGCATAGGCGTCCGATCCATTGTACGAGAATGCCGCGTCATAGTTCTTGAAGACGAGAAAGCCGGGGCCGTTCTTGCCGGCCGGCAACAGAAGCGCCGCCGTACCGCCGCCAGACAGGCCGCCGCCGCCGATTTTGCGCAGGCCGCGGCCCTGCCAGTAGGACAAGGGATGGCGGCTGGTGCGGCCAGAGGCGCCGGAATAGCCCGAGGGCACATCGACCTCGTAGCCCCAGGCATGGCCCGACGCCCAGCCCGCCTTGCGCAGGTAATTCGCCGTCGAATGCAGCGCGTCCGGCACGGAATTGACGAGATCGCTGCGTCCGTCGCCATCGCCATCGACGCCGAGCCGCAGATAGGTGGACGGCATGAATTGCGTATGGCCGAAGGCGCCGGCCCAGGAGCCCCAGAGGTCGGCCGCCTCGAGATCGCCGCGCTGCATGATCTTCAAGGTCGACATCAGCTCGCCGCGGAAATAGGACTGCCGGCGATTGCCCATGCAGACCAGCGTCGACAGCGCCTGCGGCAGGTAGAATTTCTTCGCCGCCTTGCCGAAATCCGATTCCACGCCCCACACGGCCGCGATCGCATAGCGGTCGACGCCATAGCGGCTCTCGGCCGAGGCGAGCGCGCTCGCATATTGGCGCATCGCCGCCTTGCCGTCGGCCACTTTCTCGTCGTCGGTCAGGGCCGCCAGATAATCCCAGATCGGCGTCTTGAACTCCGGCTGATTGTTCATCAGCTCGATGACCTTGGGCTCGGCCGTCACATTCTTGAAGGCGGCGTCGAAGGTCCCGCCCGATATGCCCTGCTGGCCGGCTTGCGCGCGCAAGCCCGCGACGCAGGAGGAAAAATCGGCGGCGGCCGGCGTGGCGGCGGCGAACGCGGCGAGGGTCAGGAGGACAGGCGCGGCTTTCATGGGGCGAAAGCTAGCGCGCGCCCATTAACGCGTCATTAACGTTGCCAGAACCTTGCCGGCGCCGATCCATGCGGCATAGGCTCGGGCCATGCTGGCCGACAGGCTCCGTCCCGCCCTCGAACCGCTCGCGCATGTCGCGCGAAAAGCGGCGGCTCGCGCGCTCGACATCGTCTATCCCCCGGTCTGCATCGCCTGCCGGCGCGCCGCCTCCAGCCATTTCGGCCTCTGCCCGGATTGCTGGACGAAAATCCGCTTCATCGAGAAGCCCTGGTGCGACCGGCTCGGAACGCCCTTCGAGGTCGATCTCGGCCAGCCCGGCCTGCTCTCGCCCGAGGCCATCGCCAACCCGCCCGTCTTCTCGCGCGCGAGATCCGTGGTGCGTTTCGACGACGGGCCGGCGCGCCTTCTGGTGCATCGCCTCAAATATTACGATCGGCTGGAACTCGCCCGCCCTATCGGCCGCTGGATGGCGCGCGCCGGCGCCGAGCTTCTGGACGAAGCCGACCTGCTCGCGCCCGTTCCGATGCACCGGCTGCGCCTGATCGGCCGCAAGCATAATCAGGCGGCGCTTCTGGCGCGGGCCGTCTCGAAGGAAACCGGCGTGCCCGGCGCCATGCGCGCGCTCGAGCGCGTCAAGCCGACCGCGCCGCAGGTCGGCCTGTCGAAGACGCAACGCGCGACCAATCTGCAGGGCGCGTTCCGCATCAGCGAGGCGGGCAAGCTCGCGATCCTCGACAAGAGGATCGTGCTGATCGACGATGTCATGACATCCGGCGCGACCGCCAACGCCGCTGCCCGCGTCCTGCTGCGGGCCGGCGCGAAACGCGTGGACGCCTTGACCTTTGCGCGGGTTGTGACGGGCGGGTGAAATCCCATATAAGCGCCCCGAAAAGGAACACTCATGCAGCCGATCACCATCTACACGACCTCCATGTGCCCCTATTGCCACGCGGCCAAGGACCTGTTGCGCAAGAAGGGCGCGGAATTCGAGGAAATCTCGCTCGACGGCGACCGCGCCGGCCGCGCCGCCATGTCGGCGCGCTCGGGCGGGCGCACCACCGTGCCGCAGATCTTCATCGGCGCGACCCATGTCGGCGGCTGCGACGATCTCTACGACCTCGAATCCGACGGCAAGCTCGACGGTCTTCTGGCAGGCTGACCATGATCCGCTACGCGCTCGTCTGCGACGAGGCCCACGAATTCGAAAGCTGGTTCGCCAGCGCCGGCGCCTATGACGAACAGGCGCGCCGCGGCTTCGTGACGTGCCCCTATTGCAATTCGGCGCGCGTGACCAAACAGATCATGGCGCCGAACGTCGCCCGCCGCGACCGCGATGAGACGCCGGCGCCTGCGCCGGCCGCCCAGCCCGCGCAGGACGTCGTTCTGGTCGACGAGAAAATGGCCGAAGTCCGCGCGATGGTGCGGGCATTGCGCGAAAAGATCATGGAAGCGACGACCGACGTCGGCGCGGCATTCCCCGAGGAAGCGCGCAAGATCCACGACGGCGAGAGCGAAGCCCGCCCAATTCGCGGCCAGGCGAGTTTCGAGGAAGCCCGCGCGCTGATCGAGGAGGGCGTCGAGATCATGCCGATCCCGCCGTCTCCCGACGAGCGGAATTGACTGCGGGCGCCGCGCCTGCGGGAAGCGGCGCCGGACTTGCGACAGTGCACCGCAGGGCCGCCGCCTTCGCCCCTTGACCTTCCCATCGTTGGAAGCTGCATCATCGCCGCTCGCGTGGAGCTGAGGGAGCGCCTCGTGGCAGGGGTTCGGGTCCCGGGGACAAGGGGCGAGGAGCGGGCGGCCGCCGCTGCGGGAGCGCCGCGACGCCAATGGATTGAGGGCGACGCATGCAAAGACGTTGGTTCGGACTCGCCCTCGCCGCGGCGTTGGCGCTGGCGGCGGGCGGGGTTGTCTACATGCGCGCCTTCAGGCCGCTGGAGGTGCGCGTCGCGCAGGCCGAGCGGAATGTCGAAGCGCGCGTCTTCGGCGTCGGCACGGTCGAGGCGCAGATCGTCTCGAGGATCGGCTTCCAGATCGGAGGGCGCATCGTCTCGCTTTCCGCCGACCAGGGCGACGTCGTCCGTTCGAACACGGAACTGGCCGTTCTCGAAGACAGCGCCCAGCGCGCCCGGGTGGCCAAGGCGCAGGTGGCCAGCGCCCAGGCCGAAGCCGCTCTCGCCAAGGCGCAAGCCGGCCTGCGCCGAGCGGAGGTCGCGCTCCAGCAGAAGGCCACGATCAACCGGCGGCGGCAGGCGCTGGTCGGCGGCGGCGCGGTCACGCGCGAGGCCGCTGACGACGCCCAGGCGAACGAAGCCTATGCGCGGTCGGACAACGAGGTCGCCAAGGCCGACGTGCAAGTCGCAGATGCGGCGCGCAAGGATGTGGCGGCCAACCTCGCCATCGAACGAGTGGCGCTCGATCAGCACAAGCTGCTGGCGCCTTTCGACGGCCGGATATTGGCGCGACTGAAAGAGATCGGCGCCATTGTGGGGCCTGGCGAAGCGGTTTTTTCCATCGTGGATCCGCGCTCGATCTGGGTGCGCGCCTACATCGACGAGGCCCTGGCCGGCGGGATCGCCGAGGGACAGACCGCCTTCGTGCGTCTACGTTCGGAGCCTGCCCGGCGCGTCGAGGCTGAAGTGGTGCGCATCGACGCCGAGAACGACCGCGTCACCGAGGAGCGGCGACTTTATGTCCGCTGCCGCGCTTGCAATCCCCAGCATCAGGTCCGCTTCCTCGGCGAGCAGGCGGAAGTCGAGATCATCAAGGGCGTCATCCCCGAGGGCCTCTTCGTTCCGCTGCGCGCGACGAAAGGATTCGACGGCAGGTCCGCACTGGTGTGGACGCTGAAAGACGGTCGTCTGGCCAGGCGCAGGGTCGCGCTTGGCCAGCGCCTGCTCGACGGGCGTATTGCGCTCGACGAACCGCTGGCGGACGGAGAGAAGATCGTCGTGTCGACGGACGCGGGCTTCCGGGAGGGCCGCGCCGCCCGCGCCCGCTCGGGCGAAGCGCCATGAATCTCGCCTGGCGCGACATCCGCCACAGCCCCGGGCGCTTTCTGCTGACCTGTCTCGGTCTCAGCCTGCTGCTCGGGGTGGTGATGGGCATGACGGCGATCTATCGCGGTCTCGTCGCCGAAGCCCTCGGCCTGCTCGACGTGGCGCAGGCCGACATATGGGTCGTCGAGGGCGGCAAGCGCGGCCCGTTCGCGGAAAGCTCCCGCATACCCCGCGACACCCGCGACGCCATCCTGGCGCACTGGGGCGTCGCCGCCACTGGCGCGCTCGTCTACCAGAGCGTCGAAATTCCCCATCGCGGAAAAATCCTGCGCGTGTTCGTCATCGGCGCGGAAATGGGCCGGCCCGGCGGCGAATTCGAACTGGCGGACGGCAGGCACATCCTGAAGTCGCGGTACGAGCTGCTTGCCGATCCGCGCACGGGCCTCGACCTCGGAGAACAGGTCCGCATCGGCCGCAACGATTTCACGGTCGTCGGCCTGCTCAAGGAATTGTCGAGCTCCGGCGGCGACCCGGTCGTGGTGATGACGCTGCGCGACGCCCAGATCGTGCAATCCCAGTTCGACCCGCCCGCCGTCCATCGCGACGCGGCCCGCCAGACCTCGGCGGTCGGCGCCACGGATCTGGTCAATGCGGTGATCGTGCGCCTGGCGGACGCGAGCGCAGCGGAGGACGTCATCGCGTCCATTCGCCGCTGGAAGCATCTCAGCGCGATGTCGGGCCCTGAGCAGGAGGCCATCCTCACGCGATCCGTGGTCGATCGCGCCCGCAAGCAGATCGGGATGTTCACGGCCATTCTGCTGGTCGTCACGACAGTCGTGATCGGGCTGATCATCTACACGATGACGCTGGACAAGAAGAAGGCGATCGCGACGCTCAAACTGATCGGCGCGCCCGATTCCGTGATCGTGAAGCTCGTCCTGGAACAGGCGCTGGCGCTGGGCGGCATCGGATTCATTCTCGGGGCGACGCTCATCCGGCTCGCAAAGGACTATTTCCCGCGACGGCTGGTGTTCGAGACGTCCGACACCGTGCTCCTGTTCGGCGTCGTCACGGCGGTCGCGCTCCTTGCCAGCGTCATCGGCATCCGCACCGCCCTGAAGATCGATCCAGCCTCGGCATTGAGCGGCTGACATGGCGCACGCTCCCGTCATCGAGATCGAACATCTCTCCAAGTCCTTCGGCGCCGGCGAGGCGCGCGTGACCGCGCTCGCCGACGTGGATGTGACGATCTCGACCGGCGAAGTCGTCGGTCTGATCGGCCCCTCCGGCTCGGGCAAGAGCACGCTGCTGAATTGCATAGGCTGCATCACCGAACCCGATGCGGGCGCGATCCGCCTCGCCGGCCGGGAGATCTATGCGAACGGATACACGACCGCCGATCTCCGTCGCCTGCGCCTGGAGCTGATCGGCTTCATTTTCCAGTCGCACAATCTGCTGCCGTTCATGCCGGCCTGGGAAAATGTCGCGCTCGTCTGCTCCATGCTGGGCCTGAGCATGCCGGAGGCGCGCGACCGGGCGATGGAACTGCTGGACTATCTGGATGTCTCCCGTCGCGCGAAAGCCTATCCTTCGGAGCTTTCCGGCGGCGAAGCGCAACGCGTCGCAATCGCCCGCGCACTCGCCAATCGACCCAAGATCATCCTCGCGGACGAGCCGACGGCCGCGCTCGACTCCGAGCGCGCGGCGATCGTGATGGACCTCTTGCGTCGGGTGTCGCGCGAACAGGACACGGCGATCGTCGTCGTCAGCCACGACGAAAAGGTCTTCTCCCGTTTCGACAGGATGCTGCACCTGCGGGACGGGCGGCTGGAAGGCGTGAAGTCCGCGTAGCGCGTCGGCCCGCTCTGGACCTCATCAGACCGCGTGACCGATGACGCCGCCGATGGCGGCCGTCGCCCCCATCGCAATTGCGCCCCAGAACGTCACGCGCGCCGTCGGCTTCAGGACTTCCGCGCCGCCGAAGCGCGCGCCAATCATCCCCAGAGCCGCCAGGCACAGAAGAGAACCGCCCGAGACGATCCACGACGTCTGCGCTCTCGGCGCGAGAATCCCCAAGACGATCGGCACGGCGGCGCCGAGAGAAAATGTCAAAGCCGAAGTCACGGCGGCCTGGACCGGCCGGGCGACGACATGCTCCGCGAGGCCAAGCTCGTCGCGCGCATGGGCCGAGAAGGCGTCCTTCGCCATCATTTGCACGGCCACTTGCCGGGCCAGATCCTTTTCGACGCCGCGCGCCTCGTAGATCGCCGCAAGTTCGTTGAGTTCGCCTTCTGGATCTTCTGCAAGCTCCTTCTTCTCGCGCGCCAGATCGGCCTGTTCGGTGTCAGCCTGGGAGCTCACCGACACATATTCGCCCGCGGCCATGGACATGGCGCCCGCTACGAGGCCCGCCACGCCGGCGACGAGCGCCTCGGAGGCCGCGCTGGAAGCGGCGGCGACGCCGACCATCAGGCTCGCTGTCGAAATGATGCCGTCGTTGGCGCCGAGAACGGCCGCCCGCAGCCAGCCGATGCGCTCGATGAGATGGTTTTCACGATGCCGTGGATGCATGTCCTACTTCCGGCGTCTCTCCTGCGCCGCGATCGCCGGGGCCACGCCCGCGGCGGAGTAGCCGATATCCGCGCGGCGCATGGCCTCACTCGGCCGGCTTTTGCGCCGCCATCATGTAATTGATGCTGCAATCCTCCGACGTCCGCCACTCGTCGAAGATGGGATGATAGACGACGCCTGTGCGGTCGAAGATCTCGAGCCCCGCCGCCCGAAAATCGGTCGCCAGTTCCTGCGGCGTCACGAACTGCTCCCAATTGTGCGTGCCGGGCTTGACCCAGCGCAGGATGTATTCGGCGCCCACGATCGCGAGCGCATAGGATTTGAGCGTCCGGTTGAGCGTCGCCGCGAACAGGAAGCCGCCGGGTCGCACAAGGCTCGCCGCTGTCGCGATGAAGGCGGGGCGGTCGGCGACATGCTCGACCACTTCCATGATCAGCACGGCGTCATATTGCGCGCCGGTCGTAGCCAGCTCCTCCGCCGTCGTGGCGCGATAGTCGATCGCAAGGCCCGATTTCGCCGCATGGGCGCGCGCCACCTCGATATTCATGGGCGCCGGATCGACCGAGGTCATTTCGGCGCCCAGAGCCGCCAGCGGCTCGGAGAGAATGCCGGCGCCGCAGCCGATGTCGAGCAGCTTCAGGCCGGCGAGCGGCTTGTCCGCATTTCCCTGCGGCTTCGCACGGATTTCCTCAACCAGAATGTCCCTCACATAATCCACGCGCGTCGGGTTCAGCTTGTGCAGCGCCCGCATCGGCCCCCAAAGATCCCACCATTCCTCGCCAAGCGCGTTGAAGCGCGCGACATCGGCGGGATCGACGCTGGCGCTGCGGGGCGCCTCCTTGGGCGCGCTGCGGTTGGTGGCGGCCTTCGCCATGCTGGAAATCCTAGATCTTCATGCCGCGGCCTGCGCGATTGACAGGCGCCGGGGAGGCCGTATGTATACGCCGCCTTCGGACAGGGCGCGAGACAGGCATTCCGCGTCAAAGCTTCGCAAGGTTGGCAAACCCTTCGGAGCGTCATGTCCGGTCAGGCAAAACCCCGTCTCGTCATGAAGTTCGGCGGCACTTCGGTCGCCGATGTCGAGCGCATCCGCAACGTCGCCCGTCATGTGCGGCGCGAGGTCGAGGCCGGCTACGACGTCGCCGTCGTCGTCTCCGCCATGTCCGGCAAGACCAACGAGCTGGTCGCCTGGTGCAAGGAAGCCTCGGCCCTCCACGACGCGCGCGAATATGACGCGGTCGTGGCCTCCGGCGAACAGGTGACGTCGGGCCTTCTGGCGATCGTCCTGCAGAACATGGGGATTCAGGCCCGCTCCTGGCAGGGCTGGCAGATCCCGATCCTGACCGACGGCGCGCATGGCTCGGCCCGCATCGAGGGCATCGACGGCACCAAGATCATCCAGCATTTCACGGAACGGCAGGAAGTCGCCGTCGTCGCCGGCTTCCAGGGGATGCACCAGCCGACCGGCCGCATCGCGACGCTCGGCCGCGGCGGCTCGGACACGAGCGCGGTGGCCTTGGCCGCCGCCATCGGCGCCGTGCGCTGCGACATCTATACCGACGTCGACGGCGTCTATACGACCGATCCGCGCATC
>JAGRKN010000218.1 GCA_020442275.1 Rhodoblastus sp. | reverse complement strand
CCTTCTGGAACATGATGCCCTCGGCCTCGGCGGCGCCGGCGATGCGGTCCTGCAGCGTGGGCGCGACGGGATGGGCCATCGAGACATGGGCCACGCAGCCATTGCCGAAAAAGGAGGACTGTCGGCCGAAGGTGCGGTCGACGAACTGGTCGACCAGAACGAACAGGCCCGGCGGCAAATGCTCGCGAAAGGAGCCGCAGGCCGAGACCGAGACGATGTCGGTGACGCCGACGCGCTTCAGCGCGTCGATATTGGCGCGGTAGTTGATGCCGGACGGCGAGAGCCGGTGGCCGCGACCGTGGCGGGGCAGGAAGACCGCCTCCGTATCGCCCATGCGGCCAAAATGCAGCGTGTCCGAGGGCTCGCCCCAGGGGGTGGAGACCTTTTCCTCGCGCAGGTCCTCGAGCCCCGGCAGATTGTAGACGCCCGAGCCGCCGATGATGCCGATGATGGGTCTGGCCATTGATGTCCCCGCGCTGTGTGGGGACCTTGTCGCCGGCCGGCCCCTTTCGCGCAAGAGGCCGGCCGGCGAAAGAGGGTGCGCGCGGCGCCGGGGCGCCGCGCGCTTTGTTAGGCGGGCTTTTCCGCCCGCAGGCGCCAGACCTGCGTCAGCAGCGCGTCGAGCGAGGGCGCGCCGCCGGTCGAGAGGTCGATGCGGCCGACCTTCTCGACGAGCTTTTCCAGCGACTCCAGCTCCTTCAGGCGCAGCAGAAGGGGGTTGTCCTCCATCAGCCTGGCCGTGTTGAGCAGCGACCGCGTCGCGGCGGTCTCCTCCTGGCGCCGGATCAGGTTGGCCTTGGCGGTCCGCTCCGCCTCGACCACCTTGTTGACGAGATCGCGCACGTCGCCGGGCAGGATCACGTCCTTGAGCCCGAGCTCGGTGACCGCGACGCCGAGATCGCCCGCGCGGGACGACACGAAGTCGCGGACCTCGGCGTCGATCCGGTCGCGCCCCGACAGGATCTCGTCGAGTGTGCGCGTCGCCGACGCCTCGCGCAGCGCGAACTGCACGAGCCGGTACAGCGCCACCGACAGGTCGGTCGCGTTGGCGGCCGCCTTTTCGGGATCGACGACGCGCCAGAAGGCGGTCATCGTCAGGCGCACGCCGACGCGGTCCTTCGTCAGAATCTCCTGCGCGGAGATTTCGAGCGGCTGCGGGCGCTGGTCGAAGGTCACGACCTTGACCTTGCGGTCGGCCCGCCAGAATGCGTGCCGGCCGGGCGCGAGACGCTCGATGAAGGCGCCGTCGACGAACAGGAGCGCGGCCTCGTGCGCGCCGACCTCGACGTCGCAGACGAGCTGGGCGACCTGCATCGCGGTGAGGTTGGCCAGCCGCGCGCGCAGCTGCGGCGCGACCCGCAGATGCGTCCGCACGTCGACGCGTTCGACCTCGACCTTCGTGCCGACGGTCCAGAAGGCGCCGGATTCGAAGGGCTTCAGTCCGACGCGCGGCGCGCCGTCGAGCGAGACGAGGGCGACCTCGCCGTCGCCGGCCTCCACGATCTCGAACAGCTCGGCCGCAAGGTCGGGCCGCGCCTGCGCGATCGCGCGTGCCTTGTCGTTGGGGAACTGGGCGCGCAGCACGGCGAAGGTCTCGACCGTCAGCTTGCGCAGCGGGTCGAACATGCGATGCCGGCCCATGCGGTAGGCGCCGACGATCATTCCGTCGCGCCGGACCAGCGCGATTTCGCCTTCCTTCACGGTGAAGGAAAGCATGAAGGGAACATGGGTCATCGTCTCACTCCTTTCTGCGACGCGGCGCGTCGCGAATGACGGCGGCTTGCGGCCGCCGGTTGTGCGCGCCTTGCGACGCGCGTTCTCAATCGCCGTCGCGCGGGCGCACGACGTCGTTTTCGCGCGAATACTCGCGCGAATACTTGTGACGAGGCCGCGCCTCGCGGAAAAGATCAGAAAACCGGCGCTCTTCCCACGCCCGCGTCGCGGGCCGCGAGGCGGCCGC
>JAGRKN010000217.1:1498-6880 GCA_020442275.1 Rhodoblastus sp. | reverse complement strand
CTGAACTTCGGCGCCGGCGACATCCTCGAAATCGCGCCGCCGGCGGGCGAGACGCTGATGCTGCCCTTCACGAAAGAGGTCGCGCCGTCGATCGATTTTTCGGGCGGCAGGATTACTGTTGTGCGGCCTGTAGAAACGGAATGACCTTCCGCGCGACCATCCTCACCCTCTTCCCGGAAATGTTCCCCGGCCCGCTCGGCCTGTCGCTGGCCGGCGACGCGCTGTCCAAGGGCCTTTGGGCGCTTGAGGCGCGCAACATCCGCGAGCATGGTCTCGGCAAGCACCGCGCGGTCGACGACACGCCGGCAGGCGGCGGCGCCGGCATGGTTTTGCGCGCAGATGTTCTGGCGGCGGCGATCGACGCGGCGGCGCCCGCCGACGATCCGCGCCCGCGCCTGCTCATGTCCCCGCGCGGCAAACCGCTGACGCAGGCGCGCGTGCGCGAGCTGGCGGCCGGCCCCGGCGCGGTGATCGTCTGCGGCCGGTTCGAGGGCGTGGACGAGCGCGTGATCGAGGGCCGGAACCTCGAGGAAGTTTCGATCGGCGATTACGTCCTCTCTGGCGGCGAGATCGCCGCGCTCGCCCTGCTCGACGCCTGCGTCCGGCTCATCCCCGGCGTCATGGGCGCAGCGGATTCCGGCTCCGAGGAGAGTTTCGAGAACGGCCTGCTCGAATATCCGCATTACACGCGCCCGCGGGAGTGGGAGGGGCAAAGCATTCCGGACATTCTGCTTTCGGGCGACCACGGCAAGATCGCAAAATGGCGACGGACCGAAGCGGAGCGGTTGACCGACGCCCGTCGCCCGGACCTGCGCCGCAAAGACTGAGCCGCGCCGGGACCGCGGCCTCCGGCCGGCCCGGCGCAAGATAAGAGATGCCGCAGAAGGCCGGCGGTCCCGGCTCGACATCCCCGCCCCAATCCGCTATAGCCCCCGCGCAACTCAAAACAGCGTTCCCGAAACGCTCGTCCGCAACAGGACGAAACGGAAGGACTACATCGATGGATATCATCGCCCAGCTCGACGCCGAGCAGGCCGCCAAGCTCGCGCCGACCATTCCCGAATTCCAGCCCGGCGACACCGTGATCGTCAACGTGAAGGTCAAGGAAGGCGATCGCTCGCGCATCCAGGCCTATGAAGGCGTCTGCATCGCCCGTCAGGGCGGCGGCCTTCAGGAGAGCTTCACCGTCCGCAAGATCTCCTATGGCGAAGGCGTGGAGCGCGTTTTCCCGGTCTATTCGCCGAACATCGACTCCATCAAGGTCGTGCGTCGCGGCAAGGTGCGCCGCGCCAAGCTCTATTACCTGCGCGATCGTCGCGGCAAGTCGGCGCGTATCGCCGAGCGCACCGACCGCACAGCTGCGGCCAAGAAGTAATCTCGACGAGCGGGCGCGGGGCAAAACCCCGCGCTCTTGCTTTGCGTAGCCTTCCGCTGATGACGCCGGGCGGGCGGGCCGCGCATTGGTTCGACTTTCCGGCGCAAGCTCGAGGCCATCAATGGCGTCCGACCTCCGCCGCGTTGCCCGCGCGCTGATTTCCGTTTCCGACAAGACCGGCCTGATCGATTTCGCCAGGGCCCTGAGCGCGCGCGGCGTCGAGCTGGTGTCGACCGGCGGAACGCGAAAAGCGCTGGCCGACGCCGGCCTGAAGGTCGTCGACGTCTCGGATCTCACCGGTTTCCCGGAAATGATGGACGGCCGCGTCAAGACGCTGCACCCCAAGGTGCACGGCGGCCTGCTCGCCATCCGCGAGAACCCCGAGCATGAAGCCGCCATGCTCGCGCACAACATTCCGCAGATCGACCTGCTGGTCGTGAACCTCTATCCCTTCGAGGCCACCGTCGCGAAAGGCGCGGCCTACGAGGATTGCATCGAGAATATCGACATCGGCGGTCCCGCGATGATCCGCGCCGCCGCCAAGAATCACGACGACGTCGCCGTCGTCGTCGATGTCGAGGATTACGACGTCATCCTCGGCGAACTCGCTGCCAACAACAGCGCGACGCGCCTCGCCACCCGCCGCAAGCTCGCGCAGAAGGCTTATGCGCGCACGGCGGCCTATGACGCCGCGATCTCCAACTGGTTCGCCAACGCGATCGAAGAGGCGACGCCTGCCTATCGGGCGATCGGCGGCAAGCTCGCCGAAGCCATGCGCTACGGCGAGAACCCGCATCAGTCGGCTGGCTTCTATGTCACGGGCGAAAAGCGCTTCGGCGTCGCCACCGCGCGGCAGGTGCAGGGCAAGCAGCTCTCCTACAACAACGTCAACGACACCGACGCGGCCTTCGAGCTCGTCGCCGAATTCGATCCGTCACGCACGGCGGCCGTGGCGATCATCAAGCACGCCAACCCTTGCGGCGTCGCCGAAGGCGCCTCGCTGAAAGATGCCTATGAAAAGGCGCTGCGCTGCGATCCGGTCTCCGCCTTCGGCGGCATCATCGCGCTCAACCGCAGGCTCGATGCGGCGGCCGCCGCCGAGATGACCAAGATTTTTACCGAGGTCATCATCGCGCCGGAAGCGGATGAAGACGCCATCGCCATCATCGCCGCGAAGAAGAACCTGCGCCTGCTGGTGACGGGCGGCCTGCCCGACCCGCGTGCGAAAGGCCTGTCCGTGCGCACCGTCGCCGGCGGCCTGCTCGTGCAGGGCCGCGACAACGCCGTCGTCGACGACATGGAATTGCGCGTCGTCACGAAGCGCGCGCCGTCGGATCGCGAACTGGCCGATCTCAGGTTCGCCTTCCGCGTCGCCAAGCACGTCAAGTCGAACGCCATCGTCTATGCGCGCGATCTCGCGACGGTGGGCGTCGGCGCCGGCCAGATGAGCCGTGTCGATTCCTCGCGCATCGCCGCCTGGAAGGCCGAAGAAGCCTCGCGCGCCGCCGACCTGCCCGAAAGCCTCGCCAAGGGCGCGGTCGTGGCCTCCGACGCCTTCTTCCCCTTCGCCGACGGCCTGCTGGCGGCGGCCGAAGCCGGCGCGACGGCGGTGATCCAGCCCGGCGGCTCGATGCGCGACGCCGAAGTGATCGCGGCGGCGGATGAGAAGGGTCTGGCGATGGTCTTCACCGGACACCGGCATTTCCGGCATTGAGGGGCGCCCTGGTTCCCTCCCCCCTTGTGGGGGAGGGTTAGGGTGGGGGGTCGCGCAATCTTGCGAGATTCGCGTGCCGGGACTGCGAATCATGCCGCAGGATTTCGCGACCCCCTCCCCCGCCCCTCCCCACAAGGGGGAGGGGAGTTCGCGATGCACTTACCCCAGCCGCAACTTCATCCCATCGCGGCCAGACACCACGCCTTCGATCATCGCGCCCGCCTCCACGCCCGGCGTCGCGACAGCGGAAAAATCCGCCGCACGCCCAACGCCGCCGCGCTCGGCCAGCACCTCCACGCGCCGCCCGACCTGCGCTTCGAGATGCCGCACGAGCGCCCGCTCGCCCGCTTCGCGCAATGCCTTCGCGCGAAAACCCCGCACTTCCGTCGCCACCTGCGGCATGCGCGCCGCCGGCGTCATTTCACGCGGAGAGTAGGGAAACACGTGGAGATGCGTGAGCCCGCAATCCGCGACCAGCCGCAGCGTGTTCTCCGCCATCGCATCCGTCTCGGTCGGAAAGCCGGCGATCAGATCGGCGCCGAAGACGATGTCGGGCCTGAGCTTGCGCGCGCGCGCGCAGAACTCGACGGCGTCGCGCCGCGCATGCCGCCTCTTCATGCGCTTCAGGATCATGTCGTCGCCCGATTGCAGCGACAGATGCAGATGCGGCATGAGGCGCTCTTCCTCGGCGAGCGCGATCATCAGCTCCTCGTCCGCCTCGATGCAGTCGAGCGAGGACAGGCGCAGGCGCTTCAGATCGGGCAACGACTTCAACAGCGCGCGGACCAGAAAACCGAGTTTCGGCGTATCGGGCAGATCGGCGCCCCAAGAGGTCAGATCGACGCCGGTCAGCACGATCTCCTTGTGGCCGAGCTCGACGAGGCGTCGCGCCTGCGCGATGGCCGCCTCCGCCGGAATCGAGCGCGACGGACCGCGTCCATAGGGGATGACGCAAAAGGTGCAGCGATGATCGCAGCCGTTCTGAATCGCGAGAAAGGCGCGCGTGTGCCCCTCGATCCGCGTCGCAGCGACGGGCCGCGCGATCCGCGCCTCGCCGATATCTGCGACCGGCGTCTCGCCGCGCAACAGCGCACGCCAGGTCTCGATGTCCGTCTTCGCCGCATTGCCGACGATAGCCGCGACCTCCGGCATGCCAGCGAAGCGCGCGCGCTCCGTCTCCGCCGCGCAGCCCGACACGACGATTTTCAGATCGGGTCTTTCTCGTGAAAAACGGCGGATCGTCTGGCGCGCCTGCCGCACGGATTCGGCCGTGACCGCGCAGGTGTTGAAGACCACCGTGTCGGTATGACCGGCGCCTTCCGCAGCGCGCCGCATCGCCTCGGATTCGACGAGATTGAGCCGGCAGCCGAAAGAAACGACCTCGACTTTTTCGCGCGAGGGCGCGTTCATGCGGTCGGGCGTGCGAAAATGGAAGGATCGAGCCTGGTCTCGAATTCGAGCTCGACCGGCCCGGTCATCAACACATGGTCGTCGCTGTCGCGCCAGGCGATGCGCAGATCGCCGCCAGGTAGCGACACGGTCGCCGCCCGGTCCGTCAGGCCCAGCCGCACGCCCGCGACAGCCGTCGCACAGGCCGCCGTACCGCAGGCGAGCGTCGCGCCCGCGCCACGCTCCCACACGCGCAGCAGAATGGAATCGCGCCCGCGCACCTCGGCGAACGAGACATTCACGCGCTCCGGAAACATCGGATGGGTCTCGATCCGCGGCCCGAGCCGCGCGAGATCGACCGCCATCGCGTCATCGACAAAAAACACGGCGTGCGGATTGCCGATGCTGACCGCCGAAAATTCGGTCGGCGCGCCGACGACGGGCGGCTCAAGCGCCACGCGCGTCGTGTCGCCGCCCGCGCCGGTCAACGGAATCTCGCGCCAATCGAGTTTTGGCGCGCCCATGTCGACCGTGAAGGAAAATTCCGCGTCGCGCGTCACCTGCAGCAGACCGCCGTCGGATTCGAGCTTGAGCTCGCGCGTCGCCCCATCCCGCATCAATTCCCAGGCGACGCAGCGCGTGCCGTTGCCGCAGGCGCCCGACAGCGAGCCGTCGATGTTGAAAATCTTCATCGATGCTGCGGAACCCGCGTCGGCCGCGTCGTAGAGCGTCATCAGCTGATCGTATTTCAGGCCGGGCGCCGCACCGATCGCGCGCGCATCCTCTCCCGTGACGCGCGCCGTCGTCCCGCGCAGATCGAGCACGACGATCTCGTTGCCGGCGCCGTTCATTTTCGCGATACGGCGACCGGCCAGGGGATGATTTTGCGCAGATGTCACGATTT
>JAGRKN010000217.1:0-1439 GCA_020442275.1 Rhodoblastus sp. | reverse complement strand
GGGGCGGAGCGAATCGCATGACATATGCTGGACGTGTTTTGACGGCTCTTACCTTCTGCGCGGCGCTGGCTCTGGCTGGCGCGGCCGGGGCCCAGACGGCGACGCCAGCGCCCGCGACCCCGACCCCTGCGGCGCCGGCCGCCACCCCCTCGACGACACCGCCGGCGCCAGGCGCCGCCGCCCAACCCGCAGACAATGACGCCGCCCCGCCTTTCGAGGTGAAGGCGCGCCCCGCCGTTGCCGTTTCCGGCGCCGCCAAATGGGAGGACGGCTACAAGGCGATCACGGCCGCGCTCGCCAAGGCGCGCGCGGCTGTCTTGAAGGCCAATCTGAAAGAGGCCGGTCGTCCGGTCGTCGCCTTCGTCGACACCGACGACGACAATTTCAAGTTCCAGGCGATGATCCCGCTGGATGCGCCCGTCGCCGCGACCGTCGATCTCGGCCCCGACGCCAAGTCCGCCGAAACGCCCGCCGGCCGCGCCATAAAATTCCAGCATCGCGGCGCCTATGACGACGTCGATTCCACCTACGAAGCGATCACCGCCTATCTCGACGAGAAGGGCTATGTCGCGCAGAACATTTTCGTCGAGGAATATCTCAACGATCCCAAGGGCGCCGACGATTCCGCGCTCGAAATGTCGATCTACGTGTTCATCAAGTGAGGCGTGACCGCGTCGCCTTCTTCGACCTCGACGGCACGCTGACCGATCCCAAGCCCGGCATTTGCGGCTGCGTACAATATGCGCTGCGCGAACTCGGCCTGCCCGCGCCGTCGCAGGACGCGCTCGAATGGGTGATCGGGCCGCCGATGATCGAGAGCATGCGCGTGCTCGTCGGTCCCGACCGCGCGGACGAAGGCCTGCGCCTCTACCGGCGCCGCTATGGCGAAATCGGCCTGTTCGAGAACCGCGTCTATGACGGCATGCTCGAGCTGCTGCAGCGCCTGACGCAGGACGGCTGGCGGCTCTATGTCGCGACCTCCAAGGCGCGGCCTTATGCGATCAGGATTGTCGAGCATTTCGACCTCGCGCCGTTTTTCGCGGAGACTTTCGGGTCCGGCCTCGACGGCTCGCTCCAGCACAAGGACGCCCTGCTCGCGCATGCGCTCGCGGAAACCGGCGTCGATCCGCGCATGGCGACAATGATCGGCGACCGGAAATTCGACGTGCTCGGCGCGAAGGCGAACGGCATGCGGACCCTCGGCGTCGCCTGGGGCTATGGGTCGCGCGCGGAACTGGAGGACGCCGGCGCGGCGGCGATCGTCGAGACGCCCGCCGACGTGCCGGGCGCGCTCGAGGCGGCGCTTTCCTAGATCACGCAGACCAGCGCCAGCGCCTCCTGCGCGAACGCTTCCAGCGATTGCGCGCTTTCTCCGAGCCGCGCGCGCACCGCGAGCGTGTCCAGCATGGCGGTCGCGAGCTTGGCGCGGGCGGACGGCG
>JAGRKN010000216.1:258-1911 GCA_020442275.1 Rhodoblastus sp. | reverse complement strand
CCCGCCAGTCGGCTTATAGCTAGCATCATCTGCAGGGGGGCGAGCAGGCACAGGCCGACGGCGCGCTCGAAGCCGCCGTGTGTTTCCAGCCACATGGCCGCGGGCATGACGGCGCAAAGCTGCATGGCGACGAGCGCGGGCATGTAGAAGGCGCCGGCCCAGATCGCGCCGGCGCAAAAGGTGAGGATCATCCAGGCCGGCATGATGGTGGAGACGGGATCGCCGGGAACGGAAAGCGCGACCTGCCCCGCGCTCCAGGCAAGACCCGACAGGCCGGCGAGCATCGCCTTCGCCAGCGCCCAGGCGCGCAAGCGGGAATCGTCGGGTTCGCGTCGCGCGTAGAGGACATTGATCGCAATGATGGCGGCCTCGCTCACGGCGATCGCGAGCCACCACAGGAAGGCGCGGATCGCCGGCGTCCCGAGCAGCGCGACCATCAGGAGCGCGATGACGCCGGAGCCGAGGATGGCGAGAAACTGCAGCGGGCGCACGCCGCCCGGCCCGGAGCCAGCCGAAAATTCGGTGAAATAGAGACGCATGCGCTCGCGCGCGATCGCCGCCTCGCGCGCGCCGTCCGGCGTCAGATGATCTTCTGGCGCAGCGCCCTGGTTACGGCTTCCGTCCGGTTGTTCACCCCCAGGCGCCGAAAGATGTGATGCCAATGGTTCCTCACCGTGCTTTCGGTGATGCCGAGTTCCTCGCCGATGAGCTTGTCGGGCCAGCCCTTGCTGGCGAAAGTGAGAATATCGCGGCGACGCTCGGAGATGAGCGTCCCGCCGGCGCCGGCGACCGGCGAGGGAAAGGCCTCGTCGCCCTCCAGAATCGATTCGACGGCTTCCGCGAGATTGTCGGTATCTAGCTCCTTGGGCAGGCAGGCGACGCCGCCGATGTCGCGCACTTGCCGCGCGAGAGCCTGGGTTGGCTCGCCGCACAGGAGGCCCACCGCGACGGAGGGGTGTGAGGCGCGCAGGCCCGATATCAGGTCCAGACCGTCCCCGTCCACGAGACGATAATCGGCCAGGCACAGGGCGATCGACGCGTCCTGTGCGAGTTTTTCCCGCGCCTCGGTTGCGCCGGAAGCGACCACGACTTCGAGCCCCTCGATCCGCGCCTCGAGCGCGCGGCGCAGGCCGTCGCGATAGATCGGATGGTCGTCGACGAAGAGGATGCGCGCCATATGACTGCTCAGGTCGCGCCTTCCGTCCTGATCAGAAACCGCTTTCGAAATTTATCCGCTCGCGGCGCCTCTCGCAATCGATCTGTCGGAAGCGACAGATCGCCATGAAACGAAAGCCGGCGGATACTTGCTTCCGCGTCGAGCGCACTTTTGTTCCGGGATGGGGGTCCGGGAACTTTTGGAGCCGTCCGAGCGCATCTGACGCGCGCTCGACGCAGCTTGCCCCTAGCGATAGACCGCCGGCATGGCGGCGGTCGGATAGCGGTCGCCAGAGGCCGCGCCTGGGGGGATCGCGGCAGAGAGTTCCGCGACCTCGTCCGGCGACAGCGCGACATCGAGCGCGCCGAGGTTTTCGTCGAGCCGCGCGATGAAGCGCGTGCCGGGAATGGCCACGACATCCTCGCCCTGCGCCAGAACCCAGGCGAGCGCGATCTGCGACGGCAGGCAGCCTTTTCGAGCCGCCAGCGCTTCCACCC
>JAGRKN010000216.1:0-163 GCA_020442275.1 Rhodoblastus sp. | reverse complement strand
CCGCGGCCGAGCGGCGAATAGGCGACGAAACTGATGCCGAGGCGCCGCGTGACCTGACGCGTCTCTTCCGCCTCGACGCGATAGAGCAGCGAATATTCGGTCTCCACCGCCGTGATCGGATGGACGGCGTGGGCGCGGCGCACCGTGTCGGGATGGGCCTCCG
>JAGRKN010000215.1 GCA_020442275.1 Rhodoblastus sp. | reverse complement strand
GCCACGCCGAGGGCGCGCGCCTCCAATTCAGCGATGCGGCGCTCGGCGGCGGCGAGCCGCTCGCGCGATTTCAAGGCGATGAAGAAGGCGGCCGGTCCGGAAACCGCGACCAGCAATCCGACGAGCGCGAGTAGCGAAAGCATAATTCCCCCTGGACCCGCTCAACAGCCAAGGCCGAGTCGGGCGCGGACGCAAGATGGAGACGTTTGAAAAGGCCGCCTGTAAGAAATCACACGCGGAGAATCAGGCGTCAGCGCTCACAGGGGCAGCGCGAAGGGGACGCCCTCCCAGCAATCCTCGCCACGTCCGATCGCCTCGATGGCGGCGACCATGCGGCCGCCGCGGCCGAGGCGTCGGTCGGCGATGGCGACGAAGCGCGCGTTGGGCGTCGCAGTCGGCGAGGCCGCGCGGATCGTCGCCGCGATCTCGTCTTCGGCGCGCCCCTCGTTGAGGGCGCAGGCAGTGACGAAGGCCGCCGCCGTGGAGCGCGATACGCCCGCCCAGCAGTGGATCAGCAAGGGGTCCGCCCGGTCCCAGGCGCGCACGAACGACAGGAGCGTCTCGACATGCGCGACATCAGGCGCGACATGACCCGGCAAAGGCTGGGCGATGTCGGACATGCCGATGAAGAGATGACGCTCGGGCGCGATGCAGGCGGGACGCTCGACCGGCGTGCCGACATTGATGAGCGTGACCATGGAGCGCGCGCCGCTCGCGCTGGCGACCTCGTCGATGCGGGCCAGCGAACAGACATGGACGCGCGGCATCAGCACTCCCCTTCGATGGCGCGGAAGCGATCGAGGAATCGCTGCTCCGCTTCTTGCGAGGATATTGGCGCAAGAAGCGCCTCGAGGCCACGCGGCCGGAATTCGGGCTGGCCGAAAATGTTTCGGGCTTCGGCGAGATCGAAGCCCGCGAGCGCCGTCGCCTCGAAAAAGGCCGCCGCGCGATCAGCCTTCTTCACGAGCCGGGCGAGGCCCGCGGACGGCTTTGCGGGCAAGCCGAAGCGCAGGAGGATGGCCGCGAGAATGCGATGCTCGACATCCTTGTAGCTGTCGCCGATGACCGCCTTGAACGGCGAGATCATGTCGCCGACGACATATTCGGGCGCATCGTGCAGCAGCGCGAACATGGCGCCGCGCGCGCCGATGCCGATGTCCTGCTGCGAGGCGATGTGCTCGACCAGCAGTGAATGCTGCGCGACGGAAAAAATGTGCGGGCCGGTCGTCTGGCCGTTCCAGCGCGCGACGCGCGCGAGCCCGTGGGCGATATCCTCGATCTCGACATCGAGCGGAGAGGGATCGAGCAGATCGAGACGGCGGCCCGACAACATGCGCTGCCAGGCGCGCGGCGGTTTTGCGGTGCGGCTCATTTCTTCAGCGCGAGCGCCGCGCATTTGGCGTGGCAGTGGCAGCCGACGAGATGATCGTTGACCATGCCGGTCGCCTGCATGA
Source organism: Rhodoblastus sp. (assembly GCA_020442275.1). Lineage (GTDB taxonomy): Bacteria > Pseudomonadota > Alphaproteobacteria > Rhizobiales > Beijerinckiaceae > JAJXWB01. Next base: position 1,700 of record JAGRKN010000215.1, on the reverse strand, counting down.
AGGCGTAGACGATGGTGGGGCCGCAGAATTTGAAGCCCGCGTCCTTCAATGCTTTCGACATATTCTTCGATGTCTCGGTTTCCGCTTGGATGTCGTTCAGGTCCCTCAGCCTGTTTTGAACCGGCTTGCCGTCGACGAATTTCCAGAGGAAATTGGAAAAACCTTCCTTCTCCTCGATCGCGAGATAGGCGCGCGCGGAAAGGACCGAGCCCTCGATCTTCTGGCGATTGCGGATGATGCCTTCGTTAGCCATCAGTTTTTCGAGTTTCGCCGGCGTGTAGCGCGCGATCTTCGTTGGCTCGAAACCGTCAAACGCTTTGCGGAAATTGTCGCGCTTGCGCAGGATGGTGATCCACGACAGGCCCGCCTGAAATCCATCGAGCAGCAGCTTCTCGAACAAAGCGCGCGAATCATATTCCGGCACGCCCCATTCGGTGTCGTGATAGGCGACGTAGAGCGGGTCGACGCCCGGCCAGCCACAGCGGGCAAGGCCGTCATCATGCATCACAGCGGGGCGCGGCTCGGGTTTCTTGGCCATGTCCTGTGCATAGCGAAACGAACGGGCGCGGGAAAGTGGAGGCCGACTGGCCCGCGAGCCTTCAGGCTCGCTTCCGCGCGTTAGTGCGAGCCTTGGGGGTCGCGGTCCAGGACGCTGACATTCGCGGCGCCCGCAGCCAGCGCCGCCCCCTTGGCGTCGTCCAACCGGTCGAGTCGCACGGTCGCCAGCCCCTGCCCGCCCTGCGCGCCGCCGAGCACGCCGACAGCAATTTCACCCGCGCGAATCTCGGCGCCGGGCGCGGCTTCGCCATCGATCGCCACCTTCAGCACGCGTTTGCGGACGAGACCGCGGTGCTGCATGCGCGAGACGACCTCCTGCCCGACATAACACCCCTTGTCGAAGGCCACGCCGTGCAGCAGGTCCATGTTGGTCTCGTGCGGAAAGGCGTCGCCATAGGCGAAATCGAGCCCGCCCGCAGGCACGCCGCAGGCGATGCGATGAGCCTCGTATTCTTCTCGCGCATCGCTCGCAAAACCCCGCGCCGCCGCGACTGGCAGGATCGCGCGCTTGCCGAGCGTTTCCGCGCGTGGATCGGCGAAGACGATCGCATCGGCCGGCGCCTGGGCGCCTCCGAACAGCGCGACGACGGCGAGCGCCTCGTCGCCCTTCGCGTCATCTGACAGGCTTGCGAGTTCGACCTTGGCCCGCAGACGATAGAAGGTCAGGCGTTTCAGGAGATCGGCGGCTTTTTCACGCGATGTATCGAGCAGGAAACGCTCACCGTCCTGCGCGATCAGGAAATCGAACAAGATCTTTCCCTGCGGCGTCAGCAGGGCGCCGAAGCCCGGCGCGCCGGCAGAAACCTTCGTCATGTCGCAGGTGACGAGGCCTTGGAGGAAATTGCGGGCCTCGGCGCCGGAGACGGAGAGAACGGCGCGGTCGGCGAGAAGAACGGCGGGCATGGAACAATCCTGTCAGGACACGGCAAATTGTGTCGGCGCGGGCCCAAGTCAAGCCGGGACCGCCTGCCTCCGGGCGGCCACATGCAAGGGGCCGGCCGCAGGCCGGCGGTCTCGGTGTTTCCCGTCGGCGCAGGTTGGTCTAAACCCGGAGCAACTCAGGGAACCACAGATGACCCAGACCTACGATCTCATTCTTTCCGGCGGCGAGCTCGTTAACCAGGACGGGCGGGGCCAGCGCG
>JAGRKN010000214.1:7242-8859 GCA_020442275.1 Rhodoblastus sp. | reverse complement strand
GCGAGCTTGGCGCGGGCGGACGGCGCGGGCTCGGGCGGCAATTCGCGCCGCGCGACGCAGGCCGCGAAGGCGCGCTCGAACATGGCTTCCGTGTCCACCCGGATTTCGCGCGCCGCTTCCGCGATCGCCGGGTGGGTCGTGGCCGCCGTCGCCGCCGTGTTCACGATCATGCAGCCCGCATGCAGGGGCGGCGCGCTGTAGCTGGCGATGGCGGACCGGTAGATCGCTGTCAGCCGTTCCTCGATCGGTTCCGCGCGCGCCAGAGCCTCGCCGAGCCGTGTCAGGCTGCGTCGGCCGAGTTGTTTCAACGTCTGGATGTAGAGCTGCTCCTTGTCGCCGAACGCGCCGTAGAGGCTCGGACGATTGAGGCCGGCGGCCGCCGCGAGATCGTCCAGCGAGGCGCCGGCGTAACCCTTCGCGATGAAAACGGCGCGCACGTTCTCCAGCACCCGCTCCGGATCGAACTGCCGGGGGCGGCCGCGTTTGCGTTTCTCATTTTCTGTATCGGTTCGCATAAAAATCCTTGACCATCGCCGCCGGCAGATATTCTATACCGATCCGCACATAATTAGGAGGATCGACCATGGAGCTTTTCACCTCGCCGATGGCCTGCTCGCTCGCCGCGCATATTACCGCCTACGAGGCCGGAATTCCTCTCCAAATCACCTATGTCGACACCCGCGCCAAGACGACGAAGGATGGCCGCGACTATCGCGCCATCGCGTTCAACGGCTACGTGCCGGCGCTGAAACTCGACGACGGGACGCTGCTCAACGAGAACCCCTCGGTCCTGCAATATCTGGCCGACCAGAACCCCGAGGCGGGTCTTGCTCCGCGATGGACCGACGTGCGGCGCTATGAGGTGATCGACGCCCTCAATTTCCTCGGCACGGAGCTGCACAAGAAGGTCTTCTCGCCGCTATTCGCCCCCGCCATGCCCGCCGAAGGCAAGGCCTACGCGAAGGCGGGCGCGCAGCAGACGTTCGACGCGCTCGTCCGCCGTCTCGGCGATGGCGACCATCTGGTCGGCGACCGTTTCACCATCGCCGACGCCTATCTCGTCGCCATGCTGAACTGGTGCCCCTTCGTCGGCATCGACCTCGCGCAATGGCCAAAACTCGCCAGCTATCACAAGCTGCATTTGGCGCGGCCAGCGGTCGCGAAAGCGATCGGCGTGGAAATGGCGGAGCGCGCACGGCGGGCTGCCTAGCGCGCCTCGAACACCTCGCCCGGCCGCGCCGCTCGAAACCGTTCCGGCGCGACGCCGGCGCGTTCCAGGGCCACGGCCAGGCGCTTCGGCGGCTCGTCGATCGCCTCGTCGGTGAGGCGGAACGTGCCCCAATGGCATCCGAGCGCTTGCCCCGCATCGACATCCTCGAACATGCGCACCGCCTCTTCCGGATCGACATGCTGCTCGCGCATGAACCAGCGCGGCTCGTAGGCGCCGATCGGCAGCAGGGCGAGCCGCATCGCGCCGTGCTCGAGAAATATGTCACGGAACAGGCGCCCGTCGCCGTAGCCGGTGTCGCCGGCGACATAGATCTTGCCCGCCGCCGTCTCGATCACGAAGCCGCACCACAGGGCCATGCGCCGGTCGAACAATCCGCGCGCGGACCA
>JAGRKN010000214.1:0-7173 GCA_020442275.1 Rhodoblastus sp. | reverse complement strand
CGCGCGTCGACCTTTGCGATGCCGCGCGCGAGAATCGTGTCGTTGCCGAGCGGCGTGACGATCGGACAGGGCCGCTGATGCGCGAGCCGCTTCAGGGTCGCCATGTCCATATGATCGTAATGGTTGTGCGTCAGCAGGATCGCATCGAGCGGCGGCAGGTCGTCGAAGGCGATTCCGGGCGCATTCACCCGCTTCGGTCCGGCGAAGCGCAACGGGCTCGCCCGCTCCGACCAGACGGGATCGACCAGCAGGTTCACGCCCTGGGTCTGGATGAGAAAACTCGCATGCCCGACGAAGGCCACGCGCAGCGCGGCGCCATGCACGCGCGGCGGCGGCTTGTCCTGCGGCAGGCCGGGATATTCGCCGGGCCACGGCGGCAATTCGCGCGACTGGAAGCGCCAGCGCAGGAGATCGCGCCGGCTCTTGTCTGTCGAGCGGCCGCCGGGAAGGAAGAAGCGCACGCCGTCGAAATGGTCCGACGGCGGGCCGGCATAATAGGGATTGCGGGGCATGATCCTCGAATGGCCTGCGCGCCTTCAGGCGCGCAACTCACGTCTGCGTGAAGGCTAATCGCCTTTTCGCCCCGCCTTCAACGCCTCTTCGAGGCTCATCTGCGCAGAGCCGCGCGCGGCGGGCTTTTGCTGCGATTCGTGCGGCGCCCAGCCCGAAAGCCACACGATGTCGAAGCTCGCGCGCACGCGCCCGTCGGGATCACTGTACCCTTCCGCATAAATCTCCGCCGCGCGTATCAGCGTTCCGCGCCTCAGCGGTTTTCGTGCGCGAGAAACCAGCGCATTGGTCGCGCCCATGGCGCGCAGATCGGCCATCAGGCCGAACATGGAATCGTAGCGCACGGTCAGGGTCTCGTAATCGACGACTGGCAGGGCGAAGCCCGCGCGCTGCATGAGACGTCCGAGTTCGCGTACATCGCCGAAGGGCGCGACGCGCGGGCTCGCCCCACCCTCCATTTCCGCTTCCGCCACGGTGAAGCTCGCGCGCAATTCGGAAAGGCTGGAGTTGCCGACCAGGCCGGCGAGAAACAGGCCGTCGGGCTTCAGGGAGCGCCTGATCTGCGTGAACAGCCCCGGAAGGTCGTTGACCCATTGCAGCGCCAGCGCCGAGACGACGAGATCGGCGGACGCCGGAGGAACCGGCAAGGTCTCTTCCTCGACTAGAAGAAAGCGCCCGGCGCCGGCGAAGGCCGGATCGTCGGCGACGCGCAGGATGTCGCGACCGGGCTGCGCAAGCGCTTGCGCCAGCATGGGCGAGGGACCGCCGAGATCGATCGCCGTACGAAACTCGCGCTGAACCGCCGAAAGCCGCGCCACGAGCTCTTCCACGACGGTCGCGAGCAGGAAATCCGCGAAACCCTGCGCCAGCGCGCGCTTCTGGCGCCGCCTCAGCAGCGCGCGATCGAAAATCTGGGGGGCCTCGGTCATGGCGGCTTATCGCGCGACGTCGAGCGGTGGTCAAAGGCCTGGGACGATCACTGTGGCGCTCCGGCGACAGGGAACGAGATCTTAAGCCTACCGCTTAACTGCGCGGTCAGGAACGCTTCGACAATAGCCCGCTCCTCGATAAAGATCGTTGCATCGCATCGTCCACGATCGTGTTGCGTTTCTCGGGGGAATTGCGGATGAGCAATGGTTCTTTTCGCGCGGCGGCCCGCGCGCTTCCGGCCCGCTCGCGGGCTGTCTTCGTTCTCGGCCTCGCCGCCGCCCTGTTCGGCGCGCTGATCGCGGCTCCCAAGCCCGCCGCCGCCGCGGAACGCGTCGTGCCCTTCCCGCAGGCCGGCGACCTGCGACCCGGCACTCTCGTCATCAGCGCCCGCCAGCGCGCGCTCTACTATGTCCTCGATAGCGCCCGCGCCATCCGCTATCCGATCGCCGTGCCCAAGCGCGGCAAGGAATGGTCGGGCGTCGCTTACGTCGACGGTAAGTATCTGCGGCCCGACTGGGCGCCGCCGGCTGTCGTCAAGCGCGATCACCCGGAATTGCCGAACCTCATTCCCGGCGGCTCCCCGCGCAATCCGATGGGCGTCGCCGCGCTCACGCTCAACCGCGACCAGATCGCCATCCACGGAACGACCCGGTCGATGCGCCGCTCGATCGGCAGCGCGGCCTCCTATGGCTGCATCCGCATGTACAACGAGGACGTCGCCGACCTCTACAACCGCGTCAGCGTCGGCACGCAGGTCGTGATGCTTCAGTAGCTTCTGGAAGCGGCTCCAAGACTGTCACGGCCCGGCTCGCGCCGGGCCTTTTTTCATGGCGACGCTGCAAACTGCGCTATATGTCGGCGCAACGAGCGACGGAGATTTGCGCATGGCGCTGCAGGTTCATCAATTCACATGCCTCGACGACAATTTCGGCGTGCTGATCCACGATCCCGCGACCGGCGCGACCGCCTCCATCGATGCGCCCGAAGCCGGGCCGATCCTGGCCGCGCTCGCGGACAAGGGCTGGACCCTCACCGACATTCTGGTCACCCACCATCACCCCGACCACATTCAGGGCATTCCCGAGCTGAAGGCGAAATTCCCCAAGGCGCGCGTCGTCGGCGCCAAGGCGGACGCCCATCGCATTCCCGGCCTCGACCGACAGCTCATCGAAGGCGACGAAGTCCAGGTCGGCTCGGCCAAGGCGCGCGTCATCGAGACGCCAGGCCACACCACCGGCCATATCGCCTACCATTTCGCCGATGACGCCTTGCTGTTCGCCGGCGACACGCTGTTCGCGCTGGGCTGCGGCCGCGCCTTCGAGGCGCCGGCCCCGGTCCTCTATCGTTCGCTCGAAAAGCTCGCGGCCCTGCCGGAGGAAACCCGCGTCTATTGCGGCCACGAATATACGCTCGGCAACGCGAAGTTCGCCGTGACGGTCGATCCCGGCAATGTCGAACTCGCCCGCCGCGCCGCCGACATTTCAGCCATGCGCGCGCAAGGACAATTCACCCTGCCGACCACCATCGGGCTGGAGCTCGCCACCAACCCGTTCCTGCGCGCGACCGATCCCGGCGTGCAGGCGGCGGTGGGGATGACCGGCAAGCCCGCGGCGGAGGTGTTTACGGAATTGCGCGAGCGGAAGAACCGGGGGTGACGGACCGCGCCGTCGGGCGCGCGGCCTTGCTCAAAAATCGACCGCTATCCCTCTGTTTTCCCAATCGCCATAGCGCACCGGCTCCGGCCCGTCGCGGCCGCCGAGTTCCTGCGGGCGGGCGGCTTCTGCCGCCGCCTTGCGGCGCTCTTCGGCTTCGGCCAGCGCGCGAAGAGCTTCGGGCGTGAGTTTGCGGGGTTCCGCCGGTGACGCATCTGGTCCCCTCCCCCCTTGTGGGGGAGGGTTAGGGTGGGGGGTCGAGGCATCCTGCGAGATTGGCGGCTTGGTTGAAGCGCCAACGTCGCGAGATCGCGCGACCCCCTCCCCCGCCCCTCCCCACAAGGGGGAGGGGGGTGCGACTCGGCCAGCCTTCTCATCCGCCATTCTCTCGCCCTATCGTCTTGCGCAACTAGGCGCCTCCTCCCCACATAGTCTGGTGCGGCGCCCGCCGCCATGGGGGAATAGAGGACGAGTTCATGAATTTCATGCGCACGGCGATCCTGCTCGCTGGCATGACCGCCCTGTTTATGATCGTCGGCCTGGCGCTCGGCGGCCGGAGCGGCATGGGCATAGCGCTCGTCTTCGCCATCGGCGCCAACATGTTCGCCTACTGGAATTCCGACCGCATGGCGCTGTCCTCGGTCGATTCGCACGAGGTCGACCGCTCCACCGCGCCAGATCTCGTCGACGACGTCGCCTGGCTCGCGCAGCGGGCCGGCCTGCCCATGCCGCGCGTCTATGTCGTGAATTCCGACCAGCCGAACGCCTTCGCCACCGGCCGCGACCCCGAACATGCCGCGATCGCGGTGAACCACGGCCTGTCGCAAATGCTGACGCGTGAGGAGCGCCTCGGCGTGCTGGCGCACGAAATGGCGCATATCCAGCACCGCGACACGTTGACCATGACCATCGCCGCCACGCTCGCCGGCGCGATCTCGTCCATCACGAGCTGGGGCATGTTCTTCGGCGGCGGCCGGCGCGAAGGCGGCCCAGGCCCGCTCGCCTCCATCGCGCTCGCGATTCTGGCCCCGATCGCCGCCATGATTGTGCAGATGTCGATCAGCCGCTCGCGCGAATATGTCGCGGACGAAACCGGCGGCCAGCTCTGCGGCAATCCGCTGTTCCTCGCCTCCGCCCTGTCGAAGATTTCCGAAGGCGCCGCCGCCATTCCCGACGAGGTCGTCGAGAACAAGCCGGCGATGGCGCATCTCTTCATCGTCAATCCGCTCGCCGGCGGCCCGCGCGACAATCTCTTCTCCACGCACCCGGATACACAGAACCGGATCGACGCTCTCGTGGCGCTCGCCCAGCGCATGGGCGTCGGCATGGCCCAGCCGCAGCCCCAGGCCGCCGCGCCCGCCGGCGGCTGGTCGCCCTTCCGTGGCGACGGCGCTCCCGCCGGCGCGGAGTCCTTTCTCGGCGGATCGGGCATCGTGAGAGGCGGAACTCCTAACCCTTGGGGAGCCGGGCCGCCGGACGAAAATCGGGGCGGCCCTTGGGGAAGAAGCTGAATCTTCGGCGTGAATGGCATAAGAATGGACGTGTGAACTTGGTATCGATTCGAATACAGGCGGCAGGCCGGTGAAGCGTCCATCAGGCAAGGCTCCCGGCGCCCGCTCCAGCGCCGCCCGCCCCACGGAAGCAGAGCGCGAGGCGGCTATCTCCGCGATCCCGGGACTGCGCGCGCGCATCGCGGCGCATCAGGTGATCTCCGACGTCGTCGCCGGCGGCCATGCGCTCGACGAGCGTTTCGCGCCATCCGCCGTTCCCAACCGCACGGCGGGGCTCGACGCGCGCGACAAGGCGCTGGTGCGCTCGATCGCCACCGTCGCCGTGCGCCGGCTCGGCGCGATCCGGCGCATCCTCGCCCAGCTGCTCGACAAGGGCATGCCGCGCAACGCCGGCCAGTTCGAATGGATCGCGCTCGGCGGCCTCGCGCAGATCCTCTTCATGGACACGCCCGACCATGCCGCCGTCGACCTCGCCGTGCGCGCGGCCAAGGCGGACGTCAAGACGGCCGGCTTTTCGGGTCTCCTCAACGCCATCCTGCGCTCGGCCATTCGCGAGCGCGAAAATCTGCTCGCCGACCTCGATCCGCTCGCCGACGAGACGCCCGGCTGGCTGGCGCAGCGCTGGCGCCGCGCCTGGGGCGACGAGCGCGCTCACGCCATCGCCGCCGCCCATCTGCGCGAGCCGACGCTCGACGTCACCGTGCGCGACGATGCCTCCGGCTGGGCGGAAAAGCTCGGCGGAAAGATTCTGCCGACCGGCTCGGTCCGCATCGCCGCCCACACGCCCGTGCCCGAAATGCCGGGCTATGCGGACGGGCAATGGTGGGTCCAGGACGCGGCCGCCGCCCTGCCGGCGCGACTTCTGCCCTTCGAACCCGGCGCCCGCGTGCTCGACCTCTGCGCCGCGCCCGGCGGCAAGACGGCCGAACTCGTCGCCGCCGGCGCGCAGGTCACCGCCCTCGACCGTTCGGCCGAGCGCCTGAAGCAGCTCTCCGCCAATCTCGAACGTCTCGGCCTGCACGCCGACATCGTCGTCGCGGACGCGGCGACCTGGTCGGCCGAACCGTTCGACGCCGTGCTGGTCGACCCACCCTGCTCGGCGACCGGCACGATCCGTCGCCATCCCGACGTGCAATGGACCAAGAAGCCCGGCGACATCGACCAGCTGGCCGCGCTGCAGGCCAAGATTCTCGCGCGGGCGGCGACGCTGGTGAAGCCCGGCGGCCATCTCGTCTATTGCGTCTGCTCGATCGAGCCCGAGGAAGGAGAAGCGCAGATCGCCGCCCTCCTGCGCAAGAACCCGGATTTTCGGCGCGTTCCTTTCGAGGCCGGCGAATGTGGTTTGCCGCCTGAATTCCTGACCGACGAGGGCGACCTGCGCACCCTGCCCTGCCACTGGCCGAACGAGGACGCGCGCATGGCGGGCCTCGACGGCTTCTTCGCCGCGCGCCTGAAACGTCAAGGTTAGCGGCAAGGTTAATAGACCCTAAACATTTGAACGGGAATATTATACGTCGGCATGTGGCGGCGGCGGGCGATGAATCGCGCCCGGCAGGAGGGGCGACTGACAAGCGGCGGACTGGCGGATCGCGCGAAGCTCGCTGCGCTCGTGGCGCAGCGCTACGCGTCGAAGGGCGTGCGCGCCGCGACGGCGCCCATGCGCGCCTTCGGCCGCATGCGCATGCGCGCGCCCGAGCGGCTGCTGATCGCGCCCCAGGACATCCGCACCGCCGACGCGACCCGCGCCGAGGACATTTACGCCGGCTATTTCGCCTTCGGCGGCCGCATCGTGAATACCCAGGGACGCTCGCCCTTCGACCTCCATCCGCCCTCGCCCGAATGGGCGCGCGCTCTCAACGGCTTCGGCTGGCTGCGCCATCTGCGCGCGGCCGAAACCAGCCTCGCCCGCGTCAACGCCCGCGCGCTGATCGACGATTATCTGGCCGCCCGCGGCCGCAACGGCGGCGAGACCTTCGACGCCGCCACCACGGCGCGGCGCATCCTGTCCTGGCTCAGCCAGTCCACGCTCGTGCTCGAGGGCGCCGAGGCCGAGTTCTACCACCGCTTCCTGCGCGCGCTCGCCCGCGACGCCGCGCAATTGCAGGATGCGCTCGGCGCGACCGAAGGCCTCCCGCGCCTGCAGGCATGTATGGCCCTGTCCGCCTACGCCATGTGCGCCGATACGCCCGCGCGCTTCCAGACCCGCGCCGGCGCGCAGCTCGCCGACGCCGTCGGCGCGCAGATTCTGCCGGACGGCGGCCATCTCAGCCGCAATCCGCAGACGCTGATCGACCTGCTGCTCGATTTCCTGCCTTTGCGACAGGCCTTCGTCGCGCGCGGCGCCGCCCCGCCGCCCGCGCTCCTCAACGCCATCGACCGCATCATTCCCGCGCTGCGCCTGCTGCGCCACGGCGACAGCTCGCTCGCCCTGTTCAACGGCATGGGCGTGACCGCCCCCGACCGGCTCGCGACCGTCCTGCATTACGACGACGCGCGCGGAACGGCGCCGGTCAGCGCGCCGCATTCGGGCTATCAGCGGCTCGAAGCCGCCGACACGATCGTCATCGTCG
>JAGRKN010000213.1 GCA_020442275.1 Rhodoblastus sp. | reverse complement strand
GTCGTCGCCTTCTCGGTCGGCGAAGAGGAACTCGCCGGCATCGACACCAAGCCGCTGGTCGGCCATCTCGCGGCCTGGAACTACTTCATGTCGGTCGACACTCCGGCCAACAAGGAGTTCATCAAGAAGTGGCAGGCCTTCACCAAGAATCCGAAGCGCGTGACCAACGATCCGATGGAAGCGCACGTGATCGGCTTCAACATGTGGGTGCAGGCGGTCCAGAAGGCCAAGACCACCGATCCGGACAAGGTCATCGACGCCATCGTCGGCGTGAAGGCCCCGAACCTGACCGGCGGCGTATCCGAGATGCTCCCCAACCACCACATCACCAAGCCGGTCCTGATCGGCGAGATCAAGGCGGACGGCCAGTTCGACGTGGTGTGGAAGACCGACAAGCTAGTGCCCGGCGACGCCTGGTCCAAGTACCTCGAAGGCTCCAAGGACCTGATCGGGGACTGGAAGGACAAGAAGTGCGGCAACTGGAACACCAAGACCGGCAAGTGCGGCGGCGCCTGACCTGACGCCAAAGGCGGGAGCGCCACGGCGCTCCCGTTTCCTCGCGGCGCAGAGCCCCGCGACGACGCACTCGAACCACGACGAACCGACGCCGACCCGCCAGCGCGACTGCACATCCAGCCGCGCATGAGAGGCTGCTCGCGCCGGTCATCCGCAAAGAACGTCCCCAGAGAAAGCGCATGCGCAAAGTTCTTCTCAGTCTCTTCCTCGCATTCGCGCTTCTCGTGAATCTCTCGCCACTGCGCGCCGCCGAGGCCGATCTCGCGCCCGCGCTCCAAGGTTTCCTCTCCGACTCCTATTCGGCGACCGGCTCGGCCATCGACGCCGTCGCGCAGAGCGGCGCGGCCCGCGCGCCCGCGATCATCGAGGCATTGCAGGACGGCCGCCTCTCCTATTCCGCCGAAGGCAAGACCGTCTTCATCAAGGGCAAGGACGGCGCCCTGACCGACGCCGCGACCGGCGCCAAGGTCGCAACCGCGCCGACCGATCTCAAGGTCGTGCGCCTCAACAACCGCCTGCGCCGCTCGGTCGACGCCGCCGTCGGCGCGCTCACCCTGATGTCGCCCAATCCCGCGCGTCGGCGCGAGGCGGCCGACGCCGTTTTCAAGTCGCGCGACGAGTCCACGCTGCCGACGCTCGATGCGGCAATCGCCAAGGAAAGCGATGCGACGATCAAGAACGCGCTTCGGCAGGCGCGCGCCGCGGTCATCCTCGCCAAGGCCGACGCCAGCGACGCCGACAAGATCGACGCCGTCGCCACGCTGCGCGCGCGAGGCGACCAAGAGGCGCTGGCGATCCTGACCGGGCTTGCGAGCGGACCCGAAACCATCGTCAAGCAGGCCGCGCAAGCGGCTGTTTCGGCCATCGAATCCCGGCTCTCGATGTGGCGCAATCTGCAGAACATCTGGTACGGCCTGTCGCTCGGCTCCGTGCTGCTGCTGGCGGCGATCGGGCTGGCCATCACCTTCGGCGTGATGGNNNNTGGCGCATGGCGAGATGGTGATGCTGGGCGCCTACACGACCTTCGTCGTGCAGGAATATGCCCGTACGCATGCGCCGGGCCTGTTCAACTATTCGCTGCTGATCGCTGTGCCGCTCGCCTTCCTGGTCGCCGGCGCCGTCGGCGTCCTGATCGAACGCACGATCATCCGCTTCCTCTATGGCCGCCCGCTCGAGACGCTGCTCGCCACCTTCGGCGTCTCGCTGGTGCTGCAACAGGCCGTGCGCACGATCTTCGGCGCCAATAATCGCGAGGTCGGCGCGCCCTCCTTCATGTCGGGTTCGTTCCAGCTCGCCGGTCTCGAAATCACCTACGGGCGCATGTGGATCATCGTCTTCGCGCTCGTCGTCTTCGCCGCGCTGCAGGCGCTGTTGCGCTTCACCTCCTTCGGCCTGCGCATGCGCGCGGTGACGCAGAACCGGCGCATGGCCTCCTCCATGGGCATCGACACCAACCGCATCGACGCGCTCGCCTTCGGCCTTGGCTCGGGCATCGCCGGCATGGCGGGCGTCGCGTTGTCGCAGATCGACAATGTCTCGCCCAACCTCGGCCAGAGCTACATCATCGACAGTTTCATGGTCGTGGTGTTCGGCGGCGTCGGCAATCTCTGGGGCACGCTGCTCGGCGCGGCGACGCTCGGCGTTGCGAATAAATTTCTGGAGCCCTTCGCCGGCGCGGTGCTCGGCAAGATCGCGCTGCTCGTCTTTATCATCCTGTTCATCCAGAAGCGTCCGCGCGGCCTGTTCGCGCTCAAGGGCCGCGCGGTGGAGGCCTGATCCATGCTGACCTCCCGCCTCCTCGCGCTGCTCGACAGACGTTCATTGATCGCGGTCGGCCTGCTCGCCGCCGCCGCCATCCTCGTGCCGATCCTGCTTCTGATAACGCCGGAAAGTTTCCCGCTGCACATGCCGGCCTATATCGTCGCGCTGCTCGGCAAATATCTGTGCTACGCCATCCTCGCCGTCGCGCTCGATCTGGTCTGGGGTTATTGCGGCATTCTCTCGCTCGGCCACGGCGCCTTCTTCGCGCTCGGCGGTTATGCGATGGGCATGTATCTGATGCGCCAGATCGGCGCGCGCGGCGTCTACGCCAATCCCATCCTTCCCGACTTCATGGTGTTCCTGAACTGGAAGGAACTGCCCGTCACCTGGTGGGGCTTCAACTTCTTCCCCTACGCCATGCTGATGGTGCTGCTCGTTCCCGGCATTCTTGCCTTCGCCTTCGGCTGGCTCGCGTTTCGTTCACGCGTGACCGGCGTCTACCTGTCGATCATCACGCAGGCCATGACCTACGCGCTGCTGCTCGCCTTCTTCCGCAACGACATGGGTTTCGGCGGCAATAACGGCCTCACCGATTTCAAGGACATCCTCGGCTTCAACGTGCAGTCCGACGCGACCCGCGCGGCGCTGTTCTCGGTGTCGGCGATCACGTTGATCGTGTCGATCCTGATCGGACGGTTTCTCGTCACGTCGAAATTCGGCAAGGTGCTGATCGCCATCCGCGACGCCGAGTCGCGCGCGCGGTTCCTCGGCTATCGCGTCGAGAACTACAAGCTCGCGGTCTTCACCCTGTCGGCGATGATGGCCGGCGTCGCCGGCGCGCTCTACGTGCCGCANNGCCGCAGGTCGGCATCATCAACCCTAGCGAATTCTCGCCCGCGCAATCGATCGAGGCGGTGATCTGGGTCGCGGTCGGCGGCCGCGGCACGCTGGTCGGCGCCGCGCTCGGCGCGCTCATCGTCAATTTCGCGAAGACGTGGTTCACCGGCGCACTGCCCGAATACTGGCTGTTCGCGCTCGGCCTGCTGTTCGTGCTCGTCACGTTGTTCCTCCCCAAGGGCGTGCTCGGTTTCATCGACAAGCTCAGGCGCAAGCAGGCCACGTCGGATATCGCCGGGAACGGCGCGCAACCAGCCGCCAAGGCGAGCGGAGGTTAAGAGATGGACGAAGCAATCCTCACGAGCTCGCTGCTCTATCTCGACGGCGTCGCGGTTTCCTTCGACGGCTACAAGGCGCTGCGCGGCCTGTCGCTGACGCTGGAGCCCGGCGAGATGCGCGCGATCATCGGCCCGAACGGCGCCGGCAAGACGACCACCTTCTACATGAACGTCGGCCTGTTGCGCGCCGACGGCGGCGTCATCCGAATCGCCAG
>JAGRKN010000212.1 GCA_020442275.1 Rhodoblastus sp. | reverse complement strand
CTGAGCGCGCATCCGCAGGGTCTTGCGCTCGCCGCCATCATCATGGTCCTGCAATTCCTGATCGAGATCGTCGTCGTGCGCAATTACGCGCTGGCGACGATCTTCATCACACCGATCGCGCTCACGGTCGCGGAGGCGGCGACGCCGGTCGGCGACATAAGCACGCTGCTGATTGATCGCGGCGTCGACACGGCGATCGGCTGCGCTGTCGGTCTCGCCGTGCTGTTTGCGACGTCGCGGCGCGACGACGCCGGATTGAGGAAGGCGCTGGACGCAACAATTTTGGCTGCGCGAAAGATGCTGCCGATGCTCGCGGCGGGCGATGTCACGAGCGCAGCGGCGCGACGCGCGCGGATCGGGTTGCGAAACGCCTCCGTCGACATGATGTTGCTCTACGAGGCGCAGACGGGCATGGGCGGTCGCGCGCGTGAAGAAGCCGACCGCCTGTGGCCGGCGACCGTCGCGGCGCAGCGTCTCGCCTTCCGGATTCTCGCGGCCTGCTGGGAATGCGAGGCGACCGGCGCAAGGGCGCTGACGCCGGAGGAGGGCGTGCGCCTCGACGAGGCGTTGCGTGATATCGAAGCGACAGATCGCGCGATGCTCGCGGGTTTTCTTGCCGGCGAATTAGAAACCCTGCGCGCATCTCTCGCGAAAGCGCGCCTCACCTGATCGGCCAGGCCCAGGCGATCAGGGGCGTGCCAACGAAGAGCACGAGCAGCGACAGCGGCAGGCCGAGACGCGAGTAATCCGCGAATGTGTAGCCGCCGGGCTCCTTCACCAGAAGATTGTTCTGGTGGCCGATGGGCGAGAGAAAATCGCAGGCTGCGCCGAGGGCGACCGCCATCAGGAATGGTTCGGGGTTGTAGCCCAGCGATTTGGCGAGCTGGGCCGCGATCGGGCCCATGATGATGACCGCCGGCGCATGGTGCATGACGGGCGTCACCAGCATGGAGATCATCAGGACGAAGCCGAGCGCGAGCAGGGGCGCCAGATGGTGGGCGACCGCCGTCAGCTGCGTGGCGACGAGCTGGGTGACGCCGACGTCCTTCAAGGCCTCGCCGACCGGCAGGAGGCAGGCGAGCATGACGAGCACGGGACCTTCGAGCGCGGCATAAGCGTTCTTCAGCGTGATCTGATTGGTCAGGATGATCGCGACCGCCGCGCCGAAGAAGGCGACCTCGACGCGC
The DNA here is from genome assembly GCA_020442275.1 of Rhodoblastus sp. Lineage (GTDB taxonomy): Bacteria > Pseudomonadota > Alphaproteobacteria > Rhizobiales > Beijerinckiaceae > JAJXWB01. The sequence continues at coordinate 4,602 of JAGRKN010000212.1, read as the reverse complement.
GCGACATGGGTAAGCATCAGCGCGATCGCGACGCCGAGGATGGCGAGCGAGAGGTAGCCCTTTTCCGCGCGATCGAGTTCGAGGTTGCGGTCGGCGAGCGGCAGGCAGCCGAGTTCGGCGAGCGTTGCGGGCAAAGCGCCTTCGAAGCCTTGCAGCACGACGACGTCGCCGACCGCGAAGCGGTGCTGGCGCAGGCGGCCGCGCGCCGCGCCGCTCGCACGCGTCACCGCAAGCAGGTTGACCCTGAAGCGCTGGCGCAGGAGCAGGCTTTCGCTGGTGAGGCCGATCATCGGCGAGGATGCGCTGACGATCGCCTCGACGGTCGTCATGTCCTTCGCCTCGTCGTCGGCTTCCTCGATCTCGCGTTTTCCGGCGAGTTCGAGTTTTTCGCGCGCGACGAGCGCCTTCACCACGTCGGGGCTCGCCTGGACGACCAGCGTGTCGCCGGCCGCGAGCGGCCAGTTGCGCGAGGGGATGGGATGACGACCCACGCCGCGCAGGACTTCGGTGATGATGAGATCGCCTTCGCCGACATCCTCGACATGGCCGACGGTCTTGCCGACGAGAGTATTGTCCTTGGGAATGCGCAATTCCGTCATGTAGCGGCCGACGTCGAACTTTTCCTCGTCGGTCGGCTTGCCTTGCCGGTCGCCCGGCAGCAGGCGCCAGCCGACCGAAAGGAAGAGGATCGCGAGGATCGTCAGCGGCAGGCCGACCCACAGGAAGTCGAACATGCCGAAGGCCTGGCCGACCGTCTCCCGCCGCACGGTCGAGATCAGCAGATTTGGCGAGGTCCCCACCAATGTCATCGTGCCGCCGATCAGCGAGGCGAAGGACAGCGGCATGAGGTAGAGCGAAGGCGACTGGCCGTTGCGCCGCGCGGTCTGGATCGCGATCGGCAGAAACATGCCGAGCGTGCCGACATTCTTGATGACGGCCGACAGGAAGGCGACGCAGGCGGCTAGCACGCCAACGCGCATGCCGGTCGTCGGCGCGCGGCGGAGCAGGGCGCGCGCGGCTTCGTCGAGGATGCGCGAGCGCGCGATCGCGCGGCTGACGATGAGGACGGACGCGATGATGACGACGACGGGGCTCGCGAAGCCCTCGAAGGCCTTGTCCGGCTTGACGACGCCGGTCGCGAGCGCCGCGAGCAGCGCCCCGAGCGCGACCATGTCGTAGCGCCAGCGATCCCAGACGAAGACGCCCAGCATGACCACGACAATGATTGTGGCCTCGATCTGAATGAGCGTCACAGGCCGCCTCGCATGCATTCCGCCGGAGGCATAACGCCCGAGCTTGCGTTTGGTCCCGTCCGGCAGGCAGTTTCGAGCATCCCCGGACCTATTTGTCCATGCGCGCGCGTTCGACTAGTCTCACGGATCGAGATGTGCGGCCGATCGGGGCTGGCGTCGCAAGGTCTGATGCGGACAGAAGCGCGATGAAGCGCGTGACATCTTCGGAAGCGGCCCGAAATTTCAGTCAGCTCAGCGATCTCGCGTTGAGCGAGCCTGTCGTCGTCACCAAGAACGGGCGCGACCGGCTCGTGCTGCTCGGCATCGACGAATATCATTTCCTGATCGACACGATCGACGAATTCAGCGCGAAGAATGCGGATGTCGCGGTGCCGAAGCTCGGCCGCTACCGGACTGTCGCGCGGAACCGGCGCGGCGCTGGCTGAGGGTCAAACCGTCAGTTCCCAGCCGTTCATGCCGAGGCGCTCCTGAGGCAGGAAGCGGGACTTGTAGCCCATCTTCTTCGAGCCCTCGACCCAGTAGCCGAGATAGACATGGGGAAGCCTGAGCGCGCGGGCGCGTTCGATATGGTCGAGGATCATGTGGACGCCGAGCGAGCGCATGGCCTCGTCCGGCTCGTAGAACGAATAGACCATAGACAGGCCGTCGGCGAGCACGTCGGTCAGGCAGCAGGCGATGAGTTCCGCGCGGCCGTCCGGGCTCGGGCGGCGGTATTCGACGAGCCGCGTCTCGACGTGGCTGTCCTCCACCATCATCGAGAAGTCGAGCACGCTCATGTCGGCCATGCCGCCGTCGCCGTGACGGGAATCGACGTAGCCGCGAAACAGGGAATATTGCTCGCTGGTCGCCTGCGCGGGCGCGAGCCTCGCCGTCACGTCGGCGTTGCGGGCCAGAACGCGGCGCATGGTGCGGCCGGGCCGGAAATCGTCGACGAGCACGCGCACGGAGACGCAGGCGCGACAATTTTCGCAGGCCGGGCGATAGGCGATGGTCTGGGAGCGGCGGAAGCCGGACTGGGTCAGCGCGTCGTTCAGATGGGCCGCGCGACGGCCGACGAGATGCGTGAAGACCTTCCGCTCCTCGCGGCCCGGCAGATAGGGGCAGACCGAGGGGGCGGTGAGGTAAAATTGCGGGGCGTCGCGCGGCTCTCGGGTCAAGGCGTTTTAGCGCTCCACACGATTCACGCGGCGGAGACGAATCCGCCGCGTGAAGAATCTAGCGCGAAATCCACGCGGCGGAACAGGGCAATTCAGGAGGTGCGCCGCACAACTATCAGGCCAGCCAGTATATCGTGCAGGCAGCGCTTCTCCGGCGTGATCAGCGATGTCAGCAGCACCAACCCGCCCGTGACATACCAGCTCAGCCAGAACATCACGCCGTGCACGGCGGCGTTGATGAAGGGCACGGGCTGGCCGTTGGTCAGCCGCACCTCGAGGTCCATCGCCTTCATGCCGGGGGTCGCCATGTTGCGGCCCGACACCGTCATGCCATTGTAGAAAAAGGCGACGACGGGAAGGATGATCGGCGGCAGGAAGAACCAGGACAGGCCGAGCGTCAGGAAGCCGAGCCCGAGGAAGATCACGGCGGCGATGATCGACACGAGGATCAGGTCGAGCAGCACGGCGATCATGCGCCGCGTGCGCACGCTGGCCAGCGCCTGCGGCGGCAGGGCGGGGTAATAACCCGTCTGCTGGGAGGTGTTGTAGCCGGTCGTATTGCTCATGGACGCTATTCTCCGCGGGCCGAATGGTCCGACTGACAAAATGTGGTAGAGCCGGACGGCGTTAACAAGAGACAACAGGCGGGCTGGCGGAGGAAATGACGAGCAATTCGCCCAAGGGCCTGTTCTGGCTTGCAGTTACGGTTCTGATCTGGGGCGCCTACATGCCGGTCGGCAAGGTGGTGTCGCAGGCGGTCGATCCCTATTGGATCACCGGCATCCGCTACCTGTTCTCGGGCCTGTTCCTGGCCGTGATCGTCATGGCGATCGAGGGTCCGGACGCGCTGATCCCGCCGCGCAAGGACCTGTTCACGCTGATCCTGCTCGGCGCGCTGGGCTCGGCCGGTTTCGGCCTGTTCTCCTATCTCGGTGTGCGGCTGACGCGGCCCGAGCATGCTGCAGCCATTACGGTGATGACGCCGATCAACGTAGCGATCTATCGGGCGTTGGAAGCGCGCGCGCTGCCGCCGCGCGGCGTGGTGCTGGCCGCGATCGCGGTCGTCTTCGGCGCGCTGCTGGTGGTCACGCGCGGCGACCTGACGGCGCTGACGTCTGGCGGCAGCATGGTCGGCAACCTGCTGGTCTTCGTCTCCTCGCTATGCTGGACCTTCTACACGATCAAGGCGCAGACCATGGTCGGCTATTCCGCGCTGCGGTTGACGACCTTGACCTGCCTGCTCGGCGCGCCGGTCGGGATCGCGCTCGCCATCGTGATGACCACGCTCGGCCATGCGACCGCGCCGCATTTCGCCGATTTCCTGCCGATCTGGCCGCAGATCGTCTATCTCTTCATCTTCGTCTCGGCGGTCTCGATCATCACATGGAACCTCGCGGTCCGCATGGTCGGCGCGCAGACGGCGACGCTGGTCTCGACGTTCACGCCGGTCATTCCCTTCGCCTGGGCGGCCTGGGGCGGGCGCGTCTTCACGCTTTGGGAAATCGTCGGGGTCGTAGTCATCATGGCGGCCATTCTGGCGCATAATCTCAACGAGCAGCGCAAGGCGCGCGCGCTGAAGGCGGCTTGAGGAGGCGACATGAGCGGAGCATTCGAGACCATCCGGCTCAGCGTCGTCAATCACGTCGCATGGCTCGAATTCGCGCGGCCGCCGGTCAACGCTTTCTCGCGCAAGATGGTGGAAGAGACCTTCGCCGCGATGAAGCAGGCATTGGACGATCCGCAGACGCGCGTGCTCGTGATCGCCAGCGGCGTCGAGAAATATTTCAGCGCCGGCGCCGATCTCGCGGCCTTCGCGGCGATGACTGCGCCGCAGATGCGCGACTGGATCGAGCTGTGCCACGCCATTGCGCGGCTCCTGCGCAGCTCGCCAAAACCGCTGCTGGCGGCGATCAACGGGACAGCGGTCGGCGGCGGGCTCGAAATGACCCTGCATTGCGACCTGCGGTTTGCAGCGGACAATGCGCGATTTGGCCAGCCGGAAATTGCCATCGCCTTCATCCCGCCGATCGCGACGACGCAGGCGCTCGCGCGGCTGATCGGCAGGCCGCGCGCGATCCGCTATCTCTACGAGGGCAGGATGGCGAGCGCGGCGGAGGCGCTGGATTGGGGGCTGGTCGACGAACTCGTTCCAGCATCCGAATTGCGCGCCCGCGTGCAGGCCTATGCGGAAG
>JAGRKN010000432.1:864-1595 GCA_020442275.1 Rhodoblastus sp. | reverse complement strand
TCGACAAGGGCCTGATCGAGATCGTACGCGAGATCGCCGAGGCGACGCAGGTCCCGGTTTTGCTGGTCGGCGAGGAAAACCTGCCGAACAAGCTGCTGCGCTACGAGCGCGTCCACAATCGCGTGCTCGACTGGTTCCCGGCGCAGCCCTGCGACATGGGCGATGCGAAAAAACTCGCGAAGATATTCCTGCCCGGCATCGAGATCGACGACGCGCTGCTGCACGACGTCCTCGTCAAGACCGATGCGCGCGCCCGCCGCATCGTCACCACCATGAACAAGATGACCGAATGGTCGCGCGCCTCGGGCGTGAAGCAGCTGACGCCGGACACCTACGCCGGCGCGATCTTCACCGGCGAAGCGCCGAAACCGCGCGGCCGGCTCAACCTCGTGAAGAACGGGAGGGCCGCATGAACCGTCCCTTCAACGTGCCGATCGCGCTGCCGCGCGGTCCCGAGCACTACTGGTCGATCGCGAAGAAGGCGGGCGCAAAAGGCTTCACGCTCGGCGAGCTCGCCGGTTGCACCAACGGCGTCGCCTATTCGACGGTCAAGGCGTGGGTCTACGCCATGGTCAGGCAGGGCGCGGTCAAGCGGATCGGCAGCCGCAAGTCCGCCATCGGCCTGCCGGCACACATTTACGCCGTCGCGATTAAGGCCGCCAAGGCGCCCGTCCAACGTCGCGCCGATTATCAGGGTGTGCGCGGAAAGACGCAGCAACAGGTCTGGACGG
>JAGRKN010000432.1:0-705 GCA_020442275.1 Rhodoblastus sp. | reverse complement strand
GGCGCGCGCGCGGGCACATGGCGGCTCGTCAAGCGCGCCGACACCGGCCCGCTCGCGCCGAAAGTCTTCAACGCATCGATCGTCTTCGACGCCAACACGCAAAAGATCGTCGGCGAAAGCGAGGTGGCCCATGGCTGAGACCAATTTCATGGCCAATGCCCGCGCCGGATGGGGCGAGGCGCTGCCCGACTGGATCGTCGAGCTGGCGGCGCAATGCGACGCCTCGACCGCGTCAGCCGTCGCGCAGCGCGTCGGGTATTCCGTCTCCGCGATCTCCAGCGCCATTCGCGGCACTTACAAGGGCGACCTCGGCAAGATCGAGCAGAAGGTGCGCGGGGCGCTGATGGGCGAGATCGTCCAATGTCCCGTGCTCGATGAGATCACGAAGGACCGGTGCCTCGCCGAGCAGGGCAAGAAGCACCTCGGCTCATCGTCGACGCGGGCGAAACTCTACCGCGCCTGCCGCACCTGCCCGAACGCCTACTCGCGGAAGGAGACGGCCGATGCTGCCTGATCTTCTCTCCGAGCGGATCGAGGAATTCCGCGCCTCGTTCTTTCGCGGCAAGCGGTGCGCCATCACGCTCGAACCTGACGCGATCGGCCTGTTCGACGCGCTGCTCGCCGACTTCGTCGACGAGGCCCGCACGCTCGAAGCGCGCGCGGCGAAAGCGGACGGTCTCACCGCGCGCTGCGCCACGGCGATCG
>JAGRKN010000211.1 GCA_020442275.1 Rhodoblastus sp. | reverse complement strand
GCGACCGATCGGCTGGTCGACGGCGAAGACATAGACGTGGGGCTGACGCGGCGTGAAATCCGCGTCGAAGAACATGTCGTCCACCCTCACCCCGAGTTTCTTGAGACGCGCCGCGAAATCTCGCGACTGATCCTCGAAATCGTCGTCATTGCCGGCGGTGATGAAGGTAGGCGGGAAAGCTGATGTCACGAAGCGCGCCACTGAAAAGGTCGCGAACGTCTTGTCCGCGCGAAACGTCTGCGTGCCCGCATAATGCGCGAGCGGCCCTGCGAGCTTCGATGTGATCGGGCCGTCGAAGCCCATCGTCGCGAGATCGTAGGCGCCGCTGTAGAGAAGCGCGCCGCGTAATTCGCGCGCTGCGATCGTCGGCTTCACGCCCATCCGCCGCGCATAGGCGGGCGAGGTCGCAACGGCCGCGACCTGCGCCGCGATCTGAGCGCCGGCCGAATCCCCGGCAATGAAAAGGCGCACAGGATCGACGTGCAGGCGCGCCGCATCGCGCTTGATATAGGCGAAGGCCTCGAACGCCTGCCGCACCGGCGTCGGATAGATCGCTTTCGGCGGCACGCTGTAGTCCATCGCGGCCACCGCAAAGCCGCCTGCCGCGAGCGCCGCGGCATATTTCGCGACATAATCCTTGCTTCCTCCGGCCCAGCCGCCGCCGTGAACCCACAGAACGGTCGGCAGCGGCCTGCGGGAGCCTGCGAGCGACTTCGGCAGATAGAGATCGAGCTTCGCATCATCCCCGGCGCCGTAGGGAATGTCGCGCTGGACGGCGACATTGTCGGGCGTATCGTTCGCCGCGCGAACGGCCCCCGGCGAAAGCAGCAAGGCGAGCGAGAAAAAAATCGCGCCCATGCACGCGCGGGTCGATGACGGCAGGCCGGTCATGTCGCGAGGATGGACGCGCGCGCCGTTGCGATCAACCGCGCTCAATCGTTCGACCCGCCGCCGCCGAAATCGCCGCCGCCGCCTGAATCGCCGCTCGAGGAACTGCTGCTCGAACTCGACGACCAGTCGCTGCCGGAATCCGAACTGGACGAGCCGCCGCCGGGCCTCACCGGCAGCGGCCTGGCGAGCCAGCTCCAGCGCGGCGAAGCCTTGATACGCGGTCCGACGCCGGGAATTGCGAGCAGGATCGTTTGCAGGATCGACAGCGCCACCATCGCGAGGACGATGAAGAACAGCGCCATGACAGAGACGAAGACGACGACGAGAAGCCCCTTGCCCGCAAAGACGACGACCGTCCAGAGGAGCGAATCCTGACTTTCGGGAACGCGGCCCGCGTTGGGCGCGACGACAATCTTGCCGACGACATCGAGAACGCCGTCGACGCCGCCCGCTGCGGCTTGCGTCCATTCGCGCGCCTGCAAATGGCGCTCCATGCGGTTCTGGATGATGAGCCGACTGACGGCGTCGGTCAGAACGCCTTCGAGCCCGTAGCCGACCTCGATGCGCGCCTTGCGCTCGTTGGCCGCGATCAGGAGCAGTACGCCGTCGTTGCGCCCGGCATGGCCGATCCGCCAAGCCCGCGCGTGCGCGATGGCGTCTTCCGCGATCGACCCCTTCGTCACCCCCGCGATGGTCGCCACGACGACCTGCGGCCCGTCGGCGCGATAGAGCGCGCGCAGGCGTTCGTTCAACTGCGCGCGCACGCCAGAATCGATCAGATGCGCCTCGTCCATCACATAGGAGGTCATCTTCGGCGGCGCGCTGGCGCGCTCGGCCTCCTGCTGGCTCTTGAGGTAGCGGATGATCCCGATCATCGCCGCGAAGAGCAGCAGCGCGCCCAGGAAGATCGCCTGCGCCTTGCGCTTCTGGCTGATTCCGGGGCGAGCGCCCGCGCGGGTCCTTGCGACGGTCTTGCTCATCGACGCTGCGGCGCGTCCTTGTCGCAGGTGAATTTCGGCGTCGCCTCGTCGGCGGCCGCACGCGCCCGTTCGTTGGCGCCGGGCTTGCCGGCGTCGACGATCGCAACGATGCAGGACGACGTCTTGCCTTCGAGCTTGTAGACGACGAGCGCGCTGCGGAACGGCCCGCCGATCGCCTTGCCGATGTCGTAGCGCAGGATGGCGGCGAAAGGTTTGCCCGCCGCCTTGCGCCACTCCACCGTCTCCTTCGGGAAGTAGAATTCGCCGAGTTGCGTCTCGCCCCGCGCGCCCTTCTCGCCGAAGGAGACGAAGGCGGCGTCGGCGCCATTGTTGATGTCGACGACAATGCCGTCGGGCCCGTTGCAACGACGCATGACCACGTCGTCTCCCTCGGCCGTCTTGCGGCACTTCTCCCAATCGAATTTTGTATAGCCGCTTTCAGCCGCCGCGACGCTCTCGGCCGCGAAAACCCCGATCAGGCAGGCAAGAAAAATCGTCGCGCGCATGCGCCCTCCAGATGCGCGCACTCTTCCCCGCCCGCACGCCCGGCGCCGTGCGCGGGCGCACGCGCTTCATTCGCCGCGCGTGCGGATGAAGCCGGAGCCGCGGAATTCGAACACGAGTTCGCCGTTCTGGTTGACGCCCGAATTGTGGTTGAACACCAGCCCCCAGCCGGGCTTGGACGTCGCGCGCTTGTCGATGATCTGCGTCGCGTAGGTGATGGTGTCGCCCACCAGCACGGGCTTGTTCCATCGAAGGTGGATGAAGCCGGGCGAAGGTCCGCCCTGCGGCGTCTCTATGCCCTGCGCCCGCAAATCCGCCTGCACGCGATCGCGGGTCGCCACCACATTCTTCATCCACAGGCACGCCGTTTGCCAGCCAGACGCGGCGAGCCGGCCGAAATGCGTCTTGGCGGCCTCGGCTTCGTCCAGATGAAAGCGCTGCGGATCGAACTGGCTCGCGAAGTCGATGATGTTTTCTTTCGTGAAGGTCTCGCGGCCGAGTTCGATATAGGCGCCGACCTGCAGATCCTCGAGATAGCCGGCGAACGGCCGCGCGCGGCCCTCGGCCGCCACGCGCGGCAGGGCATGAGTGGGATGGGGAACCTTCGGCTGGGGCGCGGCCTCGGCGACTTCGGCCAGCGCGCGCGCGGGATCGCGCGGCGAGATCAACTGCGTGTGCTTCTGGCGCGCGACAACCTCGCCCTTCTGGTTCAAGGCCTCGATCTCCATCGAGACGAGCCCCATTTCCGGACGATTGCGCGACACGCGCTTGTGCAGGATCGTGCGGCGAAGCGTCAGCCGGTCGCACGGACGCAGCGGCTTCTCCCACCGCAATTCGTCGATCCCCGGCGCGCCGAGCGAGGCGGTACGCGACAGCCACTGATCGAAATTGACCCGCATCATCAGGGCGCAGGTGTGCCAGCCCGAGGCGCAGAGCCCGCCGAGCATCGAATGCTTCGCGGCTTCCTCGTCGAGATGGAAGGGCTGCGGATCGTAGGCGGCCGCGAAGCGGATGATCTCCTCTTTCGTGATCGCGTGGTCCGCGTGGAACTCGGCGACCGAGCCGGGAACGAAATCTTCGTAGTAATATTCGGGCATGGGCGTCCTGGCTGGCGCTTGCGGGCGGGTTCTCCGTCGATTAGCCCAAGGGCGGGCGGCTGCAAACACTTCAGCCCGTCGGATTGCGGGGAGCAGGCATGAACGCAGGGCCGCGCGGGGCGGAAAGCAGAAGCTGGATCGACGGCCTGCCCGGTCTTGTCGCGCTCGAGCCGGAGGCGCGCGCGCTGGTCGCCGACCTCCAGCCGATGGAGATCGAAGCCGGCCGCACGCTGTTTTCGCCGGGCGCCGCCTGCTCGGGCTTCGCCGTGGTTCTGGCGGGTTCGGTCCGCGTCGGCCTCAATTCGGAATCGGGTCGCGCGCTGGTCCTCTACCGCGTCGGCGCGGACGAAGTCTGCGTGCAGACAACGCTCTGCCTGATGGCCGGCCAGGATTATTCGGCGGAAGGCGTCACCGAGACGAATGTTGCGCTCGTCATGATCCCCGCCGCGCGCTTCGACCGGCTGATGGCCGTGTCGAAGGTCTTCCGCACCTTCGTCTTCCAGCGCTTCGGCGCGCGGCTGCAGGACATCAGCAAGTTGCTGGAAACCGTCGCCTTCGCCCGGATCGATTCCCGCCTCGCGCAGGTTCTGCTGGCCCGGGCGGATGCGGAGGGCCGCGTGGCGGCGACGCATCAGGCGCTGGCGGAAGAGGTCGGCACGGCGCGCGAAGTGGTGAGCCGCCAGCTCGATGCGTTGGCCAAGGCCGGCCTCGTACGCACCGCGCGGGGCGAGGTCACGCTCCTCGACCGCGCCGCGCTCGAGGCGCGCGGCGCTTTGTGACTTGATCACAGACGGGCCAGGCGCAATGCTCTAGGCATGACAGGGTCCAACAAGGGAGTTCCCCCATGTCCTTCAATGTCGGAGGCATCGACCGCATCCTGCGCGTCATCGTCGGCCTCGTCCTGATTTCGCTCGTCTTCGTCGGCCCGAAGTCCATGTGGGGCTGGATCGGCGTGATCCCGCTCTTCACCGGTCTCTTCCGTTTCTGCCCGGCCTATACGCTGCTCGGCATGAACACCTGCCCGATGAAGAAGAGCTGACCTTTCAGGCCTTCCACCGATCGGCGGCCGCGTCGTCGGCGTCTTTCGCCGCGACCCAGTCGCCGCTCGTGCCGTCCTTGCGGTGCTCCTTCTTCCAGAAGGGCGCGCGGGTCTTGAGATAATCCATCAGGAACTCGGCCGCCGCGAAGGCGGCCGCGCGATGCGCCGAGGCAGTGACGACAAGCACGATGTCCTCGCCCGGCGCGATCTTGCCGTAGCGATGGATCGCGGTCGCGCCCATCAGCGGCCAGCGCGCCTGCGCTTCCGCCACGACGCGCGAAATCTCCTCTTCCGCCATGCCCGGATAATGCTCGAGCTCGAGCGCCGCCAGCGTCCCGCCCTCGTCGCGGCACAGGCCGACAAAAGTGACGACGGCGCCGACATCGGCGCGCCCTGCCGTCAGCGCGCGGGCTTCGGCGGCGGCGTCGAAGGGTTCGGACTGGACGCGGACAGCCACGGACGCCTCAGCCCCCGGTCATCGGCGGAAAAAATGCGATCTCCTTCGCCCCGGCGATCAGCGCGTCATGCTTCACATGCTTGCGGTCGATCGCGGCGCGGATCGCCTTGGCGTTTTCGAAGGCATAGGCGTAGTTCTCGCCGCGCGAAACCAGCCAGCCGATGAGGTCGCCGACCGTGCGCACCTCGGCTGGCGGGGCGATGTCTTCGTCGGTCGCGCCGACGCGCTCGCGCACCCAGGCGAAATAGACGGCTTTCATCACTCCTCCGTCACGTGCTTCAGCCCGGCCTTCATATAGTCCCAGCCGGTATAGAGCGTGAGGGCGGCGGAGAGGCAGAGAAGATAGAGGCCAATCGTGCGCGTGCCATGCAGGATCGGCTCGCCGGCGTCGCCGACGATCAGGAAGCCGAGCGCGATCATCTGCACGGTCGTCTTCCATTTGGCGACCGCGCTGACCGGCAGCGGCACTTTCAGCTCCGCGAGGAATTCGCGCAGGCCGGAAACCAGGATCTCGCGGCACAGGATGACGATGGCCGCCCAGATCCACCAGCTCTCGATCGTATGAT
>JAGRKN010000210.1 GCA_020442275.1 Rhodoblastus sp. | reverse complement strand
CGACGATCGCTTCCTTGCTCGCGACTGCGCGCCTCAATGACATCGATCCCAACGGCTGGCTCACGCAAACGCTCGAGCGCATCGCCGCGGGCTGGCTCAACAAAGATATCGACGCGCTGCTGCCGCAGAATTTCACGCGCTCCTGACGGCGCGCGTTGGACGCTTACGATTCAACATGGCGAACGGAGGAGGTTCGCCATGCCCATACCGCTTCGGGCTGATTTCGACGCGCAGATTACGAGGGCGGCCGCGAAGCAGTCCAACTACGGGCCGCAGGCTCGCCGGCTTCTGGCGCTGGCGGCGACTTACGAAGGCGCCACACGGACGGAGGCGGCCAAAATCGGCGGCGTGACGCTGCAGATTGTTCGCGACTGGGTGATGAAGTTCAACGCGCTCGGCCCGGACGGTCTCATCGACCGCAAGGCGCTGGGCCAGGCGCCCCGGCTCAATGGCTCCCACCGGGCAGCGCTCACCGCCATCATCGAAAGCGGGCCAACGCCCGCGATCCATGGGGTCGTACGCTGGCGGATCATCGATCTTTGCCAGTGGCTGTATGGTAAGCGCTGTCCTGACCCCACCTTCCAAGCGATGACCTGATCGAGGAGTCTATCTCCAGGATGGAGATCGGCTTGTGTCTAGACTTGACCATACGCTTGAGCCGTCGCCGGTTCGGCGGATCGAGGTAATCACTGGATCGGAGAAGCGGCGACGCTGGACGGACGACGAGAAGGCGCGGGTCATCGAGGAGACGCTGCAGCCTGACGCGATTGTCTCGGAGATCGCGCAGCGTCATGGATTGACGCCGCAGCAAGTGTTCACCTGGCGGCGAGAAGCGCGTCGACGTGCCGAGGCTGATGGCGCCGCTTCGTTCGTGCCGGCCGTGATCGACGCCAGGGAGATCGCGCCAGCGTCGGTCGATGCGACGCGGCCGATGATCGAGCTCGACATCGGCGGCAACAGCATGTGGATCTGGCCCGATGCGGACGAGAGCCTGGTGACCGCGGTAATCCATGCACTGAAGAAGAACCGATCGGGCCGAGCATGATCGGCCCGACGGGAGCCGTACGCGTGATGGTGGCGACGAAGCCGGTCGACTTCCGCAAAGGCATGGACGGACTTGCTGCGCTGGTGCGCGAGACGATGGCGGCCGACCCGTTCGACGGCGCCATCTACGTGTTCCGGGCCAAGCGTGCCGATCGCGTGAAGCTCATCTTCTGGGACGGGACGGGCGTGTGTCTGTTCGCCAAGCGGCTCGAGGACGGCGAGTTCCGCTGGCCGAAGATCTCGGACGGGGTCATGCGGCTGTCGGCGGCCCAGTTCTCGGGCCTGCTGGAGGGGTTGGACTGGCGACGCGTGCGATCGAAGGAAATGGCGGCGCCGATGGTGCCGGGATAGCCCGCGGCATAATGAATCATCCCGACCAAAACTGTCGCAAAGCTGCGGAAAACATGGTCTTCTGTGGGTATGCCGCAGACGATCGCAGCGCTTCCCGACGATCCGGAAACCCTCAAGGCGATGCTGATCGCCGAGCGGGCGCGCAGCGAGCGGCTCGTCCAGATCATCAAGGAGATGCAGCGCCATCGCTTTGGACGTCGCGCCGAGACGCTGCCCGAAGACCAGATGCTGCTGGCGCTCGAGGACGCCGAACAGACCGAGGCCGGCGCATCGGCGGAAGAAGAGGCGCGTTCGGCCGAAGTGCGCGCCGAAGCTGCGCGTCGCCGTCAGCGCAATCGCGGCGTACTGCCTGCTCATCTGCCGCGGATCGAGACGACCGTCGATATCGAAGACAAGACCTGCCCATGCTGCAAAGGCATGCTGCACAAGATCGGCGAAGACGTCTCCGAGCGGCTCGACATCGTGCCGACGCAGTTCCGTGTGCTGGTGACGCATCGACCCAAATACGCATGCCGCGCCTGCGAGGACGTCGTCGTGCAGGCACCGGCGCCACCGCGGCTGATCGAGAGCGGCATGCCGACGGAAGCAACCGTGGCGCATGTGCTCGTATCTAAATACGCCGATCACCTTCCGCTGTATCGTCAGGCTCAGATCTACGGTCGTCAGGGGATCAATCTCGATCGCTCGACCCTCGCCGACTGGGTCGGGCGGGCCGCTTGGCATCTGCGGCCTCTGCACGGGCGATTGCTGGCGCATATCCGAAGCTCTGCGAGAATCTTCGCCGACGAAACGACCGCGCCGGTGCTCGATCCCGGCCGCGGACGAACCAAGACCGGCCAGCTCTGGGCCTACGCCAGAGACGATCGGCCCTTCGGCGGCGCCGATCCACCGCTCGCCATCTATGTCTATGCGCCAAATCGGAAAGCCGAGCAGCCAATCGCGCATCTCGCTGACTTTACCGGCGTTCTGCAGGTCGACGGCTATGCCGGCTATCGCGCTCTGGAACGGAAGAACAGCGTGCAACTCGCCTTCTGCTGGTCGCATGTGCGCCGACGCTTCTACGAATTTGCCGCCGCCGGCCACGCGCCCATTGCCAGCGAGGCGTTGGAACGCATTGCTGAGCTCTACACGATCGAAAAGGACATCCGCGGCTGCGCCCCCGATGCGCGTCAGGCGGCGCGGCAAGAAAGATCCAGACCGATCCTTGACGCGCTCGAAACCTGGCTGCACGAAAAGCTGGCGCTGATCAGCCAGAAGAGCAAACTCGCCGAGGCGATCCGCTATGCGCTGTCGCGCTGGAACGGCTTGACCCTCTT
>JAGRKN010000209.1:1283-14380 GCA_020442275.1 Rhodoblastus sp. | reverse complement strand
TCAACGGCATCTTCATGCACACGACCGAGGTCGACGGCCATGCGATGCTGCGCGGCGTGGCGACCGACGGCCACCGCCTCGCGCGCGTGGAAATTCCCGCGCCTGCCGGCTCGGCCGGCATGCCCGGCGTCATCGTACCGCGCAAGGCGGTCAATGAGGTGCAGAAGCTGATCGAGGACATCGACGCCGACGTGACGATCGAACTGTCGGCGAGCAAGATCCGCTTCAATTTCGGTTCGGTCGTGCTGACCTCGAAGCTGATCGACGGCACTTTCCCCGATTATGCGCGCGTCATCCCCGCCAACAACGACAAGCGCCTGACCGTCGAGCGTTCCGATTTCGCCCGCGCCGTCGATCGCGTTTCCACGATTTCCTCCGAGCGCGGCCGCGCGGTGAAAATGGCGCTGGGCGACGGCAAGCTGACGCTATCGGTGACCAATCCCGACGCCGGCACCGCGATCGAGGAGCTGGAGGTCGACTACGATTCGACCCCGCTCGATATCGGCTTCAACGCCCGCTATCTGCTCGACATCACCCAGCAGCTCGATTCCGACACGGCGTTGTTCCGCCTGGCCGACGCGGGCTCGCCGACCATCATCCAGGATCGCGACGGGGCCGCGGCGCTGTACGTGCTGATGCCGATGCGGGTGTAAGCGCCCCTTCAGAACCAAGCCGCCGAAACGTCACGGCAGGACGGACATCCACGCATAGCCACGAACGGCTCGCTGACGGTATCCTGATGAAAACAGGGGTGCCGTGATGACGAATTTGGCAATGAGCTGGGATGAATGGGCACAGCATGACGGTGTCGGCCTGGCCGACCGCGTCAGGGCTGGCGAGGTCAGCCCCGCCGAACTCGCGGCGCAGGCCGCCTCAGGCGTCGCGAAGGTCGATTCCGCGCTCTGCGGCGTCGTCGAGGTCTTCGACGATGTCGTCGCCGATCCCGGCAGGGACGGCGCGAATCTCTCCGGCCCCTTCGCCGGCCTGCCCTTTCTGATGAAGGATCTCGGGCCGACCTTGAAAGGCCGGCTTCAGGAAATGGGCTCGCTGTTCATGCGCGGCAATCGTGCGACGGCCGACACATTCCTGACCGGCAAGATGCGCGCCGCTGGCCTCAACCTGATGGGGCGCACGACCACGCCCGAATTCGGCGTCTGCAGTTCCGCCGACAACCCCGCGATCTATGTCACGCGAAACCCCTGGAATACCGATTTCACCACCTGCGGTTCTTCGGCGGGTAGCGCAGCCATGGTCGCGGCCGGCGTCGTGCCCATCGCCCATTCCACTGACGGCGGCGGATCGATCCGCATCCCCGCGGGCGTCAACGGCAATATCGGCTTGAAGGTTTCACGCGGCGTCTTCTCGATTGCGCCACACCTGTCCGATCTGACCGGCCTGGTCTCGATCCAGGGCTGCCAGTCCCGGACCGTGCGCGACACCGCCCTGTTCGTCGACTCCTGCCGGGGCGGCGCGCCGGGCGAATTCATGCCCTTCTGGTCGCCGGCCGAGCCCTACAGCGAGCTCATTCGAAGCGATCCGCCCCGTCTGAGGATCGCGCTGTCGCACGAATGGGGCGAATACAGCGCAACGCCGCACATCGTCGCCGAACTCACCCGCGTCGGCCGCTTTCTCGAATCTCTCGGCCATAGGGTGGACTGGGCGGCCCCGGCCATCGACTATCCGTCAGCGTTCGACGCGCAGACGACCTGCTACGTCTCGAATTTCGCCCAGGTGATCGGCAACATGATTTCCGCGCGAGGGCTCGAGCGGCCGCCTGCAGACCTCATCGAGCCCATGAATATCCGGATCTGGGAAAGCGGCCGCGACACCAGTTTCGCCGAGCGCGCGTGCATGCAGGCCGTATTCAATACGACCGCGAGAGGTTTCGGCGCCTTCTTCGAGGACTGGGACGTCATTCTGACGCCGGTCACGGCCTTGCCGACGCCAAAGGTCGGGACCACGGAATACCTGACGATCTCGGACAATCCCGATGTCCGCGACTGGTTCGGCAATCTCTGGCGCAACTTCGCCTATACGCCGCTCGCCAATCTCTGCGGCATTCCCGCGATCTCGCTGCCGCTGGCGGAGCACGAGAACGGCCTGCCGCTGGGCATGCAGGCGATCGCGAAGCAGGCGAACGACGGCCTGCTGCTGCAGCTGGCGGCGCAGATCGAGCGCGCGATCGCGGGCAAGTGGACGAACGGTAGAAAGCCGGCCGTCCACGTCGCGGCGTAGGGAGCGCTGCGCAAACCCTGATTTCACGCCGCTCGCCCCTGCGATACCCTCGCTCCAGAAAGCGAATCGCATGGGCGGCCCGAGCTATTACGAATTCTTCGCCGGCGGCGGCATGGCGCGCGCAGGGCTCGGCCCCGGCTGGCGCTGCCTGCTTGCGAACGATTTCGACGCCGCCAAGGCCCGCGCCTATGCGCAGAACTGGGGCGGCGAGGACTTCCGCCTCGAGGACATTCACAAGCTGACGGCGGACGACCTTCCCGGCCGCGCCGATCTCGTCTGGGCCTCCTTTCCCTGTCAGGACCTGTCGCTCGCAGGCACAGGCAAAGGGCTCGACGGCGCGCGCTCCGGCGCCTTCTTCGGCTTGGCCGCCCTGATCGCGGGCCTGCGGGCGCAGGGGCGCGCGCCGAAACTACTGGCGCTCGAAAATGTCATGGGCCTGCTCACCTCGAATGGCGGCGCCGATTTCATCGCGCTCTGCCGCGCATTGCAGAAACTCGGCTATCGCTTTGGCGCGCTGACGCTCGACGCTGTCCATTTCACGCCGCAATCGCGCCCACGCCTGTTCGTCGTCGCGATCGATCGCGTCCAGCCGATCCCCGGCGATTGCGTCGCGCCCGCGCGTTCCCCCGACTGGACCTCGCCGAGGCTCGCTCGCGCGCGCGAAAACCTGCCGGGCGATCTGGCGAAGGACTGGATCTGGTGGCGGCTGCCGGCCCCGCCCCTGCGCAACCTCGCGCTGGCGGATGTCATCGATCCGCGCCCGCGCGATGTCGAATGGCTCGATGCGCAGAAGACGACGCGCCTTCTCGACCTCATGGCGCCCCTGCATCGCGCACGGGTGGAGGCGGCGAAGGCATCGGGCGGGAAGATGGTCGGCGCGCTCTATCGGCGCACGCGGCGCGACGAAAACGGCGGACGCGTACAGCGCGCGGAAGTGCGTTTCGACGGAGTCGCGGGCTGCCTGCGCACGCCGGCCGGCGGATCAAGCCGGCAATCGATCCTCGTCGTCGAGAACGGCCGGATTCGCGCGCGGCTGCTCTCGGGCCGGGAGGCCGCGCGCCTCATGGGATTGCCGGAGGACTACCTGCTGCCGAAGCGCTACACGGACGCCTGCCATCTGTTGGGTGATGGCGTCGTCGCTCCTGTCGTGCGCTTTCTGGCCGAACACTTGCTGGAGCCGCTCGCGGGCGCGCCCACCGCGCCGCTGCTGGCGGTGGAATGAAGCGCGAAAGCAAGAAACCGCCGCCCGATCGCTCCGCCATCATGCGCGCCGTGCCGGGCCGCGACACCTCGGCGGAACTCAAGGTGCGCCGCCTGCTGCGTCCGATGGCGCCCGGCTATCGGCTGCATCGCAAGGACATACCCGGCAATCCCGACATCGCCTTTGTCGCCGCGAAGAAAGCGATCTTCGTGCACGGCTGTTTCTGGCACGGCCATGACTGCCGGCGCGGCGCGCGCATGCCGAAGACGAATGTGGATTACTGGCGCGCCAAGATCGGCCGCAACCGCGCGCGCGACGCGCGCCATCTCGAGGAACTGACGACGCGCGGCTGGCGCGCGCTCGTCGTCTGGGAATGCGAACTCGCCGACGAGGCCGCGCTTGAAAGGCGCCTTTGCGCCTTCGTCTGCGACTGAAACGCAAGACGCGACCCGTAGGCCGCGTTCCGAAACAAGGCCAAGGCGTTCGGAACCGGGCCGTCGCGCCGCCGTGCTGGTCGCGAACGGCGCGGCGGTAGATCGGCCGCTTCGGCGCTCGTTTGCCACGTTGCGATCACGGCGGCTGCGAGCAAAATTTCCTTCGCCGTTGAATTCGTCTCCGATTCGCGCGGTCTCACAGCGGAACACGCAGCCCAGTCATCGCTCGCAATTCGTTCACCATGTTGAAACGCAAGACGCGCGCCGAGAAGGCGCGCGCCAGAAATTTCGCTGGTAGTCCCGAAGGCGCGATAGCGCCGCGGCTTCAACCGCGGCGCTGATTCGTCACGGCCTCAGTACTTGGCCACGACCGGCACGGACGCCGAATAGAAGTGATAGTTCAGACCGAGCCGCACGGTATGCGTGTGAACGCGCTCGGGAACGTGACCGAACGCGCCGCCCCAATCGCTCCGACCGATGTTGGTAATGAGATATTCCAGCTTCGCCGACCAATTGCCCGCGAAGGCATATTCGAGGCCGCCGCCCGCCGTCCATCCGGTCGCCAGCTTGGTCGGCTTGAAGCCGTCGAAGAACGGCCCGATCGACAGGTCGCCGAGCGCAAAGCCGCCCGTGGCGTAGACGAGCAGGTTCGGGCTGAAGGGCGTCACGCCGATGCGGCCGCGAATGGTCGAGAACCAGGGAACGCGGCGCGCGATCTGCCCGCCGCCCACCGACGTGGCCTGGATATCAGCCTCGCCGCCGATCACGAACATCGGGGAAAGCTGATAATTGTAACCGGCCTGCACGCCGCCGACGAGGCCGCCGTGCGGATCGCCGCTGAACGGAACGAGCGCCTGCACCCAGCCGACGCCGGTCCATACGTTCTGCAGACCCTGCTTGTTGAAGCGATCCATCCAGCCGTAGCCGAGGTTCGCGCCGAGATAGAAGCCGGTCCAGCTCATCACGGGCGCGGGCGCGGCATAGACCGGCGCCGTCTTGCGCGACGGCAAATCCGCCGCCATGGCTCCGGCGGTGGATGCCGAAATGATTGTTGCAGCGAGTAGAATTTTTTTCATGTCGATCTCGTCAACTGGTCTTGCGAATCGCTGCATGGCCGGTTGCGAGCTTGGGGCGACCCTAATACACAACTTCAATAAAATCATGGGGTTTTGTCTAGAAGGAGGCCTTTTCTAACCCACTGTTGCACAATTTCCTCAGTGTCACGGTCTGCTGCGTATTCACTTCATTCAGCGGTATGATGCGATGCTGTCGCGGTCGCGCCAGATTTCAGACGCGGTTCCGGCGCTCCCTTACGCGCCGGGCATTCTTGCAAGCATCAGGTTCAGACGCCCATGACCCGCTCGGATATCGCGCCCGCTCTCGCAGACCTCTCCAGCCATCGCGCTCAACTGGACAGGCTGCGGACCCAGGACCTGTTCGCGCGCGATCCCCGCCGATTCGAGCGCTTCAGCCTGCGGCTCGACGATTTCCTGTTCGACTTTTCCAAGCACAAGGCCGACGCCCGCACGATAGAGCTTCTCGTCGCGCTAGCCCGCGCGGCGAGAGTGGAGCAGCGCCGCGCCGCGCTGTTCGCCGGCGAGAAGGTCAACCTGACCGAACACCGTCCGGCGCTGCATATGGCGCTGCGCAACCTCGACGGCGGACCGATCCTGGTCGACGGCCGGGATGTCATGCCGGACGTACGCGCCGTGCGAGAAAAAGTCGCCGCCTTCGCCGAGGCGGTGCGCTCCGGAGCCATTCGCGGCGCGCGTGGCGATGCGATGACCGACATCGTCAACATCGGCATCGGCGGCTCCGATCTCGGCCCGGCCATGGCGGCGCGCGCATTGTCGCCCTATTGCGCCCCCCATCTTCGCCTGCATTTCGTCTCCAACGTCGACGGCGCCGATCTCGCCGACACGCTGAAGGGGCTCGATCCCGCCAAAACCCTGTTCATCGTCTCCTCCAAGACCTTCACCACGCAGGAAACCATGGCCAATGCCGCCTCAGCGCGAAAATTCGTGGCGGATGCGCTGGGCGAGGCCGCCGTGGCGGACCATTTCGCGGCCGTCTCCACCCGGCTCGACAAGGTCGCCGAATTCGGCATCCGACCGGATCGCGTCTTCGGCTTCTGGGACTGGGTCGGCGGGCGTTATTCCATGTGGTCGGCGATCGGCCTGTCGCTCGTCATCGCCATCGGCGCACAGAACTTCGAGGATTTCTTGCGCGGCGGGCAGGACGTCGACCAACATTTCGTCTCCGCGCCGCTCGACAGGAACATCCCCGTCGTCATGGCGCTGCTCGGCGTGTGGCGGCGCAACGTCTGGGGCGAGGCGACGCATGTCGTCATCCCTTACGACCAGCGCCTGGCCCGTTTCCCCGCCTATCTCCAGCAGCTCGACATGGAATCGAACGGCAAGTCGGTGACGCGCGACGGCGCGCCCGTCGCCATGGCGACCGGGCCCTTCCTGTTCGGCGAGCCCGGCACCAACGGGCAGCACGCCTTCTTCCAATTGCTGCATCAGGGGACCGACATCGCGCCGATCGATTTTCTGGTCGCCGCCGAGCCGACCGATGCGGACGCCGGCCATCACGCGCTGCTCGTGGCCAATTGCCTGGCGCAGAGCGAGGCCATGATGCGCGGCCGTTCGCGCGCCGAGGTCGAGGACATTCTCGACAAGCAGGGTCTGTCCAAGCACGAGATCGCCGCGCTCGCGCCGCACAAGGTCTTCGCCGGCGACCGGCCAACCTCGACCTTCATGTACCGCCGGCTCGACCCCCGCACGCTCGGCCGGCTCGTCGCCTGCTACGAGCACAAGGTCTTCGTGCAATCGGTCATCTGGGACATCAATCCCTTCGACCAGTGGGGCGTCGAACTCGGCAAGGAATTGTGCAACCGGCTCGCGCCGATCGTGCAGGACGCAGCGAAGCCGACGACCGGCCTCGACGGGTCGACCGCCGGCCTGATCGGCTGGCGCAGGACGCTGTCGGCCTGACGCAAGGAAAGTACAAGTTGCGGAAATCAATAAACCTTCTCGCAACGTAACTTTCCGGGGTGAAAGACATTCGCAACTCTTGACGCTCATCCTCGCGGTCGCAATCGCGGTTGTCCGGCTGGAAGGCGGCACGTGTTCGGATCTAGCTTCAAGCGAATTTTCACGGTCGCCACGGCCGCAGCGCTCGCGGTCGCCGGCGTCAGCGCCCTGACGGTGCTGAAACTGCGTCAGAACGCGCTCGCCGACGCGCGGGAGGGCGTCGCGAGCCTCGCCGCCATCCTCGCGGAACAGGCGCAACAATCGACCCGCGCCATCGACTTCGCGATCAACGAAGCCGAAGCCGCGCTCGCCGCCGATACGCCGACCGCCTTCCGCGCCGCCGCCGCGGCGCCGGGGGCTGTGGGCGCGCTCGCCAGAGCCGCGGAGAAGCGCCCGGCCATCGACGTCATCGAGATCTACGATGTCGCGGGCCGCAAGCTCGCGACGTCGCGCGGCGAATCCGACGGCGACCACGCCACGCCCGACGCCGACGCCGCCGCGCTGGCGGCGGGGCAGGATGCGGGCGCCCGCGTCGGCGTGCTGCGCGTCAGCGATACGACCGGCGAACTGGTCGTCGATCTCTCGAAGCCTGTCGTCGGCGCGCAAGGCAAGTTCGTCGGCGTCGTGCGCGCGCTGCTCAAACCAGCCGCGTTCGTAAACACTTATTCGCCGATCTCCGCGATGGCCGGGCGTAGCTATGCGCTGTTCACGCGCGGCGGCCGCGTGCTCGCGCGCCATCCCAACAGCGTTTCGCTCAACGCCGGGCAAACGCTGCCGCATACCTCTCCCTTCTACGCGACGCTTGCAGCGGGCGGCGGCGTCTACGAGACGATAAGCGCCTTTGACGGGCAACCGCGCCTGATCGCAATCGCCGCCGTGCCATTCAGCGATTTCGTCGTCACTGTCTCGATCAACAAGTCGGTCGCGCTCGCCCACTGGCGCGTCCAGGCCGTCGCGATCGTCCTGGCGATCCTGCTCGCCTTCGTGATCGCGGCGTATCTCATGCGCGCGCTGCGCGACCAATTCCGCGAGCTCGCCGACAAGGAGGCGGCTTTACGCGCGCAATCGCAGGCGCTCGAATTGTCGAACCAGCGGTTCGCGGTCGCGCTCGAAAGCATGTCGCAAGGCCTCGTCGTCTTCGACAAGGATGCGCGCGTCGTCATCTGCAATACGCGCTACGCGACGCTCTACCGGTTGAAGCCAGGCGCCATCACGGCAGGCATGCATGCGCGCGACGTGCTGGAACTGCGCGCCGCGCATGGCGTCTTCGCGGGCGCTTCGCCCGGCGCCTACAAGCGCGACGCGCTGTCGCGCCGTTTCACCGACCGACGCGTCGACGTGCTGAACGACGGCCGCTCGATCCTGATCAATCACGCCGTCTGCGACGACGGCGGCCTCGTCGTCACGCACGAGGACATTACCGAGCGCGAGCAGGCCAACGAACGCATCGCGCATATGGCGATGCACGACGAACTGACCCAGCTCGCCAATCGCGCGCTCTTCCTGCATACGCTCGCGCATCTGCGCGGCCAGATCGGGCGCGGCTGCGCGGCGCTTGCGATCATCCTGCTCGACCTCGACGATTTCAAGCCGGTCAACGACGGTCACGGCCATGCGGCGGGCGACTGCATCCTGCGCGAGGTTTCCGCGCGCCTCGTCCAGGCCGCTCCGCAGGCTCATGTCGTCGCCCGGCTCGGCGGCGACGAATTCGCCATCGCGCTGGGCTTGAACGCGCAAGACGAGGTCGACGTCGTGGCTCTGGCGGCGCGGATCGTGGCGGCGATCCGCGAGCCCTACGCCTGGCAAGGCCAGGTACTGGAGATCAACGCCTGCGCCGGCGTCGCCGTCATTGCCGAGCCCGAGGTTTCGACCGACGACATGCTGCGGCGCGCCGACCTCGCGCTCTACGCCGCCAAGGCGGAAGGCACGGGCGTCTGCCGCCTTTTCGAGCCGCATATGGAGCTCGAGGCCCTCACGCAGCGCGCGCTCGCCGCCGATCTCGCCCGGGCCATCGCGGAGGATGAGCTCGCACTCGCCTATCAGCCCGTCGTCGACGCCGACACGCTCGATATCCGCTACATGGAGGCGCTGCTGCGCTGGCGTCATCCGCAACTCGGCGCGATCCCGCCGCTGCGTTTCGTCAGGCTCGCGGAGGAGACGCGGCAGATCGCCGATCTCGGGCGCTGGGTCCTGCGGCGCGCCTGCGCGGACGCCACCAATTGGCCGCGGCGCATCGGCGTCGCCGTCAATGTCTCAGCATTGCAGCTCGCCGGTGGCGATTTCGCGCGCGACGTGACAGCCGTGCTCGCGGAAACCGGTCTCGACGCCGATCGTCTCGAACTGGAGATCACGGAATCCGTACTGCTGCAGGACAAGAGCGACGATCTCGCCGCGCTGCGTCTGCTACGCCAGAGCGGGGTCTCGATCGCGCTTGACGATTTCGGCACGGGCTTCGCGTCGATGAGCTATCTCAAACGCTTCCCTTTCGATCGGCTGAAGATTGATCGCTCCTTCGTGATGGACGCCGCGCGGGACACGGGTTCGGCCGCGATCGTCGCGGCCATCATCCAGCTCGCCGTCGCCTACGACATCGAGGTGACGGCGGAGGGCGTGGAGACCTACGAGCAATATCAGGCATTGCGCGCGGCCGGCGTGAAGCTGATGCAGGGCTATCTGTTCGGCCGGCCCGAGACGCTCGGCGATGGGCTGCCGGAAATCGGCGCGGCCGTTTCGATATCGTCGGGCAAGGTTGCGTGAAAGATCCGGACCGAGAGCCTATTCGTCCTCGCCGAAGCGATTGGCGACGAGCGTCGTGATGGCTTCGATCGCCTGCTCGGCCTGGGGACCGGTGGCGGCCACGGTGATCGTCGTGCCTATACCGGCGCCGAGCGTCAGAATGCCCATGATCGAGGTGCCGCCGACGGTCTCGCCGCAGCGCGAGACGAAGACGTCACAGTCGAAATTCTCGACGCATTGCACGAATTTCGCGGTCGCGCGCGCGTGCAGGCCCTTCTTGTTGATGATCGGCAGGTCGCGCACGAGGGCGCCGTCCGGGAAATGGGCTGCGCCGGAGCAGTCGTCTTGATCGGATCCGTCCATCGTCACTTTCCGCTCAGCACCCGGCTGGCGATCTGAATGTACTTGCGGCCGGCGTCCTGCGCCTGCGCGGCCGCGGTTTCGAGATTGCTGTGATCGCGCACCGAAGCGAGCTTGATCAGCATCGGAAGATTGATGCCGGCGACAACCTCGACCTTGGCGCCGTTCATCACCGATATGGCGAGGTTGGAGGGCGTACCGCCGAACATGTCGGTCAGGAGGATCACGCCCTGTCCGGATTCGACGGAGTTCACGGCGTCCATGATGTCGCCGCGACGCTTCTCCATATCGTCTTCCGCGCCGATGGTGATCGTGGCCAACTGCTTCTGCGGCCCCACGACATGCTCGAGCGCCGCGCGGAATTCCGTAGCCAGGCAACCATGGGTCACGAGGACCATGCCAATCATCAGATGTTACCGTTCATTCGCCGCCGCCGGAGCCTGCGGCGCGAGAGTGGCGCACAGGCTATCCGGAATTGGTTGATTGTTTTTTCACGGCCGGGCCGCTCCGCCTGCGCAGGGGAAAAGATGACCCGGTGTATTTGCATCGAGCAGGCTCGATAGCTCCTGTAACGATCGCCGGCCGAACGGAGGCTCGCATTTGCCACCATGTGGAACAGCGGGCGGCCATTTTGTGCGTCGCGACGCGCTTGGCAAGCGAAATGCGCGCGTAAGCCGCCATTTTAGGCGCCTATTTGTTCAATTCGCTCGAAGATCGCCTGCGCCGCGCCCGGCTCGCCGATGGCGAGCGCGAGCCGCGGCGTCGCGACCCCCTCGATCCATGTGACCTGATCTTCCGGGCCCGGCATACGGGCGGGATGGTCGAGGGCGCGATCGCGGTCGACGAGATCGACCACGAGCCGCAGAACGACGGCGGCCTCGTGATCGACCTCGAAAATCCCCTGACCGCGCCGTTCGATCCGCCCGGCGATGGCGTGATGCGGCGAGAGGACAAGCCTGTCGCCACAGGCCACAACCTGCACGCGATCA
The DNA here is from genome assembly GCA_020442275.1 of Rhodoblastus sp. GTDB lineage: Bacteria > Pseudomonadota > Alphaproteobacteria > Rhizobiales > Beijerinckiaceae > JAJXWB01. Next base: position 3,390 of record JAGRKN010000209.1, on the reverse strand, counting down.
TCGGCCACCAGACGGCCGAACCAGCCACGGCGGCGCGCCCCCTCGGCCAGTTCTTCGGCGAGGCGGCTTTTCCCCGCCGCCGATCTGCCGCGCAACAGGACGCCGGCCCCGCCGATCGCGACAGCGACGCCGTGGATCGTCGTCTTGGTCGCCCCCCCGGCCGCCGCCTGCGTCCGCGTCATGGCGCCGCCGGCAGCCAGACCGTGAAGCGCGCGCCGAGCGGCTTCTCCGGATCTTTCGGATCGGTGCGGTTCATCGCGCGGATGCGGCCGCCGTGCGCTTCGACGATCTGCCGAGAGATGGAGAGGCCGAGCCCGGAGTTCTGGCCAAAACCCTGATTGGGGCGATCGGTGTAGAAGCGCTCGAAAATGCGCTCGAAGGCGTGCGCGGGAATGCCCGGCCCGTCGTCGTCGACTATAGCCTCGTAGCCGTCTCGGCCGCCGTTCGCTCCCGGGCCGCGCGCCGGCTTGAGGCTCACGCGCACGACGCCGCCGGGCTCCGAGAAGGAGCGCGCATTGTCGATGAGATTGTTGAAGACCTGGCCGAGCCGCGAATCGTGACCGAGCACGCGCCAGGGCTTGCGGCCGTTCTCCATCGCGGGCGCGGCGGCGAGATCGAATTCGACGCGCACCCCGTCGCCGCGGTCGACGCCCTGCGCGACGCCGACCACCGCGTGCAACGCTGCCGACAGATCGACTTCCGCCATATCGAAGCGCGCAAGCTCGGCGTCGAGGCGCGAGGCGTCGGAAATATCCGAGATCAGCCGGTCGAGCCGGCGCACGTCGTGCTCGATGACTTCGAGCAGGCGCTTGCGGGAGTTCTCGGTCTTGGCGATCGGCAGCGTCTCGACGGCGCTGCGCAGCGAGGTCAGCGGATTCTTCAACTCGTGCGCGACATCGGCGGCGAAACTCTCGATCGCCTCGATGCGCAGGTAGAGCGATCCGGTCATGTCGCGCAGCGCGCCCGACAGGTGGCCGATCTCGTCGGAACGGTCGGAGAAATCAGGAATCTCGTGGCGCGCCTTGCCGCCGCGCCGCACGCGTTCGGCGGCTTCGGCAAGGCGGCGGATCGGCTCGGCGATCGTACCGGCGAAGAACAGCGAAAGAAGCAGCATCACGCTCGCCGAGACGAGGAAGATGCGCACGATCGCCCAGCGTTCGGAGGCGATGATCTTGTCGATATCGCCGCCCTGCGTCGAGAGCAGGAGCGCGCCGCGCACCGCGCGAAAGCGCTGGATCGGCACGGCGACGGAAACGACGGTTTCCCCGCGCGCGTTGACGCGCACGACGGAGCCGGCCGCGCCCGACAGCGCGCGCGCCACCTCCGGATAGGCGCGGCCGTCGCTGGTCGCCGCCTCGATCGAACTCGAGGATGGCCCGCTCTGTCCGTACAGGCCCTTGAAATGCGCCCACAGGCTTTCCCACAGGCTCGGCTTCTCGCCGACCGGCGGCAGATCCGAGGGCACGATCAGCGAGCGGCTCGTGATCGAGCGGGAATCAAGCAGCATGTACCCATCACGATCGTAGACGCGCGCGCGCGTGCGCGTCGGCGAGACGAGGCGGTGCAGCAGCGGTCCGATACGATCGGGATTGATCGAGAATTCGAGGCTTGGCGAGGCCTCGTCGGAGGGGCCGTAGCTCTGGCCGGGCGCAAGCTGCAACAGCTTCTCCGGATCGATGGCGATCGAATCCGTCTCCACCGTCGCCGACGACGCGATCGCAGCCGCGATGATCTCGCCCTGGATCTGCAGGCTCTGCAGCCGCGCGTCGATCAGCCCGGCGCGGAACTGGTTGAGATAGAGGAAGCCGAGCAGCAGCGCGAACAGGCCGCCGAGGTTGAGGACGATAATGCGGCGCGTGAGCGAGGAGGAGAATCGTGCGAGCGTCGCGCGCCACAACTGGCGCACGCGCACGAGCCGCTTCAAGCGACGCATCGGCCGCGCGACCGGATCGCTATGCGCTTCGACGCTCATTCGGCTCCCGAACTGGACCGCGAGCCGTCAGGCTCGCTCAGGTTACATGTGAGCCTGACGGCTCGCGGTCCATCGCTCATGCTTCCTTGAAGCGATAGCCAACGCCGTAAAGCGTTTCGATCATCTCGAAATCGT
>JAGRKN010000209.1:0-1152 GCA_020442275.1 Rhodoblastus sp. | reverse complement strand
GCGAGCGCCTGCAGGATCAGGAACTCGGTGACGGTCAGCGTCACCGGCTGGCCATTCCAGGTGCAGGTATGGCGCTCCGGGTCCATGCGCAGCGCGCCGCGCTCGAGCAGCTTGACCTCCTGCTCCTTCTGCGTCGTCGCTTCCTTCGGCGCGGAGCGGCGCAGGATCGCCTTCACGCGCTCCACCAGCAGCCGCTGCGAGAAGGGTTTGCGGATGAAATCGTCCGCGCCCATTTTCAGGCCGAACAATTCGTCGATCTCCTCGTCCTTGGAGGTCAGGAAGATCACCGGCAGATCCGACTTCTGGCGCAGGCGGCGCAGAAGCTCCATGCCGTCCATACGCGGCATCTTGATGTCGAAGATCGCGAGATCGGGCGGGTTGGTGCGCAGTCCGTCGAGCGCGGAGGCGCCGTCCGTGTATGTCTGTACGCGATAGCCCTCGCCCTCGAGCGCTATGGAGACCGAGGTCAGGATGTTGCGGTCGTCGTCGACGAGTGCGATGGTCGGCATGTAACGTGAAATCCTCGAACCTGGGGCGAGCGTAGCGGAACCGGGCGTACGCCCGCCACGTCGCGCCCGGAAATTTGCGCCGCATGCCATGCGTGCGGCCTGAACTTCGCCGGTCGGCGGCGTGCGGGCGGAATGTCTTGGCCGTTTCAGGCCAAAATGCGACAGTTCTGCGGAATATAAGTTGCAAACCGCCGGAAATCGAGACCTTGACCCGCGAAACCCCTGAAAAGCCCGGCGATCCAGCGTCAGGCCGGCCTGAATACGACCCGGTCGGCGAAGCCAAGCGCCTGTTGCGCACGATCCGCGCCGGCGGGCTGGCGACGCTCGACGCAAACGGCTTCCCCTTCGCGACGCTGGTGAATGTCGCGACCGCGCACGACGGCGCGCCGATCCTGCTGATGTCGAAACTGGCGGCCCACACCCGCAATCTCGAAGAGCGGCCGCAGGCCTCGATCCTGCTCGCCCAGACCGGCAAGGGCGATCCGCTGGCCCATCCTCGCCTGACCGTTTCCGGGAAGATCGCGCGCGACGCCGATCCCGCCCTGCGCGCGCGCTTTCTCGCCCCCCATCCGAAATCCGCGCTCTACTCCGACTTCGCCGACTTCTCCTTCTGGCGGATGACGCCGACCGGTTTTCATCTCAA
>JAGRKN010000208.1 GCA_020442275.1 Rhodoblastus sp. | reverse complement strand
TCACGCCGACGCCGCTGCATTCGGATGCGCTGGTGGCCGAACTGGTGGAAGCCCTCGTCGACGTCTGGAAGACGCTGGACCTGCCCTTCGTCGAGCCGAAGGTGGAGGCCAGGAGCGAAACCGACGCGGCCTGCGCCTATCCCGAGTTCCGCAAAGCCGCCGAATAGCACGGTCGCGCTTTCAACGAATTCAGGGCCGGCTCAGCCGGCCCTTTTCTTTTGCGCCTTTCGCGCCGCGAGCATGGGCCAGCGCAAGGCGCGGCGCGAAACATTGCGCCACTCTCGCAACTCAATCGCGGGAGGGACGCGTACATGCGCACGGCAAGCGGACTCGACGGCGCCTTTCTCAGTCTCGAGACGCAGGCGATGCCGATGCATGTCGGCTCGCTGCATCTGTTCGAGACGCCGCCGCGCTACCGCAAGGATTTCACGGCCGAAGTCCGCCGCATGATCGCGGGGCGCCTGCATCTCGCGCCGATCTTCACGCGCCGCATGGCGGCGGCGCCCCTCAATTTCGCGAACCCGGTCTGGATCGAGACCGAGGCCGATCTCGATTTCCACATCCAGCGCATCGATCTGCCCGCGCCCGGAACGATGGCGCAATTGCAGGATTGCGTCGCCGAGCTCCATTCGCGCCTGCTCGATCGCGCGCGTCCGCTGTGGATGCTCTACGTCTTCGAGGGACTGAAGGATCGCCGCAAGGCCTATTACGTGAAGATCCATCACGCGCTGCTCGATGGGCAGGCGGGCGCCGCGCTGGCAGCCGCTCTGTTCGATCTCTCGGCAAATCCCGCGCCCGTCGCGCCGCGTGCGAAAAGACCCGCCGATCCCGTGCCCGGCGCCTTGGGGTTGATCGCAAACGCCATCCGTCACGACGCCGCGCAGTATATCAAGCTGGCGCGCAATCTGCCCGACATCGCGCGCGCGCTGGGCGGCATGGCCTTCGGCAGTGCTGCCGAGAGCGCGCCGAAATCTGCGGGCAAGCTGACGGACAATATCGCGCTCGGCCCGCGCACGCCGCTCAATGTTACGATCACGGGCGAGCGCGGCTTTGCCGGCCTCACGCTGCCGCTCGCCGAGGTCAAGGCCCTCGCCCATGCCTGCGGCGCGACGATCAACGATGTCGCGCTCGCGCTCTGCAGCGGCATGCTGCGCCGCTGGCTGACGCGTCATGGCGGCCTGCCGAAGAAGACGCTGATGGCGGCCATGCCGATCTCCTTGCGCGCCAAGGGCGATACGGAAATGACGACGCAGGCCACGCTGAGCCTCGTCAATCTCGCGACCAACGTCGCCGATCCCTTGAAGCGCATCGCCGCGATCCATGCGGCGTCGGGCGCGACGAAATCGGTTGCGGGCAAGGCGAAATCGCTCATCCCCACCGATTTCCCGACCATTGGCGGCCCGTGGCTGCTCGGCGCCGCGGCGGAGCTCTACGGCCGCACGCATATCGCGAGCCTCGCGCCGCCGTTTGCCAATGTCGTCATCTCCAACGTGCCGGGCCCGCCGATCCCGCTCTACGCCGCAGGCCTCGAGATGAGCGATTACTGGCCGGTCTCGATCGTCACGCATGGCGTCGGGCTCAACATCACCATGATGAGCTACAACGGCACGCTCGGCGTGGGCTTCACGACGGCCCGCTGCGCGGTCGAGGACGCCGGCGAACTTGTCGCCGATTTCCGCAGCGCCTTCGCGCAGATCAAGAAGGCGCTCGTCCAACGAGACGCCGTTAGCGCGCCGAAGAAGCGCAAGGCGCGCAGCGCCGCGTGACGCGCGCGCCCGAACCGCTAGACTGCGCCTGAAATGAACGCCAGCGGAGAGCAGGCTACTGGAGGCGCGTCCCATGTCCGATTCCATTCTCGTCTCGCGCGACGGTCCCGTCGCCATCGTCGAGATCAACCGTCCGTATCGTCGCAACGCGGTTGATGGCGCGACGGCCAACCGGCTCTTCGATGTCTTCAAGGCTTTCGACGCCGACGAGAGCGCTTCTGTCGCCGTCTTCTGTGGCGTGGGCGACGCCTTCTGCGCCGGCGCGGATCTGAAGGCGCTCGCAGAAGGCGATCGCGAGAAGCGGCGCGAACTCGGCGGCCAGAACACAATGGCGCCCATGGGGCCGAGCCGCTTGCGCCTCGGCAAGCCCGTCATAGCCGCTGTAGAGGGCTATGCGGTTGCGGGCGGACTCGAACTGGCGCTCTGGGCCGACATGCGCGTGATGGCGGAGAGCGCGACGCTCGGCGTCTTCTGTCGTCGCTTTGGCGTGCCGCTGGTCGATCTCGGCACGATCCGCCTGCCGCGTCTCATCGGCCACTCGCGCGCGATGGATTTGATACTGACCGGCCGTCCGGTCGGCGCAGCGGAGGCGCTGGACTTCGGCCTCGCCAACCGTGTCGTCCCGAGCGGGCAGGCGCGGGCCGAGGCGATCAAGCTCGCCCACCAGATCGCCAGCTTCCCGCAGGCCTGCACGCGCGCCGACCGGCTGTCGGCGCTCGCGCAATGGGACCTGCCAGAGAGCGAGGCGATCGAGAGCGAAATGCGCGGGGGCCTTGCTGTCATCCAGTCCGGCGAGACGCTGTCGGGCGCGCAGCGGTTCGCCGGCGGGCAGGGCCGGCACGGCAAGTTCGAGTGATTACTTACCCTTGCCGAAGAACAGATCGGCGGCGGTGAGTACGACCAGCCCCGACAGGAAAGCGGCCGTACCGGCGATGCCGAGCACGATCACGAGCGGATAACCGACGACGGCGACGGCCGCGACCAACACGACGAGCGCGAGCGCGATGGCGGTGAAGATCAGGCGTGAGGATTTCGCGGCGGGGCGGGCGGCAGTCGTGATGATGGCGGTGGTGTCGGACATGGCGGCTCCTGCTGTTGTGGCCAATGGAAATACCGCCGCACTTATGAATGTGGCCGCAGGAAATGTCGATGGAATGTGACCATCGCATTTTGTCGCAGGCGGCGTCGAGGATCTGCCGCTCTGATCAGGCCTTTTCCCGCATCCAGTACTTGAACGCGAAGGGCAGGGTGAAGCTGATCAGCAGGAAGCGCGCGAGGTGATGCGCGCCGACATAGAGCGGGTCGATGCCGAGCGCGAAGGCGAGCAGCGTCATCGCTTCCAGCCCGCCAGGCGAAAACGCGAGCAGCGTCTGCGCGAAGGGCAGCGACAGCAAAAGTCCCGCGAAAACCGCGAAGACACCGGCAATGCCGACCGCCACGAAAAACGAGCCGAGCGCCGCGGGCGCGGAGCGCGCGAACAGGCGCCAGTCGAAGCCGATGAAGCGCGCCCCGACCCACGCGCCGATCAGGATTTGCGCGAGGATGGCGACAATCGTCGGCGGGCGGCCCGGCGCGAGGCTCAAGGCGTGCGCGCCGCCGGACACCAGCATGGCGCCGAACAGCATGCCGCCCGCGACACGAAACCTCTCCATCGCGAAGCCGACGGCTGCGCCGAGTACGACCAGCACGACGAGCGTCGCGAACGGATCGACCGCGCCGCTCAACGGCGCAGCATGCGCCGAGGCGGTTTCCGCCACGATCAACGGCACGAAGCCCATGAGCAGGAAGACACGCAGCACCTGCACCACGGCGATACGCGAGAGATCCGCTTTCTCGTCGGTCGCGGCGACGGCGAAGACGTAGGACAGCGCGCCCGGCACCGAGGCGAAGAAGGCGGTCGAGCGCGTCCAGTCCGGCGCGCGCGCGAGAATCTTGGCGCAGGCGAAGGTCGAGAGCACGACGCTTGCCGCCATGATCGCGATCGACAGCGGATAGGCCGCGATTTTCTGCAGCATTTGCGGCGTGACCGCCGCGCCTATGGCGACGCCCGACGACACCATCGCGGCCCAGCGGAAGGGTGCGGACAGTGGTTCGGCGAGGCGTAGCGCCGCGAGGATCGCCGTGCCGATCATCGCGCCCGACAGCCAGCCGGCCGGCACGCCAACCACCGCGACGCCGACCCCGCCGAGCGCGGCGCCCGCGATCGTGAAAAATTGCGCGGCGAGCGGCGGCAGGCCGAGACGCGATGGGTCGGGTCGGCTCACCGCTGAACCCAGGCGGCGATACGCCGGGCGGCTTCGGCGATATCGGCGGGATCGCGTGCGAAGCACAGCCGAAGGAAGGCCTCGCCGCCGGCGCCGAAGGCGAGGCCCGGCGCGAGGCCGACGCCGGCTTCGTCGACCAGCCTGAAGGCGAGCTTGCGCGTGTCGTCTTCGCCGACGACCGACAGGAACATGTAGAAGCTGCCCTCCGGCGCCGCGAAGCGCAGCCGTTCGAGCGGCCCCAGCGTGTCGCACAGCACGGCGCGGCCGGCTTCCGCACGCGCGCGTTGCAAGGCGACGAAATCCTCGCCGTTGTCGAGCGCCTCGATCGCGCCGCGCTGCACGAACAGCGGCACGCCGGAGGTCGAATACTGGATCATGTTCTCGATCGTCTGGCCGAGCGCCGGCGGGGCCTCCAGCCAGCCGGACCGCCAGCCCGTCATCGCCCAGTTCTTGGACATGGTGTTGGCGAACAGAATGCGGTCGTCCTCCTCCATCACATCGTGGAAGGAGGGGGCGCGGTCGCCGGCGTAATAGAAGCGCCCGTAGATTTCGTCGGCGACGATCCAGAGCCCGTGCTGGCGTGCGAGCGACAGGATGGCGCGCAACTCGTCCAACGTGGCGGTCCAGCCCGACGGATTTCCCGGCGTATTGACCACGATCGCGCGGGTCTTCGCCGTCATCGCGGCCTTCAGTCGCTCGAAATCGAGACGCCACCGCCAACCCGAGGCCTGCCGCGCGAATTCGAGCGGAACCTCGACGGTCCTGGCGCCCGAAATCGTCAGCGCGCCGGAGAAATTCGGCCAGGCCGGTGTCAGCACGATCGCCTCGTCGCCCGCGCCGGCCGCGATGCGGATGGCGAGTTGCAGGGCGTGCATGCCGCCGATGGTGGCGAAGAATCGCTCCGGTCCGAATGCGCCCTTGCCCTCGGCGAAGGGCGATCCGTAGACGCGCGTCATCATGCGCGCGACCGCGTCGCGAAAATCCGGATGGCCGCGTTGTGCGACGTAGAAAGTCTCGCCGGCTGCGAGCGACCGATGGGCGGCCTGCGTGATGTTCTCCGCCGTCGGCAGATCGCCCTCGCCGACCCAGAGCGGCATCAGTCCCTGCCGGCCCATGCCGTAGTTGAAGACTTCGACGATGCCGCTGGCCGGCGCCGAAACGGCCTCCGGCCGCGCGGCGTCGAGAAAGCTCTGCTGCGGGTCGAGGATGGACTGGGTCACGGGCGGGCTCTGGCGAATGGCGGCCGAAGCGCCGCCATCGCCAGCGCTTAGTGGATCAGTGGCGCGGCGCCAACCGCGCGAGCCCCGCGCCATCGGCGCGGGAGCCGTGCGTCACGAGCGCGCTTATTTCTTGACGAGCGCGTCGCGGATTTCTTCCAGCAGGACTTCCGAGCGCGGCGGGGCGGGCGGAGCCGCCGGCGCGGCGGGCTCGGGCTTCTTCAGGCGCTCGATCTGCTTGATCGCGATGAACAGCACGAAGGCGATGATCAGGAAGTTGATGACCGCGGTGATGAAGCTGCCGTAGCCGAGCACGGCGCCGGCCTTCTTGGCGTCCGCATAGGCGGGGTGGCCCTGGATGGCCGAGGTCAGCGGGATGTAATAGTTGGAGAAATCGAGGCCGCCGGTGATCGCGCCGATGATCGGCATGATCACATCGCTGACCAGCGAGTCGACAATCTTCGAGAAGGCCGCGCCAATGATGACGCCGACCGCGAGGTCGACGACATTGCCCTTCATCGCGAAGTTCTTGAAATCCTGAAGCATCGGCAATCCTCCGCTCAAATTCGACCGCGCCTCGGCCGTCCTGCGCCCCTCCCGGCCAAGCTAGCTTGATTCCGCCGGCAAGCACAGTAGCGTGGCCGAGGCGTCGGCGCTCCTGCCCCGGCGCAGGGGAGGATCAGGCGGATGATCGCAGCCTGGGCGGCTGTTCTGGCGACGCTCGCCTATATCTGCGCGTTGTTCGCGGTCGCCCATTACGGCGACACGATCGGCAAGCGGTTCGTGCGCGGCCCCGCGCAGGCGCTGGTCTATTCGCTCTGCTTCGCGGTCTATTGCACCTCCTGGACATTCTTCGGCTCGGTCGGCTTGGCCACGACCTCGGGACTGCAGTTCCTGCCGATCTATGTCGGCCCGCTGCTCGTGGTCATATTCGGTCGCGGGCTGCTCAGTCGCATCGTCATGCTCGCCAAGAGCCACAACATCACCTCCGTCGCCGATTTCGTCGCCGCCCGCTATGGCAAGGCCGAGAGTGTGGCGATCTGCGTCACGCTGATCTGTGTCGTCGGCACCGTTCCCTATATAGCGCTGCAGCTGAAGGCCGTGTCCGCCTCGCTGCACATGGTGCTCGGCTCCATCGAGGCTGAAAAAGTCGTCTCGCATTCCGATTCCCTGCAGTCGAGCATTCTCGTTCCACTCGTTCTCGCAGGCTTCGCCATGGCCTTCGGCACCCGGCGCGTCGACGCCACGGAGCATCAGGACGGTCTGATGCTGGCGGTCGCGACGGAATCCCTGGTCAAGCTCATCGCCTTCCTCGCGGTCGGCGTCGCCGTCACCTGGGGCATTTTCGGCGGGCTGGAGGATCTGTGGAGCCGCGGCGCCGCCAATCCGCGCGTCGCGAAAATTTTCTCCGCGCCCGTCGACTGGACCACCATGATCGTCATGACTGGCCTGTCGGCGATCGCCATCCTTCTGCTGCCGCGCCAGTTCCATGTCGCGGTGGTCGAGAACCACGACGAGCGCGATGTCCGGGCGACGTCCTGGCTTTTCCCGGCCTACCTCGTTGCGATCAACATTTTCGTGGTGCCGCTCGCGATCGCCGGCCTCCTGATCTTCCCGGAGGGCGCGATCGACCGCGACATGACCGTTCTCGCCTTGCCGTTGCAGGCCGGCCGGCACATTCTCGCCGTGCTCGCCATGCTCGGCGGCGTCTCAGCCAGCATGGCGATGATCATCGTCGAATGCGTCGCGCTTTCGATCATGATCTCCAACGATCTGATCCTGCCGCTGGTGTTGCGCCGACGCCGTTCGCTGATGGTCTCGGCGCCCGGCGACATCGGCTCGCGCATTCTGGTCCTGCGGCGCCTGGCGATCCTCGTCATTCTCGCGCTCGGTTACATTTATCTCCGCTTTTCCAGCGACGCGGCGCTCGCCTCGATCGGCCTCATCTCCTTCGCCTGCATCGCACAGATCGCGCCGGCCTTCTTTGGCGGCCTGTTCTGGCGCGGCGGCTCCGGGGCGGGCGCGATGGCCGGCATGGGCGTCGGCGTCTCCGTGTGGGCCTACACGTTGTTGCTGCCGTCGCTGGATCTCGCGCCGGGCATCGTCGGACACATCGTGCAAGACGGCATGTTCGGCATCGCGGCGCTCAAGCCGACGGCGCTGTTCGGCGCGGGGCTGTCGACGATCGTGAACGGCGCGGTCGCGTCGCTGACGCTCAATGTCCTTACATTCGTGCTCGTCTCGTCGCTCCGCAAGCCATCGCGCATCGAGCGGCTTCAGGCCGCCAGCTTCACCCATCGCACCGATCTGCAGACGCCCGGCACATTCCGCCTCTGGCGCTCCAGCGTGACCGCCGGCGAGCTGGAGGCGACCGTCGCCCGCTATCTCGGCGCCGCGCGCACGCGCGAATCCTTCGATTCGTTTCTGGCGTCTCGCGGCCAGGCGCGCGAACGCGGCGCTGAAGCCGACGTGCATATGTTGCGCTTCGCCGAACGCCTGCTCGCCTCGGCGATCGGCGCGGCGTCTTCGCGGCTCGTGCTATCGCTCGTTCTGCGCAAGCGCAATGTCTCGCACAAGGCCGCGCTGCGGCTCGTCGACGAAGCGTCGGCGGCCATCCAGTACAATCGCGATCTCTTGCAATACGCGCTGGATTTCGCGCGGCAGGGCATCACCGTCTTCGATCGCGATCATCGGCTGATCTGCTGGAACCGCGAATTCCGCGACCTCTTCGATCTGCCGAGCGATGCGCTGCGCGTCGGCGTCGGCATCGAGGAGATCGTACGCTTCAACGCGCAACGCGGGCTCTACGGCCAGGGCCTCGGCGAAGAAATCGTGGCGACGCGTGTCGATCTGCTGCTCAACGAGCGTCGCCCTGTTCGCCTGCGCCTCTATCCCTCCGGCCGCGTGATCGAAATCCGCTCGGCCGCCATGCCCGACGGCGGCGTGGTGACGACCTATACGGATGTGACCGCGCAGGTCGATGCGGAAGAAGCGCTCGCCGCCACCAACGAATCTCTCGAGCAACGCGTTCGCGACCGCACCAACGAACTGGAGCGGCTGAACGGCGAACTCGCCGCAGCCAAGGCGACGGCCGACGCCGCCAATCTCTCGAAGACGCGTTTCCTCGCCGCCGCCAGCCACGACATCCTTCAGCCGCTCAATGCGGCGCGTCTCTACGCGACCTCGCTGTCGGAACATGCGCGCGGCGGAGCCGCACAGCGCCCCGACCAGACCTCGAAGCTCGCGGACAATGTCGACGCCTCGCTGGAGGCGGTGGAGGAAATCCTCACGGCCCTGCTCGATATTTCGCGGCTCGACGCCGGCGCGATGACCGCGGAAATGGGGGCGCTGCGCCTCGACGACGTCTTCCGCCAGCTCGCCATCGAATTCGAGCCGCTCGCCAGTGCGAAATCGCTCGAACTCAAATTCGTATCGTCGAGCCTTTCGGTTCGCTCGGATCGCCGCCTGCTGCGTCGGCTTCTGCAGAATTTCATCTCCAACGCCATCAAATACACACCGAAGGGTCGGGTGCTGGTCGGCGTCAGGCGCAGGCCGGACGGGCGCGTGCGCATCGAGGTCTACGACACGGGCCTCGGCATTCCCGAGGAGAGCCGCGCCGACGTGTTTCGCGAATTCGCGCGCCTGGAGCCCGCGCAGCGCTCTGCGCCCGGCCTCGGCCTCGGTCTCTCCATCGTCGAACGTCTCGCGCGTGTGCTCGAGGCCGATCTCGGCCTTCGCTCGCGCGTCGGCGCGGGCTCGGTCTTTTATGTCGACATCCCCTTGGCGGAAGCGACCCGGAGCGAACCGGAGCCAACGGTGCATGAAATCGCGCCCCGGCCCTCGACGCTCGCCGGCCTCGTTATCTGCGCGATCGACAACGAGCCGCGCATTCTCGATGGCATGCGCACGCTGCTCGAAGGCTGGGGTTGCACGGTCGTGACCGCCGCCTCCCGCGCCGAAGCGATCGAGACGCTCGACCGACAGGGGCTGCGCCCTCACGCAGCGGTCGTGGACTATCATCTCGACGCCGACACTGGCGTCGATGTCATCGCCGCGTTGCGCGCGCATTTCGGCGGCGAACTGCCGGCCGTGCTCGTGACCGCCGACCGCACGGAGGACTTGCGCGCGGAAGCGGGGGCGCGCGATATCCGCGTGCTCCCCAAGCCGCTGAAGCCCGCCGCGCTGCGCTCGCTGCTCGCGCAATGGCGCGTCACGCGCAGCGCGGCGGAGTGATCAATCCGGCAGGAACGGCGCTCGCCCGCTCGCCAGCGCCTCGTCCAGAAGCTCGATCCGGTCCTGCCCCCAGAACACTTCGCCGTCGAGCACATAGGACGGCGAGCCGAACACGCCGGTCTCGAGCGCGGCTTTGTTGTTCGCCGCATAAGCGTCGCGAATCGGTTGCGACTGCGCATCGGCGACGAGCACGTCGCCATCATGCCCGGCGTCTTTCAGGACGGCCGCGACATTGGCGGCCTCGCCCAGATTGATTTCCTTCTCGAATACCGCGCGAAAAGCATTGGCGAGATAGACGTTGGGATCCTCGCCGCGCGCCAGAAGTGCGAGCGCCACGCAATCGGCGAGCTCCGGGTTGAACGGCCATCCCCTAGGCTTCAGCGCGAAATTCAGTCCGCGTTTTTCGCGCCAGCGCTTCAATTCGACCGTGCGATAGGCGACGCGCAGCGGATGGCGCTTGGCGAGCGGCAGGCCGCCTGATTGCGGAAAGACCTCGCCGAGATTGACCGGCCGGTAGTCGATCGCGGCGTCGTGCTTGCGCGCGATGCGCGTCATGAGGTCGTGCCCGATATAGGCCCAGGGCGAAACGACGGTGAAATAATAGGAAATCGTGCGGCTCATGCTTTCCTCCGTAAGCCCAGATTAGCGGAGGCGGCGCCGAACGTCAGGTCGCCAGCCGCAATTCTTCTTCCGCCTGCATGAAAGCGAGGATTTCCGGCGTCGGCTCTGGCGGGTCGATGGCCGG
>JAGRKN010000207.1:10594-12849 GCA_020442275.1 Rhodoblastus sp. | reverse complement strand
GCCCAGGAGGTTTCAACCCCCGCCGCCAGACCGCCCTTCGGCCGCCAATAGGCGATGCAATTGCTGTTGGTGTCCGATTCCGCGGGGATTTCGGTCAGATTGACAAAACCCGCGCCGAATTCGCTCAGCGGTTCGATCCACAACGAGGGCCGCGTTTCCCACTTCTGCTCGTCGTCCTCGTAGGCATCGGGATCGCGATTGCGCACGAGGAAGCCGAAGCCTTTGGGCCTGTCGTCGACGAAAGAGGAAATCTGCAGCGTCTGCCGATTGGTCACCGGCCGCCAGATCCACTCGTCCTTGCCCGTATTCATCTGCAGGCCGTTGACGTCGGCGATCGTCGGCCGCACGTCGTCCGGACGCCGCCGGTCGAGCGGTGAGGAAATGCTGGTCGCGCTCATCGAGGCTATCCCGACATTCTCGACGCTGGCGCGCGGCGCGAGCGTGAATTCCGTGTCGATGATGACGGCTTCGCCCGGTCGGATCGTGAACCGGTACGCGCCGGCGACGCTGTCGGAATCGAGCAGCGCATGCACCACCAGAGCATTGCTGGCGAGCGTCGGTTTCTCGATCCACACTGCCTTGAACTGCGGAAACTCCTCGCCGCGCGGGTCGGCCGTCTTCAGCGACAGGCCGCGCGCCTGCACGCCATAGGCCTGGCCGGGCGCATGCGCCTTGAAGAAGCTGGCGCCCTGGAAAATGGCGACCTCCGCGAGCTTGCCCTCGCGCGGAACCAGCACGCGAAAGCCCGAAAACCCCATGTCCGGAGAGTTCTGGGGCGGCTTGACCGATCCGAATTCGAAATCGGCCGCATTATATGCGAGCCGGCGCGACAGGCCGTTCTCGACGAGCTGGATGACCATATGGGAATTGAAGATGAACCCGCGATGAAGTGGCTCGATCACGAAGCCGACCTTGTCGTCGGCCCAGATCAGCTTCTCCCTGCGGTAGCGCAGGCCTACGTACTGGTCGTAATTGAGATTGCCGAAGCCCTCCGGCAGATCGGTCGGCGCCGGCTTGAACGGCGACTTGACGAAGCTGCGCGCGAGATCCAGCACCATGTTCTGCTGGAACGGCGCGGGCTGTTCCGGCTGCGCCTGCGTTTGCGCGAAGGCGGAGGACGAAAGCAGCAGGCTCGCCCCGCTCGCTACGCCCTTCAGCACGTCTCGACGCACGATCATGAACAAACTGACTTTCCGAAAGACGCAGGCGTGACCATTGCGCGAACGTGGTTTAACAGGAGCGGCCCGCGGGCCGACCGCGACCGCGATCCTTCCGCGCGCATGAGCCCCGTGTTTATACTGTTCAAAGGTTTTGGCAACGGCGTCCGCTGTCTGCGCGCCCCTCCCGGAGATTGAAATGTCGTCTGCCCGCCGCTGCATAGCTGTCGTTTTGGCCGCAGGCGAGGGCACGCGGATGCGTTCGGCGAAGCCGAAGGTGCTGCATCAGGTCGCAGGCCGAGCCATGGTCGCACATGTCGTCGCCGCCGTTCAGGCGGCCGGCGCTGACGCCATCGCGCTCGTCGTCGGGCCGGGGCGGGAAGATGTGGCCGTTGTGGCGCGCGCACAGGCGCACTCCGCGGAAGTCTTCGTGCAGACCGATCGCCTCGGCACCGCTCACGCCGTGCTCGCCGCCCGTGCGGCGATCGAGCGCGGTTACGACGATGTCCTGATCGCCTTCGCCGACACGCCGCTGATCCGGCCCGAAACCTTCGCGGGCCTCCGGGCCGCCGTCGCCGAAGGCGCCGCCGTCGCAGCCCTGGGCTTCGAGGCGGCCGATCCGCACGGTTATGGTCGGCTGCTCGCCGGCCCTGGCGGCGAGCTCGTCGCGATCCGCGAACACAAGGACGCCTCCGAGACCGAGCGCGCCACGACGCTCTGCAATGCCGGCCTGATGGCGCTCGACGGCGCCCGCGCGCTCGAATTGCTGGACGCGGTCGGCAATCAGAACGCCCAGAAGGAATATTACCTGACGGACGTCGTCGCCGGCGCCCGCGAGCGCGGCCTGAGGGCCGTGCACCGCACCGCGCCCGAGGACGAAGTGCAGGGCGTCAACGATCGAGTTCAGCTCGCCGCCGCCGAGGCTGTGGCGCAGCGCCGGCTGAGGGAGGCTGCGATGCGCGCCGGCGCCACGCTGGTCGCGCCGGATACGGTTCATTTCAGCACGGACACGAAGCTCGGCCGCGACGTGACGATCGAACCGAATGTCGTCTTCGGGCCCAGGGTGGACATCGCCGACAATGTGACGATCCGCGCCTT
>JAGRKN010000207.1:9002-10509 GCA_020442275.1 Rhodoblastus sp. | reverse complement strand
CGGACGCGCATATCGGCAATTTCGTCGAGATCAAGGCTTCGACAATTGGCAAGGGCGCAAAGGTCAACCACCTCGCCTATATCGGCGACGCCTCGGTCGGCGCGAAGTCGAATATCGGGGCGGGCGTGATCACTTGCAATTACGATGGCTTCGGCAAGTATCGCACCGAGATCGGGGAGGGCGCCTTCGTCGGCACCAATTCCTCGCTGGTCGCGCCGGTCAGGATCGGGGCAGGCGCCTATATCGGCTCGGGCTCGGTCATTACCGACGATGTCGAGGCCGACGCGCTGGCGCTGGGGCGCGGCCGGCAGGTCCAGAAAGCCGGCTGGGCGGCGGAATTCCGGGCTTCGAAGCAGAAGCGCTGAGCCTCAGGGCGTGCAGGGCACCTTGGGGTAGCGCACGCCGTTTTCGTCCTGCGTCTCCTGCCATTCGCCCTTCGAGCGGGCCATGGCGTACATGTCCTCGCAGATCGCGGCATGGCCGGAGCCCGCGCGCTTCATGCAGATGTTGAAGATGCTGCGGCAGGACGGCTTTTTGTTCTCCTGAGCCTGCGCAACGCCGATCGCCGCGAAAATTGCGAGGGCGAGAACGATCAGGCGTGACGCAGTCATCATGAGGAGCTCCGAAATATCCGGCGCCGGGGCCGATTCCCGGCGCAGGCCTCGCAAAGGCCATAAACCTTGGCCCAAAAGATGGCGGGGTTTCCGGAGCGCTGTTTACGCTGGCCGACGATAGCCAATGCCTGCGCGTCATTTGCGCTTGCGTCGGCGCAAGCGGCCTTCTAGCTCTGGAATGGCCGGGCGAATACGGAAAGAGACGGCTGGGACATGTGCGGAATAGTAGGAATTCTCGGCATCGAGCCTGTCGCCGGCGACATCGTGGAGGCGCTGCGCCGCCTCGAATATCGCGGCTATGATTCGGCCGGCGTCGCCACGCTGGAGAGCGGGCGCCTGACCCGCCGGCGCGCCGAGGGCAAGCTGCGCAACCTTGGCGAGCGCCTCGTGCGCGAACCGCTCGGCGGCCACAGTGGCATCGGCCACACGCGCTGGGCGACGCATGGACGCCCGAACGAGACCAACGCCCATCCCCACGCCAACGGCTGCGTCGCGGTCGTCCACAACGGCATCATCGAAAACTTCCGCGAACTGCGCGAGACGTTGCGCGCCAAGGGTCACAAATTCGAGACGGAAACGGATACGGAGGTCATCGCCCATCTCGTCGCCGAAGAGATGAAGGGCCGCAATTCCGCTATCGACGCCGTGGCCGCCGCCCTGCCGAAACTGCGCGGCGCCTTTGCGCTGGCCTTCCTGTTCGAGGGCGAGGACGATCTCTTGATCGGCGCGCGCCGCGGCTCGCCGCTTGCCGTCGGCTGGGGCGAGGGCCAAATGTATCTCGGCTCCGATGCGCTGGCGCTCGCGCCCTTCACCCAGGACATCACCTATCTCGACGAAGGCGACTGGGTCGTGCTTCATCGCAGCGGCGCCGAATTTCATGACGCCTCCGGCGC
>JAGRKN010000207.1:0-8932 GCA_020442275.1 Rhodoblastus sp. | reverse complement strand
CATTTCATGGCGAAGGAAATCCACGAGCAGCCCGAGGTCGTCGGCCGCACGCTCGCCCATTACCTCGACATGTCCGGCGGCAAGGTGGCGCTGCCCTTCGAACTGCCGTTCGACGCCAAGGCGCTGAACCGCGTGACGCTGACCGCTTGCGGCACCGCCTATTACGCGGGGCTGATCGCGCGTTACTGGTTCGAGCGTTTCGCGCGCCTGCCCGTGGACATCGATGTCGCCTCCGAATTCCGCTATCGCGAAGCGCCGATGCAGGGCGACGGGCTCGCGATCGTCATCTCGCAATCGGGCGAGACGGCGGACACGCTGGCCTCGCTGCGCTACGCCAAGGGCGAGCGCCAGCACATCCTTTCGGTCGTCAATGTGCCGACCTCGACCATCGCGCGCGAAAGCGAACTGGTCGCGCCGACGTTGGCCGGTCCCGAAATCGGCGTCGCCTCGACCAAGGCCTTCACCTGCCAGCTGTCCGTGCTCGCCTGCCTCGCCATAGCGCTTGGCCGCGCGCGCGGCGCGCTGAGCGAACAAGACGAAGCGCGCCTCGTCAGCGAGTTGATCGCTGTGCCCGGCCTCATCGCCGATGCGCTGAAGCAGGAAGGCGAGATCGAGAAGATCGCGCACGGGCTCGCGAACGCGAAGAGCGCGCTCTACCTCGGGCGCGGCGGCTCGTTCCCGCTGGCGCTCGAAGGCGCTTTGAAGCTCAAGGAAATTTCCTACATCCATGCCGAGGGTTACGCGGCCGGCGAACTGAAGCACGGCCCGATCGCGCTGATCGACGAGGACATGCCCGTCATCGTCATCGCGCCCAAGGATCCCTGGCTCGAAAAGACGGTGTCCAACGTGCAGGAAGTCGCCGCGCGCGGCGGTCGCATCATTCTGATCGGCGACGAGGAAGCGCAAAACGAACTGGCGACGGAGCTCGCCGGCGCCGCGCTGCTCAAGCCCATGGCGTCGGACTTTTCGGCGATCGTCTACGCGATCCCCGTGCAATTGCTCGCCTATCACGCCGCCGTCTTCATGGGCAAGGACGTGGATCAGCCGCGCAATCTGGCCAAGAGCGTCACGGTCGAGTGACGCGTCGCTAGATGCGCGTCACGGTCGAGTGACGCGCCTCATCCAAAGAAGATCGCGAGCATGATCAGCGTGAGCGCAATGAGTGCGACCACGCTCCACAGCACATGCAGAAATCCGTGATAGTTTTCGAGATGAACGGCGTATTCGTACTCGTTCGTGCTCTCGGGCGCATGATCGATCATCGCCATGGCGGGCCTCCCGCCTCCCAGCAGACCGTAAAATAGCGCGCACGAGCGCGCCGTCCACTCGCTCAGGCGGCGGCTCTGGCGCGCTGGGCGAGCCAGCCCGAAGCCGCGACACGGCCGGCGTCGCGCAGGCGCGTGAGAAAGCGCCAGTCGAGATCGGCGGCGCTGCGGCTCGCGAGATCGGCGATCTCGTCTTCGGCGGCGAGACGGTCGACGCGCAGACCGCGCATTTTCGGCGTCGCGCGCAGTTTTGCGGCGAGCCGCAGTGCTTCGAGCTCAGCATTGAGCGTCGCGTTGAACGATATGTGTTCCAGCCGTTTGACGATGTCGCCGCGATTGGTCGGAATGCCCTGGCCGCGCGCCGGCGTCACCTGCACGATCAGCACGTCGAGCGCGTCGGATTCGTGGACGAGTTGCACCAGCGGCGGATTCGCCGAATAGCCGCCGTCCCAATAGCCCTCGCCCTCAATCTCGATCGTGCGATGGATCAGCGGCAGGCAGGCCGAGGCCAAGATCGTGTCGACGGTCAGCTCGTCGTTGCGGAAGATGCGCAGCGCGCCGTCCGACACGCGCGTCGTCGCGATCAGCAGGCGCGGGACATCGGCTGTGCGCAAAGCGTCGAAATCGATCTCGCTTTCGAGCGCGCGACGCAACGGGTTGAGATCGAATGGATTGAACTGGAACGGCGATAGCGCCTGCGCCAGCGCCTCTACGCCCGGCGGAATGACGTTCAGCGGCAGGAACGACGAAGCGACGCTCATTCGCCGCCAGAAACTCTCGAGTTTCTTGCGAGCGCCCTCGCGGCCGCCCTCGGCCATGCCGGCCGCCATCAGCGCCGCATTGACCGCGCCGGCGCTCGCGCCGCTGATCGCGTCGAATTGCAGGTCCGGCGCTTCCAGCAACCGGTCGAGCACGCCCCAGGTGAAGGCGCCGTAGGAGCCGCCGCCCTGCAGGGCGAGCGACAGATGGGGGGCTTGCGGCGCGTCGCCGCGTCCGGTCAGCACATTGAGCGCCTGATCGAGGAGCCGCATGAACGTCCTTTCAGGTCAATTCGATAATGAAATTGTGCACTGCAACATGGCGTTTGTAAGGTTGTTTTCAGGCGCGGTCCAGTCCGATTTACGCGCAATTCACCCGCATGGCGGAAAATCGCTTGGTTTCCGGAGGCTTGCTTGACGTCGATCTTTCTCAGCCGCATTCGCGACGCCGACTGGCTCGATGCCTCGCGCGCCCGCGCCTATCCGCGAATCATCGCTGGCGTCGTCCTTCTCGCGCTGCTCGGGCTCGTGCTGACCGCGCATGGCGTGGTCGACAGCCGCGGCGAGCCGATCGGCACGGATTTCTCCAATTTCTGGTCGGCCTCGAAGCTCGCGTTGATCGGCGAACCCGCCGCCGTCTACGACATGGCGCGCCAATATGCTGTCCAGAAACAGGAATTCGGCCCGCAGACCGGTTTTTATCCGTTTTTCTATCCGCCGATCTATCTGCTGATCTGCTACCCGCTCGCCGCGCTGCCCTATCTCGCCGCGCTCGCGATCTGGATCGCGACGACGGCCTGGGCCTATCAGGCCGTCATCCGGCGCATCGGCGACGGCGTCGTCGGTCTCGTGCCCGTGCTCGCTTTTCCAGCGGTCTTCGTGACGGTCGGCCATGGCCAGAATGCGCTGCTGACGACCGCCGTTCTCGGCGCCGCCGCGCTCTGTCTCGACAGGCGGCCGGTCGTCGCGGGCGTTCTGCTCGGCCTCCTCGCCTTCAAGCCGCATCTGGCCGTCGTCGCGCCGTTGATGCTGCTGGCGTCCGGACGCTGGCGCGCCTTCGCCGCTTCGGCCTTCACGGCCTGCGCGCTCGCGCTTCTGTCGCTCGGCGTTTTCGGCCTGGACGCGTGGAAGGCGTTCATCGCGTCGGCGCCGGCCGCAAAGGCGGTGCTCGACGACAAGCTGATGGATGTCGAGAAATTGCAGAGCGTCTTCGGCGCGGTCCGCCTGTTAGGCGGCGGCGCGGATCTCGCATATGTCGCGCAGGTCGCAGTCGCGCTGCCGGTTCTAGGCATCCTGCTGTTCGTCGCGCGAAAGTCGCCGCCTGGCGAAGCCATCGGCGCGCTGGTGGCGACATCAGCCGCTCTGACGAGCCCCTACTTCCTCGACTACGATCTCGCGCTCCTTGCGATCCCGCTCGCCTGGCTGACCGCGCAAGGCGTCAAGAGCGGTTTCCTGCCGTGGGAAAAGTCGATCCTCGTCCTCGCCTTCGCGCTCCCGGCATTTTCACGCGTGCTCGCTTTCGCGCTGGGCGTTCCGCTCGCGCCTCTGGCGGTCGGACTCCTGTTCTGGTGCGTCCTGCGCCGCGCGACTTCGCTTTCGGCGCAAACCGGCCTCGACAGGGCAAAACCCGCTTTCGCTTAACCCCGTGGCTCGCCCGATTTTTCCAGAACCTTGGCGATCGCCCGCTTGAGCACATCGGGCGGCTGCGCGCCTGGCAGGGCGAACTTGCCGTCGAGTATGAAGAAGGGCACGCCGGTCACGCCGATATGCTGCGCCGAGGCTATCTCTTCGCGCACGCTCTCCTTGTCGGCCTCGCCCGCGAGCAGATCGGCGACGATTGCCGGGTCCATCCCGCAATCGCGCGCCGCTGAAAGCAAGACGTCGCGGTCGCCGATATCCTTGCCCTCGATGAAGAAGTCGCGGAACAGTCGCTCGACAATCGCGTCCTGCGCGCCGGCCGACGAAGCCCAGCGGATCACGCGGTGCGCGTCGAGCGTATTGGGCGAACGCTCGATGTCCTCGAAGGCGAAGGGAATGCCGGCGACCGCGCCCGCTTCTTTCACGCGATTGTAGATTTCGTCGACCCGCGCGCCGAACTTGCGCTGCAGATAAGCCTTTCGGTCGATGCCTTCCGGCGGGATCGTCGCGTCGAGCTGATAGGGCCGCCAGCGCACCTCGACATCGAGTTCAGGCAGGTCGGCGAGCGCCGCCTCGAGATTGCGTTTGCCGATGTAACACCACGGACAGACGGCGTCGGAAACGACGTCGATGGCGATGCTGCGGCGCTGGGGGTCGTTCATGATCTGCCTCGGATTTTTGCGCGCGCGGCGAAAGCCGGCGACACGCTCGGAGGATGTCGCTCCGCGCTAGCCGTTTCAAGCGCCAGCCAGCGAAATCGTCACGCGGCCCTCGCCGTCGCTTGTGAGCAGGGCGACGGGGCAGGCGGCGCCGAGCGGCGGCGCCGAGGCAATAGCGTCCCGCGTCGCCAGCGACAGGCTCTCGAGCCGGCCCGGCGCGATCAGGCCGGCCGCGGCGAGATCGGCTGCTATCGCTTCCGGCGCGACGAGGTGGCAGGGCCCCGCCTTGTCCAGCGTCTCGACGAAACTCTGCGCTTCGAACGGGCCGAACCACGCAAGCGGCGCGCCGACCAGCAGCGCCGCGACCGGGCCGGTGGCGAGGCCGGCAAGACTGGCGGGCGAGAGCGTCGACAGGATCGGCCGCTCGCCGTTCAGATGGAGCCGCGACGCGAATTCGAGCGCAATGGCGACGACCTCCGACTGCGACACGAACACGACACGTGGCGCTTTCTGCTCGGGCGAGAGGACGAGGCCGATCCGTGCGGGCGCCGTCGTCTTGGTCGGCAGCGCCGGCGCATCGACGGGATCGCGCAATCCGCCGGGCGAAAAATCGGCCGCGCCGTCGCTGGCGCCGGGTCCGAGCGAGCCGAGCAACCGCACGCCGGGCGCAGTGGCGGCGATTTCGAGCATGGCCGTTTCGGCGTCGAAAGCGCCATAGCGCGTCGGCCCGATGACGGCGACCGCGCCGGTGGATTGTGCAAGGAAGGCAAGCGCGGCGGGCGTCAGATGGGCGGGCGCTATCACGGGTTCGAGGCTCGCGCCGATCGCGCCGAGGATCGCGACAGCGACGCCGATGCGCGCCGCGCCGACGATCAGCACGCGCTCGCCGGGCAACAGCCCGCAGGCCCGGGCGTGCGCGCTGAAGGCGAGTGCGAGCCGGTCGAATTCGCCGTAGGACACGGGATCGATCGCCGCTCCTGGCCCGCCCTCCGAAATGGCGATCTTCTCCGCCCGCAGGCGCGCCGCGCCTCTGGCGACGGTGTCCAGCCCGAAGGCGGCGAGCGGATGATCGGCGGCGCGGTTCGCCGTGTCGGGCGCTGATGTCATGGCGTTGCGCTCCACCAGGTGTCGAGCGTGGCCGCGAACAAGGGCGCGGCCCAATGCGGCAGCTGTTCCGGCCGCGCGATCTTCGTCCAGTGCGCGTCCCATTGATAGACCGTGTGGAACAGCGGCACGATGTAGAAGCCTGACAGCAGCACGCGATCGTAGGCGCGCACGGCGGTCACGAATTCCTCGCGCGTTTGAGCGGCGAGCATGGCCGCGATCAGCGCGTCGATCGCGGGCGAGGAAGCGCCCGAGAGATTGAACGAGGCTTCCTGCGACGCGCTCGCCGATCCCCAGCGCATGCGCTGTTCGTTGCCTGGCGAGGCGGAGGCGACCCATGTGCCGAGCATCATGTCGAAATCGAAACGCTGCCGGCGGCGCTGGTATTGCACCTCGTCGACCGTGCGCACGCGCGCGATTACGCCGATCCGCTTCAGCGATGAGACATAGTTGAGCGCCAGCCGTTCCTGGTTGCGGTCGACGACCATGATCTCGAATTCGAACGTCTCGTCGCCTTTCGAGAGTTCGCCCTGCTTCAGTTTCCAGCCGGCCTGCGCCATCAGGTCGAGCGCGGTGCGCGCCTGCCTGCGGTCGCGCCCCGATCCATCGGCGACATAGGGACGCCAGCGTCCCTCCAGAATGTCCGCGCGCACAGCGCTCGCGTAGGGCGCGAGCAGGGCGCGCTCGTCCGGACTCGCGGGCTTTCCGCTCGAGGAGAGATCGGAGTTGTCGAAGAAAGAGACCGTGCGCGTATAGAGATCATCGAACAGATTGTGGTTGATCCATTCGAAGTCGAACATGATCGCGAGCGCCTCGCGCACGCGCACGTCCTTGAACAGCGGCCGGCGTGTGTTGAAGGCGAAGCCTTCCATTCCGCGCGGCGTGCCGACGCGCAATTCCTCTTTCTTCACGCGGCCGTCGCGCGCGGCGGGAAAATCGTAGCCGGTCTTCCACCGGGTCGGATTGCCCTCGTAGCGATAGTCGATGAGCCCGGCCTTGAAACTCTCGAACATGGAATTGGCGTCGCGATAATAGCTGATGGCGATCTCGTCGAAATTGTAGAGCCCGCGCGAGATAGGCAGATCGCGACCCCAATAGTCGGGATTGCGCTTGAGGATGAGCTCTTCGCCGGGCTTGATCGACGCGATCCGGTAGGGGCCGGAGGCGACGGGAATCTCGAGCGAGGAATCGGAGAAGCGTTCGATGTCGGTCTTGTGCTTCGGCAGCACCGGCATGAGGGCGAGCGTCAGCGGCAATTCGCGATCGTTCGCGCCGGAGAGGTCGTAGCGCACGGTCCAGTCGTCGACCGCGACGATTGACCGCACGAGGCCGTAGGCGATGCGCTGCTGGGGCCGCCCGCGCGTCTTCAGCAGGTCGAAGGTGAAGAGGATGTCGGCGGCCGTGATCGACGTCCCGTCCGAGAATTGCGCGCGTTTGTCGAGGCGAAAAACGACATGGCTGCGCTCGTTGTTCGTCTCGATGGATTGCGCGATCTGGCCGTAGAGTGTGAAGGGTTCATCGAGCGAGCGGGTCATCAGCGTCTGGAAGACATTGCCGGACAGGCCCTGCGCCGCCGATCCCGCGCGCAGGTTGAAGGGATTGAGCCCGTCGAAGGTGCCCTGGAAGGCGATCGCGAGCCGTCCGCCCTTGGGCGCGTCGGGATTGGCGTAGGGAAGGTGCGCGAAATCGGCCGGTAGCGCGGGCTGACCATGCATGGCGATGCCGTGCGACACGCCGCTCTGCGAAACCGCGCCCTGTGCTTGCCCGCGCGCGGCCCGCGACGCCAGCGCGGGCGCGGCAACGAGCGCGCCGATCGCGGCGCGCCGCGTCAGGCCCCGGTATGCCCGAATCGTCTGAGTCGTCATTCCGCCAGTCTAGGCGAGGCTTGCGTCGCCGTCAGGGCGCGCTGTTGCCTAAGAATAGGCGCTGGCCTTGCTGCTGCAAAGCGAGTATGAGGGCGCCGTCACTTTGTCGCCGCATTAGAGAGTGATGAGCGCGGGGGCGCTTCGAAGCGGGGAAAGCGGGCCGCGCCCGCGTCTGACCGGGGCTCCTCGCGCTTGACGTCTCAAGAGCGCCGTCGCCCGAACGGAATTCACTGAAAGGGAAGTTTCATGCCGTCCAAAACGAAGCTGTTCGGCGCGGTCGTCGTCGCCGGGACGATCGCTCTCGCCGGGAGCGCGTTGGCGCAGGCCAAGAAGCCCGCGCAGAAGCCCGCCGCGCCGGCGCAGGCGGCGCCTGCCGGCCAGCCGCAGCAAGGCCCGATGGTCGTCGATCTGAAGTCGGCCCAGGCCGAGTGGACCAAGGTTTGCGGCAAGGACCAGTCCGCCAACAAGGAAGTCTGCTACACCACCCGCGACTTCGGCACCCAGGCCGACCAGCCGCCGGTGCTCGCCGTCGCCGTCTATGACGTCAAGGGCGAAGAAACGAAGATCGTCCGCTTCCTCATGCCGATCGGCCTGATGCTGCGTCCGGGCTTCCGCTTCACCGTCGACAAGGGCGCGACGATCGAGGGCTCGTTCGAAATCTGCTTCCCGAATGGCTGCTTCGCCGAAGCCAAGGTCAAGCAGAACACCGTCGATTCCATGAAGAAGGGCACGGCCCTGCACGTGCAGGTGCGCAACGGCGTCGGCGCCGAAGTCGCCTTCAACGTGCCGCTCGACGGCTTCGGCAAGGCCTACGACGGCCCGGCCATCGACCCGAAGGTGCTCGAAGAGCAGCAGAAGAAGCTGCAGGAGCAGCTGCAGAAGAAGGCCGAGGAAGAGCGAAAGAAGCTCGAGGCTCAGAAGGGCGCTGCCGCTCCGGGCGGCGCGGCCCCGGCCCCGGCGGCGCCGAAGCAGTAAGCATCGGCTTCGGACCAAGGAACAGGCGCGGGCGGCCCCCGCGCCTTTTTCTTTTGGATCTCAGAAGAAAAACTGGCGCGAAATCCAGGTCTTGCAGTGCAACCAGCGGTCGCCGCGTTTCTGGAAGATTTGGACCCAGAAATCCTTGTCCGTCCGGTGCTCGATCGGCGTGGTGAACGATTTCAGATCTTTATCCGACAAGGGCTGGCATACGGGACGCAGGGCGAAGATCGGCGCGCCGACGAGCAGCACGCCGAGCAGGATGGCGATGAGCGCCTTGCCCATCAATGGCTGCGGCCGGGCTTCAGCCGATAGTCGCCGCCCTCCGTGCGCGTGAAGATTTCGTCGACCTGCGGATGGCGCACCGGCTCACCGGAATTGTCGGGCAGCAGGTTCTGCTCCGAGACATAGGCGACGTATTCGGTTTCCGCGTTCTCGGCGAACAGATGGTAGAACGGCTGGTCCTTGCGCGGCCGGACTTCCTCGGGGATGGCGAGCCACCATTCTTCGGTGTTTCCGAAGACCGGGTCGACGTCGTAGATGACGCCGCGAAACGGATACCGGCGGTGCTTGACCACCTGGCCGATCCCGAATTTCGCCATTCTCTCCCGGTCGTCGCCCATGAACGCAGGCCCTTGCCTCTCCGTGCCTTTGGCCGTCTGAGCTAG
>JAGRKN010000027.1 GCA_020442275.1 Rhodoblastus sp. | reverse complement strand
ATTATGCTGCGCTGCGACAAGAGGCGGATTGACGTTTGTCATGTTCGATCCGCGCAAATTGACGGGCGCGCGGAAACGTCGGATTGAACGGCCATGTCCTCGCACGATGTCGGCGCCGATGCGCTCGTCCTGATTGTCGCCGCCGGCCGCGGCTCGCGCTTCGGCGGCGAAATCCCAAAGCAATATCGGCTGCTCGGCGGCCTGCCCGTCCTTGCCCGGACGCTGGCCGCTTTCGGCGCCGCCCTGCCTGAGGCGCGGCTCCTGACGACCATCCATCCCGACGATTCCGAGCTTTACGCGGCGGCGGTCGCCGCCCTGCCGGCGGACGTCGCGGCGCGCATGTTGCCTTGGGTCGCGGGCGGTGCGACGCGGCAGGCGAGCGTCCGCAATGGACTTGAATCAGCTTCTGGCGCAGATCAAAAAATCGTTCTTGTTCATGATGCTGCACGCCCATTCGCAAGTAACGAATTAATTTCACGCGCCTGTGCGGCCGCCCGAAACTTTGGCGCGGCCGTGCCCGGCTTCGCGGTCACGGATACGATCAAGGCGGTCGACGCCGAGGGCGTTGTGGCTGGCACACCCGACCGTGCGACGCTGCGCGCGGTCCAGACGCCGCAGGCCTTCGATTATGCCCTGCTGCTGTCCGCGCATCGTGCAGCGGCGGGGCTGGAACTGACCGACGACGCGGCCGTTGCCGAGAAGGCCGGCCACAAGGTTCACGTGTTCGAGGGGGACGTCGGCAACATGAAGATCACCAGCGCGGGCGACCTCGAGGCGGCCGAGCGGCGCCTGGCCGGCGACCTCTCCGACATCAGGGTCGGCTCCGGCTACGACGTCCATGCCTTCGAGGACGGCGACCATGTCTGGCTCGGCGGCGTCGCCATTCCGCATACGAAGAAGCTGCTCGGCCATTCCGACGCCGACGTTCTGATGCATGCGGTGACCGATGCGATCTTCGGCGCGCTGGCCGATGGCGACATTGGGTCCCATTTCCCGCCGTCCGATCCGCAATGGAAGGGCGCCGCCTCCCACATTTTTCTCGCCTATGCGGCGGAACGCGTGCGGGCGCGCGGCGGCGTGATCGCCCATATCGACGCAACCGTGATCGCCGAGCGGCCCAAGGTCGGGCCGCATCGCGACGCGATTCGCGCTAAACTCGCCGAAATCATGGGCATGGACGTGGGACGCGTGGCTGTGAAGGCGACGACCTCGGAGCAGCTCGGTTTCACCGGCCGCGAGGAAGGCATCGCGGCCATGGCCACGGCGACGGTGCGCCTGCCTTTCGGAGCGTAGGACCATGACTTTCGATCCCGCCCTCGAATCCCGCGCGAAAAAGCTGGTGGCGCGCTATGCGGCCGCCAACAAGATGCTGGCGACGGCGGAATCCTGCACCGGCGGACTGGTCGCAGGGCTGATCACGGAAATCGCGGGGTCTTCGGCCGTGCTGGAGCGCGGCTTCGTCACCTATTCCAACGAGGCCAAGGTCGGGATGCTCGGCGTCGCGCCGGAGACGCTGGAAGCGGTTGGCGCGGTCTCGGCGGAAACCGCCCGCGAAATGGCGGCCGGCGCGCTCGAACATTCGCGCGCCGATATCGCGGTCTCGGTCACTGGCGTCGCCGGTCCCGGCGGCGGATCGGTCGAAAAGCCGGTCGGCCTCGTCCATTTCGCCTGCGCACGACGGAATGGGCCGCTCGTCCACGTCGAGCGCCGCTTCGGCGATATCGGCCGCGCCGCTGTACGGCGCGCGGCGATCGAGCAGGCGCTGGACCTGCTGGAAAGCGCCCTGCCCGCCTGAAAACCGGTCTAGCTCCGCCCGTAGACCTTGTCGGCGCGGGCCTCGAAGGCGTCGGCGAATTTGCGGAAGGCGTCGTCGAAGACCGCGCCCATCAAGGCGCCGAGGGTGCGGGAGCGGAATTCGTAGTCGATGAAAAATTCGACTTCCGAGCGCTTCGTCGCCGCCTGCTCCCCGATATCGCGAAAGCGCCAGCGGTTGCGCAGGTGGCGGAACGGGCCGTCGACATATTCGACGAGGATTTCGCTCCGCGCCGCGTCGAGCGCGACGCGCGTGGTGAAACGCTCGCGGATCGCCTTGTAGCCGATCTCCATCTCGGCCAGCAGCATCTCGACGCCATCCTCGCGCGTCTCGCGGCGGCGCACGCGCAAGGCCGTACAGAGCGGCAGGAATTGCGGATAGGCCTCGCAATCCGCGACCAGCGCGAACATGTCGGCGGCGCTGTGATGGACGCGCCGGATGGTGCGGTAGCGGGGCATGCCGGCGCGAGCGCGACGTCAGCGGATCCGAAGGCAGCCCTTCCAGCCCTCATAGGTTGAATATTGCCGCTCGAGGCCGTGCATCCAGCGTCCACATTCCCGTAGCGAGGCGAATCGCTCGGTCACATCGACCCAGTCGAGAGCCGTCGGCTGGACGCCCGGCGCCAGGTTGCGGCCGCCCGTGAAATGGCCCTGCCAGACCTGCTGCGGTTGCACGACGACGATCTCGCCCGCGTAATCCGCGGCGCGCGCGGGCATGAGCGAAGCCACGAGGCCCAGTGCTGCGAGGATGGCGCGCGCCGTTTTCATGTCCTGTGCTCCCTGTCGAACGCCGACCCTAGCGCGGCGCGCGGTGCGGCGCAAAAGCGGCGCTCCTGTTCACACTTGGGCGTGAGATGCGGCGCAATGGCGCCAGCGTTCTCGCGACGGAGGCGAAGTATTCAGGGAATCAACGTCCAGTCGAATTTGCCACGCCGCTGGAACTTCATCCGCCCTGCCTCGTTTTCTCCGCGCTTCAGCCGATTTCGAGATCGAGGATCGATGACGCGCGGGGCCGGGGCCGCATTTGGTTCAACAGGAGCGTAATCCATGTCGAAATTTCTTCGTCCGGCGCTCGGCGCCTTCGTCCTCATGCTCGGCGCCGGCACGGCTTTCGCCGCCGATCTGCCGAGCCGCAAGGCGCCGCCGGTCGCCTATGTCGCCCCGCCGCCGGTCTTCACCTGGACGGGTTTCTACGTCGGCCTGAACGCCGGCGCCGCGATCGGCAATTCGCGCTACGACTGGCAGCCGTTCGGCGCCAGCTTCAACCAGGGCGGCGTCGCCTTCACCGGCGGCGGGCAGCTCGGCTACAATTGGCAGACCGGCCCGCTTGTGCTCGGCCTCGAGACCGACATCAATTATCGCGGCGCCTCCAGCAATTCGAACGGCGGCCTGTTCGGCGCGACCAATCTGGGCTCGGGCTATTTCGGCACCTTGCGCGGCCGCGTCGGCTTCGCGATGGATCGCGTGCTGTTCTACGGCACGGGCGGCCTCGCCTATGGCAATGCGCGCTTTCCGGCGACAAGCGTCGGCGTCGGGCCGGCGGGCTTGATGGCGCTGTCGCGAATCGACAATCCCGGCACGCGGCTCGGCTGGACGGCGGGCGCGGGCGTCGAATACGCGTTTAACCGCAACTGGTCCGTGAAGGCTGAATATCTGTACGTGGATCTCGGCCGGAATTCAGCGAACTACGTCGACCTGCTCACCGGCGCGCCCGTCGCGCTGCGGGCGCGCAATTCGGATCATATCGTGCGCGCAGGCCTGAACTATCGATTCTGACAGATACACATGGTTCACAACAAAACCCGGCCCCGAGGCCGGGTTTTTTTGTGTGCCTGCAGACAAATTCCAGAAAATATTCGAGATATTTCATCGATTAGGCCTTCGAAACGTGACCCGCGCGCCACACCGGACCCAAAAGGAGAGGCTATCGAGCCTAAACCACGATTTCCCATGTTCCCCCGCGCGGGAAGCTTCTCTAGGGTGATTTCGGCAGCGCATCGAGGCGCTGGCGAGTTTTCCGCTTCGCTCTGCAGGCGGAGCGTTAACGCATCAACCAAGGCTTCCTAATCCAGGGGACATCATGAAGCTCAAGACTTTCGCGGCGGCGCTCGCCGCCACCACCATCGCCGGCTCCGCCTTCGCGGCCGACCTGCCCTCGCGCAAGGTCGCCCCGGCCTATATCGCTCCGGCGCCGGTCTTCACCTGGACCGGTTTCTATATCGGTCTGAACGCCGGCTACGGCTGGTCGGACAACGCCCGGTTCAACCATGGCCTGACGAACGTTACCGGCACGGCCGGCCTGATCTACGGCGTTCCCGCCAACCAGGCGCTGGGTTCGGCGCTCGGCACTGGCTCTGGCGCGAGCAGCGGCGGCTTCACGGGCGGCGGCCAGGTTGGTTTCAACTACCAGATGGGCTCGCTTGTCACCGGTCTCGAAGCCGACATCGAGTACTTCCGTCGTAGCGCACGTATCGCCGGCGCCGGCATCGACACCACCGGCAACACGCTGATGGTCAGCAATAACGTCAGCGCTTCCTACCTTGCTACCGTGCGCGGCCGGCTCGGCTTCGCGCTCGACCGCGCGCTGCTGTACGTCACTGGTGGTCTCGCGATGTCGGACCTCAAGTACACCAGCACGATGTTCACGACGCTCGGCACCGGCTTCGGCACGTTCCAGACGAGCGGCACGAAGCTCGGCTGGACTGTCGGCGCGGGTGTCGAGTACGCCCTCACCAACAACTGGACCATCAAGGGCGAGTATCTCTACACCCAGTTCTCCGGCGCGAGCGGCATTGGCCTCCTCGGGCCGAACGCTGGCGGCTTCAGCAACTTTTATGTCAGCTCGGTTGGCAAGCAGAGCAACCACATCGTGCGCGCCGGCCTGAACTACAAGTTCGGCTGGGCCTCGGCTGCTCCTGTCGTCGCCAAGTACTGATCGGCTCTCGATCTTCCGCTCCCGCGGACGGAAGCCCGGCCCTTGTGGCCGGGCTTTTTGTTTGGGCGCGCAATGAGATGCCGTTTTGTTGCCAATGGGCCACATCATCGAGAAAGAACGCCTTCGAACGGCTCTGGTTGAAATTCGGCGTTCTGCTGCGTCGAGATCGCGTCTAGGGTTGCATCAGGCTGATCCGTTCTGGCAGCCGCGAGATTCGGTTTTGGCAGGGCGCCAAGGTCAAAGCTCCAACGAGATGAGGCAACGATGAATCTCAAGACTTTCGCCGCGGCGCTCACCGCCGCCACCATCGCCGGTTCCGCCTTCGCGGCCGATCTGCCCTCGCGCAAGGTCGCGCCCGCCTATGTCGCGCCCGTTCCCGTCTTCACCTGGACCGGCTTCTACGTCGGCGTGAACGTCGGCTACGGCTTCGGCGGTTCGAACTCGCTGACCGGCACGGACTTCTACCTCGGCAACTATCCGGCGACCGTCGCCGGCATCAACACCGGCTTCAATGGCGGCGGCGGAAACCTCAACGGTATCCTCGGCGGTGCCCAGATCGGCTACAACTGGCAGATGAACAGCCTGGTTCTCGGCCTCGAAGCCGACATCCAGGGCGCCGGCCTGAAGTCGTCGAACGCCCTCGGCCCGTTCCCGGGCAATCCGGCCCTCGGGTTCATTCCGTTCTTCACGGCCGGCGCGACCTCGCAGAAGGTCGACTGGTTCGGCACGCTGCGCGGCCGTCTCGGCTTCACGGTCACCCCGACCCTGCTCGCCTACGTGACCGGCGGTCTCGCCTACGGCGACGTGAAGAACTCGTTGACCTACACGGCGGTGTTCCCCACCGTTGCGGGCGCGATCTTCACCGGCACGAATTCGACCACCTCCGGCCGCATCGGCTGGACGGTCGGCGCCGGCGGCGAATGGGCCTTCAGCCCGAACTGGTCGATGAAGCTCGAATACCTCTACACCGACCTCGGCAATTCGTCGGTCGGCACGGTCACGGCCTTCGGCCCGGCGATCCCGGTGCAGCCGCTGTTCGCGCCGGTCGTCAGCCGCCGCACGGCCTTCCACACGGTCCGCGCCGGCCTGAACTACCGGTTCGGCTGGGCCCCTGCCCCGGTGGTCGCCAAGTACTGATCGGTTTCGATCCTCCGCTCCGGCGGACCAGAAGCCCGGCCCTTGTGGCCGGGCTTTTTTGTTGGAAGCGCCGCTTTTCCTTGCCCTTCGCGCTGCCCTTCTCTATCTCGCAGCCCATGGATCGCCCCGCCCCCCGTATTTCCTTCGTCTCGCTCGGTTGCCCGAAGGCGCTGGTCGATTCCGAGCGCATCGTCACGCGCCTTCGCGCCGAAGGGTATGAACTGGCCAAGACCCATGCGGGCGCCGACGCGGTCATCGTCAATACCTGCGGTTTTCTCGACAGCGCCAAGGCCGAATCGCTCGCCGCGATCCGCGCGGGGCTTGAGGAAAACGGCAAGGTGATCGTGACGGGCTGCATGGGCGCCGAGCCCGAGCAGATCATGGCCGCCCACCCCGGCGTGCTCGCCGTCTCGGGCCCGCAGGCCTACGACAGCGTGATGGAGGCCGTGCATCGCGCTCTGCCCGCGCCGCACGATCCCTTCCTCGATCTCGTGCCGGAACAGGGCGTGAAGCTGACGCCGCGCCACTACGCCTATCTGAAGATTTCAGAGGGCTGCAATAACACCTGCTCCTTCTGCATCATCCCGAAACTGCGCGGAAAACTCGTCTCGCGCCCCGCTGGCGACGTTTTACGCGAGGCCGAAAAACTCGTGCGCGCGGGCGTGAAGGAACTTTTGGTCATCTCGCAGGACACCGGCGCCTACGGGATCGACACGCGCTACGCGGCTTCGAGCTTCGGCGATCGCGAGGTGCGCACGAAATTCATCGATCTCGCGCGCGAACTGGGCTCGCTCGGCGTGTGGACGCGGCTCCACTACGTCTATCC
>JAGRKN010000206.1:867-5123 GCA_020442275.1 Rhodoblastus sp. | reverse complement strand
AGCGCTGCGCCGAGACGCTGTTCTTTGACTACATCCGCCAGCACGGGCTGAACGCGAAGGTCGTCCGTATCTTCAATACCTACGGACCGCGCATGCACCCCAATGACGGGCGCGTCGTCTCCAACTTCATCGTGCAGGCGCTTAAGGGCGAGGACATCACGCTCTACGGCGACGGCAAGCAGACGCGGTCCTTCTGTTACGCCGACGACCTCATCGACGCCATGGTCCTGATGATGGGGACTGGGCCGGATTTCCATGGGCCGGTCAATATCGGCAACCCCGTCGAATTCACCATCCGCGAACTGGCGGAACTCGTCATCGAACTCGTCGGCTCCAAATCGAATCTGGTTTTCCGACCGTTGCCCTCGGACGATCCGCGCCAGAGACAGCCCGATATCTCGCTCGCGCGAAAGGAGCTGGGCTGGGAGCCCACGATCGCTCTGCGGCAGGGGCTCGAAGCGACAATCGCCTATTTCGATAATCTCCTGACGCGAGAGGCGAACGAAGTGCTCTTGAGCCGACTTCCCAATGCTCAGCCGGCGTCGCGCGTTCTATCGCGGACAGCCTGACATCTAACGCCGCCGCTCCAGCGCCGCCCGGATCAGCGGCGCCCGATCGTTGCCGAAATACATGTCCGCGCCATCGACAAAGATCGTCGGCGACCCGAATCCGCCGCGCGCGATCAGTTCGTCCGTATTGGCGCGCAGCGTGTCCTTGATGTCGGAGCTCGCAATCGCCTCGAAGAAGCTCTTGGGGGCGACGCCCGTGCTCTCGCAGATGCGAGTCAGAACGTCATCCTTCGAAATGTCCTCATCGCGGCCCCAATAGGCTTCGAAGGTCTTGGTCGCGAAATCGACCATTTTTCCCTGGGGCAGAAGCCAGATGCAGCCGCGCATCGCCTTCACGCTGTTTACCGGAAAGACGCTCGGCGGCATCTTGATCGCGAGGCCCGAAAGGCGCGCCCAGTCATTCAGGTCCTTCAGCATGTACCGGGCTTTCGCCGGAACCGGCTTTTCGCGCGAGGCGTAGACGCTCGGATTGACGGCGTTGAAAACGCCGCCGACCAGAATGGGCTTCCAGACGATCTCGGCGCCGAATTCCGCCGCGAGCGGGGGAATGTTATGGAAGGCGAGATAGGTCCAGGGGCTCGAACAGTCGAAGAAGAATTCGATCACGGCGTCCTCCCGATTTTGGACCTTTATCGCGCGCGGGCGCCAGAGCTGTCGAGACGCTGCATGCGAGGTGCAATTTGAACGAGATCGTCTACGTCGACGGCGCCTATGTCGAGCGCGGGGAGGCCCGCGTGTCGGTCTTCGACCGCGGCTTTCTCTTCGCAGATGGAATCTACGAGGTCTGCGCCGTGCTCGACGGCAAGCTCGTCGACAATGACGCCCATCTCGCGCGGCTCGACCGCTCGCTGCGCGAGATCGATCTGCCATCGCCGCTGTCGCGTGAAAAAATCGTCGCCATGCAACGCGAACTCGTCGCGCGCAATGCCTTGCGCGAGGGCCTGATCTACATGCAGGTCACACGCGGCGTCGCCGATCGTGATTTCGCCTTTCCCGAGAACGCCACGCCCACCTTCGTCGCTTTCGCTCAGGCAAAGCGCATCATTGGCTCGCCCCAGGCCGAGGCGGGCGTTGCAGCGATTTCCGTTCCGGATCTGCGCTGGGCGCGCCGCGACATCAAGTCGATCGCCTTGCTCGCGCAGGTGCTCGCCAAGCAGCAGGCGCGCAAGGCGGGCGCGGCGGAAGCCTTCATGGTCGAGAATGGTATCGTGACCGAGGGCGCGTCGTCCTCGGCGTTCATCGTCACGAAATCCCAGGAGATCGTCACGCGGCCGCTGTCCAGCGCGCTGCTGCCGGGCTGCACGCGGCAGGCCATTCTCGCGCTTGCGCGGGAGCGCAGGATGACGATCGTCGAACGCGCTTTCACGATCGAGGAGGCCTGCGAAGCCGCCGAATGCTTTTTCACCAGCGCGACGGCCTTCGTCATGCCGGTCGTCTCGCTCGATGGCAAGAAAATAGGGCAGGGCAGGCCCGGCGAGGCGACGCGACGGCTGCGCGAACTCTACATCGAAGCCGCCCGCGCGAGCGCGCAATAGCCGGACGTGACGCATCCGGCCGCGAATGCTATTGGCGAGCCAAACCGGAACTCAGCCATGCATCCTTTCCAGCTCGCCGTCGTGCCCGTTACGCCTTTCGAGCAGAATTGCTCGATCGTCATCTGCACGAAAACCAAAAAGGCGGCGGTCGTCGATCCCGGCGGCGACCTGCCGCGTATCGAAGCCGCGCTCGCCGAGACCGGCGCGACGCTCGAGAAAATCCTCATCACCCACGGGCATATCGATCACATCGGCGCGGCGGCCGAGCTCGCGCGCAAGACGGGTGTGAAGATCGAGGGCCCGCATGTCGGCGACAGGAGCCTGCTCGAGCAATTGCCGCAAATCGCCAAAGGCTACGGCTTTCCGCCGGCCGAGTCCGTGCATCCCGACCGTTGGCTCGTGGAGGGCGACGCCGTCACGGTCGGCGAGGTCGAATTCGACGTGCTGCATTGCCCCGGCCATTCGCCGGGCAGCGTCGTCTTCGCGTGGAAGCGCGATGCGGCGAACAAGGACAAACAAGGCTTCGCCATCGTCGGCGACGTATTGTTTCGCGGTTCTGTCGGGCGCACCGACCTTCCGGGCGGCGATCATGCGACGCTGATCCGGATGATCGAGGAAAAGCTCTATCCGCTCGGCGACGACACGGCCTTTCTGCCGGGCCATGGTCCGATGGGCGTGATCGGCCAGGAACGGCAGACCAATCCATTTCTGTAAAAGTCTAAACTTGTTTTAACGATTCCCTAACGCGCGCGGTGCTAGGGTCGCAGATCGGCTGGT
This sequence comes from Rhodoblastus sp., assembly GCA_020442275.1. Classification (GTDB taxonomy): domain Bacteria; phylum Pseudomonadota; class Alphaproteobacteria; order Rhizobiales; family Beijerinckiaceae; genus JAJXWB01. Next base: position 2,242 of record JAGRKN010000206.1, on the reverse strand, counting down.
CGGGCGTCGTTTTGTCCGGCGGGCGGCTTTCGTCGGTCCCGCAAGCCGCGGGCAAGGATGAAGCGATGTTTTGCGTACCAAATTTCGGCGCGCGAGGCGCTTGCCGAACAACAGCCGTCATTTTGGCGATTCAATTTGTGGGCAGGGATGAGCCGCGCAATTCGCGCGATTTGTCTTCCGCCGCGGAGTTCTGGACGTGATCGATTCTTCTTTCTGGCGGGAGCGCCGCGTATTCGTCACGGGCCACACCGGCTTCAAGGGCGCCTGGCTGTCGCTGATGCTGGAGCGCCTGTGCGCCCGCGCGACCGGCTATGGCCTCGCGCCCGCGACCGAGCCGTCGCTGTACGACCTCGCGCGCGCCGGCGAAAATCTCTGCGACGTGCGCGGCGATGTCTGCGACGCCGCCATGCTGGACGGTGCCCTTCGCGCCGCCGACCCCGATATCGTCATTCATCTAGCCAGCCGCCCGCCGCGCGACGGCGCCGCGCCCTCGGACCGAGCGGCGGAAATGCTGAAGCTGACCGGCGGTCCTGACGTGCTCGAGGCCACGCTGCGGGCGCCCTCGGTTCAGGCCGCGGTCTTCGTTTCGTCAGAAGCCGCCAATGTCTCGCTCGACTGGCGAGAACTCGCGGCGGATGCGCAGGCGCATGTCGTTTCGCTGCATTGTCCCGACCCCATCGGCGGCGGCGACTTTGCCGCCGAGCGTGGCGCGGTTCTCGCGAGTTTCGGGAATCTGGCGCCCATGCATGTCCTGGACGCGCTTTATGGCGTCTTGCTGCTGGCCGAGCATGCCGCCCGGGGCGGCGAGGGCATGGCGCGCGCCTGGTCCTTTTCCGCCGCCACGCATGTGTCGCCGCTGGCGGCGCTGGGCTTCGCGCCGCTGCTCGATGCCGCCGAGGCGGGGCAATGGACACAGGACTGGCGTGCGGCGCAGGCCGCCGGCCGCGACATGCGCGCGGTCACGTTGGAGCAGATCGACGCCTATCTCGGCCAGCGCGTGCGGCTGACTTCGCCCTTCTCAGCGCCGCCGCGCGAAGAGGCGCAGCCGCTGCGCCGCGCCGTCGGCGCCTGACCAGCGGGGCTAGCCCGCCGCCTTGAATTCCGAAATGCCGCCGTGCGCCGCCGACCATTCGGCCGGCTTGTGCAGGAATTTCTCGACTTCCGCGAGCTTGGCCGGCTCGAGGTAATTCGCCGCGCGCGCGGCCTCCAGCACGTCCCACCAGGTGCACAGCGCGTGCAGCTTGATGCCGAGCTTGGAAAGATCTTCGCGCGCGCTCGGGAAGATGTCGTAGAAGAAGAAGACGAAGGCGTGATCGCACCGCTGCCCCGCCTCGCGCAGCGCATTGCAAAAATTCACCTTCGAGCGGCCGTCGGT
>JAGRKN010000206.1:0-836 GCA_020442275.1 Rhodoblastus sp. | reverse complement strand
CCGTTGTCGTGCAGATCGCCCTCGATCTGCGCGTTGCGGCCAAAACCCTTCGGCTTCTTGCGAATGTACTGCATCGGCAGCGCGAGCCGGTCCGCGATCCAGGCCGCATAGGGAATGCCGGCCGTCTCGCCGCCCGCGATCACGTCGAGCGCCTCGTAGCCGATGTCGCGTTCGATTGTCGTCACGGCGAAATCGAGCAGGCGCTTGCGCAGGCGCGGGTAGGAAATGATCTTGCGCATGTCCGTATAGACAGGGCTCGCCCAGCCGGACGTGAAGATGAAGGGCTTGTCCGGATTGAACAGCACCGCCTGCACTTCCAGCAGCATTTTCGCTGTCTCTTGCGCGAAGAGCTGCTTTTCGATGGCGGCGGGAGAGAGCGGCTGGGTCATGGGCGGCGTCCGGTCGGTTGGCTCGCCGTCTCTGTAGAACATGCCCCGAAAGCGCGAAACCGGAAATTGCGCCCCTGTGGATGGCGGGCGGCTCAGGCGGTGCGGTGGCCGTCGTCCACGGTCTCGAATTCCTCCGCCGCCACGCCCCACATCACGGTATTGCCGGTGAATTTCACATCGAGCTTCTCCGGCGCTCCAGCCCGTGCGCGCACCCGATAGGAGCACAGCACCGTGCCGACAGCCTCGGTCGGCAATTCATCTCGTTTGGCGATTGGCGACGCTGCCCTGAGGCGAACCCGTTGACCCGCTTTCATTTCTGCCCCTCCGCAAGGACGTCTATGTTGCGATGCAGCAGTGTCGCGCCGGAAGCGGCAGGTCGGCAAGGAAAAAAAGGCAAAATTGCGCCCGACCTTCAGGCGATTTGCCTAATTGTTGATCATGCGCTTC
>JAGRKN010000205.1:10645-10799 GCA_020442275.1 Rhodoblastus sp. | reverse complement strand
CGCCCGACGAGGCCGACAGGCTGCGCCGTTCCATGGCGACCTTCAAGCGCATCGGCACGATCGGCCATTTCCGCGACAAGATGATCGAAGGCATGGTTTCGCGCGGCTATCCGCGCGACTTCGCCGAACGCTGCTTCAAGCAGATCGAGGGCTT
>JAGRKN010000205.1:0-10619 GCA_020442275.1 Rhodoblastus sp. | reverse complement strand
GCTTTCCCGAGAGCCATGCGGCCTCTTTCGCCCGCCTCGTCTACGTCTCCGCCTGGATGAAATGCTATTATCCCGACGTCTTCGCCTGCGCGCTGATCAATGCGCAACCCATGGGTTTCTATGCGCCCGCCCAGATCGTGCGCGATGCGCGCGAGCATGGCGTGGATGTGTGCGAAGTGGACGTGAATGCGTCGGATTGGGATTGTACGCTGGAAGCCGTCCCTTCTCCCCGCGAGCAAACCGGGTGCTCCCGGTTTGCTCCAAATAAAGCTTTGAAGTCGGCAACAGCCGACTTCAATCGGGCAGAAGGCGGCCGAAGTCGGCAGAAACCGGCTTTGCCGGTTTCGCCTGCGGATGAGGGGCCTGGCCGATGCGCACATACCAGCCGTTTGTCCCCTCACTCCTACCCTCTCCCCGCTAGTGCGGGGAGAGGGAGCATGCACCCCCGCCACACCTGGATGGCCGCGCACATTCGCGGCGATCACGCGCTGCGCCTCGGTTTCCGCCTCATCTCCGGCCTCGCGGAAGAAGACGCGCGCAGGCTCGTGCGCTTGCGCGGGCGCGGCTACGATTCCGTGCGCGATGTCTGGTTGCGCACCGGCCTTTCGACGCGGGCGCTCGAACTGCTCGCCGGCGCCGACGCCTTCGCCTCGCTCGGTCTCACGCGGCGCGATGCGCTATGGGCCGTGCAGGGTCTCAATCGCGCCGGCGACAAGGACGACCTGCCGCTGCTGCGCCCTCTCTCCTTCCGCGCGAGCGAGCCCGACGCCGACCTGCCGCCCATGCCGCCGGGCGAAGAAGTGATCGAGGATTACCGGCGGCTGAAACTGTCGCTGCGCGCGCATCCCGTCTCCTTCGTGCGGCGCGATCTCGACGCGAAAGGGATCATGCGCAATGCCGCCCTGTCGGACGCGCGGCACGGTCGCGTCAAGGTTTGCGGCCTCGTGCTGGTGCGGCAGCGGCCGGGCACGGCGTCGGGCGTCGTCTTCATGACGCTGGAGGACGAGACCGGCGTCGCCAATATCATCGTCTGGCCAAAGCTGTTCGAGAAGCTGCGCGCCACCGTGATCGGCGCGCGCTTCGTGGCGGTCACGGGCAAGCACCAGAACGAATCCGGCGTCATTCACATCGTCGCCGAACGCATCGACGACCTGACCCCGCTCCTGTCGAAAATTTCACGCGAAGGCGGCGCGATCGACACGCTCGCGCGCGCGGATGAAATCCGTCGACCGCAGAACCCGCGCGAAAAGCAGTCGGCGCCGGACCTGTTCGCGGGCGAAGCCGCCGTGCGCGGCGTTTTGCCGAAGGGGCGGAATTTTCAGTGAGCCGCACATCCTCATGCCGAGGAGACATGAGGAACTCGGGGATCGGGTTGACATCGGGCGTCCGACGCTGATGTTGGCTTCGACGACCGAACGGAAACGCCATGACCGACGCCGACGACAAGCTTGTCCATTCCACTGCCTTCGACGTGAAGCCGGACGAAATGCAGCAGATATCGCCGCTGGTGCGGCGGCTGGTGGAGAACAATCCCGGCCCCTTCACCTTCACCGGCACCTGCACCTATATCGTCGGGCGTGGCGATGTCGCGGTGATCGATCCCGGCCGCGAGAACGAGGCGCATACGCAGGCGATCATCGATGCGCTGAAGGGCGAACGCATCGCCTGGATCGTCGTTTCGCACACCCACAAGGATCATTCCCCCGGCGCCGCCCTGCTGGCGGAGCGCACGGGCGCGCCGATCGTCGGCTGCGCGCCGTTCATCCCGAAGGAAGGCCCCGAAAGCGGCCTCGATTCCGCGCACGACCTATCCTACAAGCCTACACGCGTGATGAAGGACGGCGACGCGATCGAGGGCGACGGCTTCAGGCTCGAGGCCATCGAGACGCCGGGGCACGCGAGCAATCATCTCGCCTTCGCGCTGCCGCAGGAGCGATCCGTGTTTTCCGCCGACCACGTGATGGCCTGGTCGACGTCCATCGTCGCGCCGCCGGACGGCAACATGACGGAGTACATGAACTCGCTCGACAAGATGCGCGCACGCGACGACGCCACGCTCTGGCCGGGCCATGGCGGCCCCGTCACCGAACCGCCGCGCTATCTGCGCGCGCTCGCCGCGCATCGCCGCCAACGCGAGGCGGCGATCGTGCGTTGCCTGAACGCGGGCGACGAGACGATCCCCGACATGGTCGCGCGCATCTACGACGGGCTCGATCCGCGTCTCGTGAACGCGGCCGCGCTCAGCGTGCTGGCGCATATGGAGGATCTGGTCACGCGCGGCGTCGCGATCGCGGAAGGGCCGATCACGGTGAAGGGCCGCTATCGCCGCGCAAGCTAATTGTCGCTCAGGCCCTTCAGATACCTGGTGCGCGCCGCGACCACGTCGGCGCGGCAGACGGCGAAACTCACCGCGCCGACATTGCGCGGGAAATCGCTGGACAAATACGACAGACAGGACTTGTCGCGGAAGGCGCCCCACGCCGCCTGCTCCTCGGCGAGCGCCTTCTTGGCCGCTTCGCCGGGCATGTCGACCAGCGCCGCCTTCCAGGCGGTATCCAGCGCCGCATTGGCGCGCGCCACGCGCTCGTCGCTGCAGCGCATGAGCGCCGCCTCGTCGGCGCCGGCCTTGTCGACGCAGACGCGAAAGGCGGCATCGTCGGCGCGCGCGACCCCGGCCATCGCCCACAGCGCGAAAACGAACGTCAGAATTCGTAAGATCATTTGGCGTCCAGCTGCGTCTGCAGCTCCTCCGCAAAACGTTCGATGCGGCGCGCATTGACGCCGAAATCGTTGCGCCCGTAGCGCGACGCGGATCGCACATCGAGCTTGGTCTGCCCCGCCAACGGCTGGACGCGAATGGTGATATCGTCCGGAAAACCCATGATGAGCGTGCGCGCGACGGCGTCGATGTGACCCAGGCCGGCGCGACCGCCGGGCGCGGACTGGTCCACGATCTTCCAGCCGAGCGCCTGAATGGCCTTCAGCACGAGCTGGTAGGCCTCGTCGCCTTCGAGTTCGAGAAGTATCGGCTGCACGCCGGGATAGGCCGCGCGTTGCGCCTGCCGTTCGGTCACAGTGCGCGTACGCGGATTGCGCCCGCCACGCGCCTCGCTCGCGCGCCGCGACAGCGAGAATTGTGGGGGATCGGCGATGTCGGTCGAAATGTCGTTGAGCACGGGAAGCCGCAGCGACTGGAACGCGAGATAGCCGGGGAAGGCCAGAAGGGCGGCCGCCAGCACGACGCCGCCGAGCGCAAACGACAGGCCACGCCGGCCCGTTCGCCAGATGATGACCGCCGCCGTGCCCGCGAGAAGAAGCGACATGCAGGCAATCAGGATGGCCGAACCGAACACGGCCAGCCCCGCCGGCACATCGACGAGCTGAAATCGCGTGACGGCGACAGCCACGGCCGCAACCGCCAGCGCGAAGATCGACAGCCGCAGGCTCCAGACGGCGGCCTGCGACTGCGGCTCCTCGACGATCAGGCGGCGCATCGCGTCTCCCTGCTCTCAGATCCGCGCCAGCGCACGCAGCGCGCGGCGAAAAAGTGGAAGCCGGTTTCTCGCAAACGCGCGCTCCAGACTGTGAAAAAGACCAGCGCGCCCGCATTCGAACGATCGCGTTCGAATGCGGGCTGATCCAGGCATCACGCCGACGGCAGCTTGTAGTCCTTGAACTCTTCGCGCAGCTTCAGCTTGTTTATCTTGCCGGTCGCGGTATGCGGAATTTCGCGCACGAACTGCACGTCGTCGGGCATCCACCATTTGGCGATCTTGCCATCCATGTATTTCAGCATGGCGTCGCGATCGACCTCCTTGCCTTCCTTCGGAACGATCACCAGCAGCGGGCGCTCGTCCCACTTGGGATGAACCACGCCGATCACGGCGGCCTCCGCGACATCGGGATGACCGACGGCGATATTTTCGAGGTCGATCGAGGAGATCCACTCGCCGCCGGACTTACGTCCTTTGCGCGGTCGGTGATCTGCATGTAGCCGTTCGGATCGATGGTGGCGACGTCGCCCGTGTCGAAGAAGCCCTCGTCGTCGAGGATCTCCTCGTCCTCGCGCTTGAAGTAACGGCGCGCGATCGCCGGACCCTTGACCTTGAGGCGACCGAACTTCACGCCGTCCCACGGCAATTGCTTGCCCTCGTCGTCGGTAATCTTCATCTCGACCGCGAAGATGGCGTGCCCCTGCTTCGACTTGATGGCGAGCAGGTCCTTTCCGCCGAGGCCGACGAGCGCCGGCTTGATCGCGCCGATCGTGCCGATCGGGCTCATCTCGGTCATGCCCCAGGCGTGGTAGACGGTCACACCGCGCGCCTCGAAGAATTCGATCATCGAGGGCGGGCAGGCCGAACCGCCGATGGCGACGCGCTGCAGCGTGTGCAGCTCAACCTTGTTGGCCTGCATGTGCTGCATCAGCATCAGCCACACGGTCGGCACGGCCGCGGAGAAGGTGACCTTTTCCGTCTCGAGCAGTTCATAGACCGAAGCGCCGTCCAGCTTGGCGCCGGGCATCACGAATTTCGCGCCCGCCAGCGGCACGGAGAAAGCGAGCGACCAGGCGTTGGCGTGGAACATCGGCACGATCGGCAGGATCGAATCCTGCGCGGAGACCGAGAGCGTGTCCTTCATGCAGGCTTGCAGGGCGTGCAGCACGTTGGAGCGATGCGAGTAGAGCACGCCCTTGGGATCGCCCGTCGTACCGGAGGTGTAGCAGAGGCCGGCTGCGGTGTTCTCGTCGAACTGGGCCCATTCGAAATTGCCGTCGGCTTCGGCGAGCCATTCCTCGTAGGCGACCGCGTTCTTCAGCTTGGTCGCTGGCATGTGCGCCTTGTCGGTCAGGATGATGTAGCGCTCGATCGAGGGGCACTTGTCCTGCACCGCCTCCATCAAAGGCACGAAGGTCAGATCGAGCATCATCGCGCGATCCTGCGCATGATTGACGATCCAGGCGATCTGCTCGGGGAAGAGGCGCGGGTTGACGGTGTGATAGACCGCGCCGACGCCGGTGATGCCGTACCAGGCTTCCAGATGCCGCCAGGTGTTCCAGGCGAGCGTGGCGACGCGGTCGCCGAGCTTGATCCCGTCCTTGGCAAGGCGCTGGGCGACGCGCAACGCGCGATCGCGGACCTGACGGTAGTTGGTCCGATGGATCGGCCCCTCGACCGAACGCGTCACCACCTCCTGGTCGCCGTACTGCAGCGCCGCATGATCGATGATCTTGTGCTGCAGCAGCGGCCAGTCCTGCATCAAACCGAGCATGATCGTCCCTCCCGACGAAATGTTGTTCCAAAGTCAGCCGCGCACCCGATGCGCGAAGACAGTCAAATGCTTCTACAAGAGCGGGCAGGCAAAATCCAAGGCGGAAGGCGCGGCCAATGGCTGTCTTGCCGAGGACCGAGCAAATATCTAGCCTCGCAGCAGGGGAATCGCTGGAGCGGCTATAAATTGACTGACGCATCCCGGGTCTGGTTCCGGTTCGTCCGGCTCGAGACGAGAATTCGACTTGCGGTCACCAACCGCCTGAAGGCGGTCGGCCTGTCGATCGCCCAATGCGACGTGCTGACGACCTTGACCGAGCGCGAGGGCCTGAGCCAGCAGGACCTGGCCGAGCGCCTCTACGTGACCAAGGGCAATATTTCCGGATTGATCGACCGGCTGGCGGCGGCGGGTCTGGTCGAGCGTCGCACCATAGCCAGCGACCGGCGCTCGCACGCCATCTTCCTGACGCCCGCCGGCCGGATCGCCGCGCAGAAGGGAATCGAGGCGCAGCAGGGGTTCGTGGACGACACATTGGGACGCATGCCGCCCGCCGAACTCGCCGAATTCGAGCGGCTGCTGATCTCCTCGCGCGATCTGGTGCGCGCCAGCGAGGCCAGCCAGAGCGCGCCCAGGAAGATCAAGCGGGCCTGACCGCGCCAAGGGAACCCGAGGGCTGTCGGCGCGTTCTCGCCAGGCAAATCCCCCGGGGAGGCCGCCGATGGAACGGGCAATCGTCAGTCTTGTCGCGATCCTGCTCCAGACTGTCGCCGCCGGAGCGCAGGACCGGCGCGTAGGTCTGGTGAGCCCATTTCTCGCCCTCGACCGCAGGTTTCCGGAACCGCCCGCCCGTCCCAACGACCTCATGTCCTATGCGCCCGCGCCGACCGCTCGCGACCCCTCGCTGCCGCGAGCCGACGCCGACGCAACCTGCAGGGCGCTGCTGACCGACGCCAGCATCGTGACCACGCCGCATGCGGCGATTTCGGGCGAAGGCGGGTGCGGCATCGCAGCGCCAGTCACGCTCGAGGCGGTCCTGCTGCCCGGCGAGCGCCGGATAGAGATCGCGCCCGCGCCGGTCATGCGCTGCGATCTGGCGGCCCGGTTCGGAGCTTTCGTCCGCGAGACAATCGCGCCCGCGATCGACGCCTCGGGGCGCAAGGTCAAGCGCGTGATCACCGCCGACGCCTACGATTGCCGCAGTCGCAATCGGCAGGCCGGCGCAAAACTATCGGAACATGCGACCGGCGCGGCGATCGATCTCGCGGCCATCGAATTCGCCGACGGCAGCCTCATGCGCGTGACCGACAAAACCGCCGACCCGACGATCGCCGAGTCGTTGAGGCAAAGCGCCTGCGCGCGATTTTCGACCGTGCTTGGGCCGGGATCGGACGGCTATCACGAGGACCACATCCATCTGGACCTCGCGCTGCGGCGCGGCGGAGCAAAAATCTGCCAGTGGGCGCTGAAGTGATCAGTGCGGATCGACCGGATTCAGCGTGTCCAGCCCCAAAATCCTCTCCAGCGCCCGCGCGCCGGCGATGGCCTTGCCGTCCTCGTTCGTCGGCGCGATCACCTGCAGGCCGACCGGCAGCTTGTCCTTCGTGAAGCCGCAAGGCAGCGAGATCGCCGGCACGCCGCAGAGCGTCGGGCCGTAGGCGATCGACAGCCATTCGATGTAATTGGGATATTCGTAGCCGTCGCAATGCGTGAGGTAGCGCTGCTCGACCGGAAAAGCCGCGACCACGGTCGCCGGGCAGAGCAGCAGATCGTAGTCGCGCAGGAAGGCGTCCATGCGCATGGCGAGCTGGGTGCGATGGCGCTCGGCGCGCGCGATCTCGTCGGCGGTCAGGTTCAGCCCGTCCTCGACGTTCCAAATGATGTCTTCCTTGAATTTGTCGCGGTGCTGCAGCACCAGCGGGCCGAGCGACGTCGCAAAATTTCTCGCGCGCAGGATGCGGAAACAGTCGTGCGCGCCGGAGAGGTCCGGCGAGGCCTCGACGACTTCCACGCCGGCCTCGGCAAAGCGCTGGGCGGCCTTGCGTGTGATGTCCGCGATTTCGGGATCGACCGGCGTGATGCCGAGATTGCGAGAATAGGCGACCCGCTTCGGCAGCCAGCCGGAGCGCGCCGCCGACAGGAAGGATTGCGCCGGCCGCGGCTTCGACAGCAGGTCGCGCCGGTCCTCGCCGGACATCGCGTCGAACAGGAGCGCGAGGTCTTCGACCGTGCGCGCCATCGGGCCCTGGACGCCGAGCGTCTGATCGACGATCGCGCGATTGTTGGAGGCGACGCGGCCGGGCGTCGGGCGCATGCCGACGATGCCGCAGAAGCTCGCGGGGTTGCGCAGGCTGCCCCCCATGTCGGAACCATGCGCCAGCCAGGCCGTGCCCGAGGCCAGCGCCGCCGCCGCGCCGCCGGAGGAGCCGGCCGAGGTGCGGGAGAGGTCCCAGGGATTGCGGGTGATGCCGAAGACCGGGTTGAACGTGTTGCCGCCCGCGCCGAATTCCGGCGTATTCGACTTGGCGTAGACGATCCCGCCCTCGGCCTCGAGCTTGTCCACGACAATATCGGAGGCGTCCGGCACGAAATCGGCGAACAGCGGCGAGCCGGAGGTCGAGCGCACGCCCTTGACCCAGGACAGGTCCTTGATCGGCACGGGCATGCCGGCGAGCAGCCCGCGTTCGGCGGCGGGCTTCTTCATCAGGGCGTCGGCATGGGCGCGGGCGCGGTCGAAACAGAGGATTGGCAGCGCGTTGACCTTGGGCTCGACTACCGCGATCCGCGCCTCCAGCGCATCGAGGCAGTCGTGCGGGGTGATTTCGCCTGCTTTGAGCTTGGCGACGACGGCATTGGCGCTTTGCGCGATCAGATTTTCTTTTGACACGAGCGTTCCCACTGGCGCATCCGGCGCGCGCCTTCCATCAGCATTTTTCGCAGGCGTTCGCTCCCTCGGCAAGGGCGCGAACGCGCGACGCTGCTTTGCCGTTCGGAGCCATTCGTGCTTGTGAGGGGATAATTGTCGCGGACGAGATTCTTCATGCCTTTCGACACTTCCACGCCACTTTTCTTCTTCCGCCACGGCGAGACCTTCTACAATGCGGAAGGCCGCATCCAGGGCCAGCTCGACACGCCGCTGTCGCCGCGCGGCCGCGAGCAGGCGGTCGAGGCGGGCCAGAAGCTCGGCGCCGCGCTCGCGGCCGAGGGCGTCGCGCCCGATACGCCCGGCTGGTTCGCCTCTCCCCTGTCGCGCGCCTCGGAGACCATGGTCTTGGCGCGCCGCGCGCTGGCGCTGCCGGAGGAGGATTTTGCGCGCGACAAGCGGCTGATGGAGATTTCCTTCGGGCTCTGGCAGGACCTGACCTGGCCAGAGATCAATGCGCGCTATCCCGGCGCGCCGGCGGCCCGGCAATCGGATTTCTGGAACTACCGACCGCCGAACGGGGAGAGCTACGCGGACCTGACGGATCGCGTCCGGGCATTTCTCGCCGAACGCGCCGGCCCGATCGTCGTCGCGGCACATGGCGGGGTCGCGCGCGCGCTGATGGTTCTGCTGGGCGGCGTCGCGCCGGCCGATACGCGCGGCATGCCGATCCACCAGGGGCGGCTGCTGGTCTTTTCCGAGGGGCGCGGACGCTGGGTGTGACTTGTGTTCATTGCATGTTCACGCACGGAGCGGGATAGGACAGGCGCCGGACATGTGCTAAGCCACGCCGGTCAGGGGCTACGATTGACGAAGCGCGCGGGCGCCGGGATTGCGGGCGAGATCGGCTCGCTTCGACCGGGCAAACGGGCGCGCGTGATACAGGCGCAAGAGACAACAGCCGAGCCGAATGAACGAGATCGAGACCCCCGTGGCGGACGCCACAGCCGTCGTCGCGCCAAATGCGCCTGCCCTTGCGCCGGACGAGCCCGCCAGGGCCGTACTGGTCGGTCGCGTCGCGCCTGAACATCTGCGCGACGAACTGCTCGCGGAAATCTTCGCCGACACGGTGCGCCACCGGCCGCATCACGCGGCGATGGAGACGCTCGAGCGCATCTATAATTACGCCGAGGTCGACGCGCTGGCGGCCGGCATCGCGCGCGCGCTGATTTCACGCAACGTGCGGCCCGGCGACGTCGTCGGCCTGTGGATGGCGCGGGGGCCGGAACTGCTGATCGCGCAGATCGCCATCGCCAAGACCGGCGCCGCCTGGCTGCCGTTCGACGCCGACGCGCCTGTCGACCGTATCGCGGTCTGCCTAAGCGACGCCGAGGCCAAGGGTCTGCTGACCTCGGCTGAATTCGCCCTCAAGGCGGAAGGGCACATGCCCTGCCCGATCCTGATCGACGAGGCGATCGTCGATCCCGCCGACAATACGCCGGTCGACGCCCGCGCGCTGGGCGCGACGCCGGATCATCCCGCCTACATGATCTACACGTCCGGTTCGACGGGCACGCCCAAGGGCATCGTCATCACCGGGCGCAACATCTGCCACTATCTGCGTTCGGCCAACGAACTCTATGGCGTCGCCGCCAGCGACATCGTCTTCCAGGGCGCCTCGGTCGCCTTCGACCTGTCGATGGAGGAAATCTGGATACCCTACCTCGTCGGCGCGACCCTGTTCGTCGCGACGCCGCAGGTGATGGGCGAGGCCGACAAGCTGCCCGACGTGCTGGACGACGCCGGCGTAACCGTGCTCGACACGGTGCCGACCCTGCTCGCGATGATGCCGAAGGATGCGCCGAAGCTGCGCATCATCATTCTCGGCGGCGAGGCGTGCCCGCCCGCCGTGGCGGCCCGCTGGTGCAAGCCCGGCCGCACGATCTTCAATTCCTATGGCCCGACCGAAGCGACCGTGGTCGCGACCGCCTCCGTCGTCGAGCCCGACAAGCCCGTGACGATTGGCGGGCCGATCCCCAATTACACGACCTATGTCTGCGATGACGCGCTGAACCTGCTCGACCGCGGCATCGAGGGCGAGCTGTTGATCGGCGGGCCGGGCGTCGCCAAGGGCTATCTCAAGCGCGACGAGCTGACGGCGGAGAAATTCGTCGCCAATCCCTTCGGCCTCGGCCACGCCGACCCGGTCCTCTACCGTTCCGGCGACGCTGTCGTGATGGACGAGGCGGGAAACATCAATTTCCGCGGCCGCATCGACGACCAGGTGAAGATCCGGGGCTTTCGCGTCGAACTCGGCGAGATCGAGGCGAAGCTGACAGAGCTCGCGGGCGTCTCGCAGGCCGCGGTCGTGCTGCGCGGCGTGGACGGGATCGACGAACTCGTCGCCTTCCTGACGCCGGACAAGGGCATTGAACTCGACGCCAAGACGATGCGCGCCGACCTGCGCGCCAATCTGCCCGCCTACATGGTG
>JAGRKN010000026.1 GCA_020442275.1 Rhodoblastus sp. | reverse complement strand
CCGCTCGCCCAGATCGCCGCGCAGGTCGCGCCGGCCAAATTCCCGCTGCTGCAGGGCGCGATCGAGAGCCGGCTCGGCCATTTCGCCTGGAAGCCGGTCGCCACCACGCTGCTGGCGCTGCCCGGCTGGCTGATCGCGGGCGCGCTCGGCGGCTTGATCTTCGCCGCCACCCGCCGTCGCGTGGTCAAGATCGGCTATTCCAGCCGCTGACTTGCGCCCTGACGACATTGTGAACGCGCAATCGCTGGCGATTTCGCCGCGTCGGCTTACATTCGCTGATCTGGAGGACGCCCATGTTCATGCTGCGCAAGCGTGTGGCTCTGCCGAGCGCCGCACAGGCCCTTCCCGGCCGCCCCGACCCGATTCCGACCGCCGCCCGGCACTATGTCTTCGATCGCCCTTTGAAGGGGCCGTGGCCCAAGGGCATGCATCAGGCGATCTTCGGCATGGGCTGTTTCTGGGGCGCGGAGCGCAAGTTCTGGCAGCTGGGCGGCGGCGTGTGGATCACTGCCGTCGGCTATGCCGGCGGCTACACGCAGAACCCGACCTATGAGGAGGTCTGCTCGGGCATGACCGGCCATGCCGAAGTCGTGCTGGTCGTCTACGATCCCGCGAAAATCTCGTACGGCCAGCTCTTGAAGACCTTCTGGGAAAATCACGATCCCACGCAGGGCATGCGGCAGGGCAACGACATCGGCACGCAATATCGCTCGGCCCTCTTCGCCGAGAGCGACGAGGCGCTTGTCGCCGCCAGAGCATCGGCCGACATGTTCGGCAAGGCGTTGGAGGCCCGCAACTACGGGCCGATCACGACCGAGATCGCACGCGCGCCGACCTTCTATTTCGCCGAGGACTATCACCAGCAATATCTCGCCAAGAATCCGGCAGGCTATTGCGGCCTCGGCGGCACGGGAGTCTCCTGTCCCGTCGGGCTCGGCCAAATCGACGCCTGAGACCGCTTGCCGAGGCGTAACTCCCCGTGCCATTTCTGGCGCGAGGAGTTTCCATGCACAAGTTCGCGCGCACATTGCAGGTCTGGCTGTTTTCGAGCCGCTGGCTGCTCGCGCCCTTCTATTTCTGCCTGGTCGCGAGCCTGTTCGCGCTGCTCATCAAGCTCTTTCAGCATGTCATGCACATGGTCACGACGCTGATCGATTCGAGCGAAGCGTCGGTCATTCTCGACATTCTCTCGCTGATCGACATGACGCTGGTCGGCTCGCTGATCGTGCTCGTGATTTTCTCGGGTTACGAGAATTTCGTCTCGCCCATCGACAACGACCAGCCCAAGCAATGGCCGGAATGGATGGGCGACATCGATTTCACGGGCCTGAAGCTCAAGCTCATGTCGTCGATCGTGGCCATTTCCGCGATCCAGCTGCTGCGCGCCTTCATGGATCTGAAGCACGCCGCCGACCGCGACCTCATGTGGTCCGTCGGCATTCATCTCGCATTCGTCGTCTCGGCGCTGGTCCTGGCGCTCTCCGACAAAATGTCCCCGCACGGCCCAGCCAGCGGTCACAATAACGGGCACGACAACAGCCACTGACCCGACCCGGCTTTCCGACGCGGCGATCACGCGCCGCGTGCGAAACGTCACATAATCGCCATGGCTGTTGCGTCAGCTTGCGTGGCGTCCCACGATGCATTCGTGGGACGCTTGCAGACCGCGACGCGACATCAATGCGCGCGGCAGTGGGGGATATATGGTCGACAAGTCTGACGTGCGCCAACGCGCGCGTGTCGCCGGCCGCTTGCCGGCTCTGCTGCTCCTGAGCGCGAGCCCCGCCTTCGCCCAATCCTTCGACTGTTCCAAGGCCTCGCCGCCGATCGAGACGGCGATCTGCGCCTCGACGGCTCTGCGCGCGCAGGACAATGCGCTCGCCGGCGCCTATGCCCGCGCGCAATATGCGCTGCGCGACGACGCCCATGCGCTCGATCTTCTGAAACAGGCGCAGCGCCAGTGGATTTCCGCGCGCAATCGCGGCTGCGCGCGCGCCGGCGACAAGATCCCGGACTGCCTCATCGCCTCCTACGCCGCGCGCCTGACCGAAATCGGCAAGGCGCTCGGCGCGCAGCAATTGGCGGCGCAGCCGCAAGCGCAACCCGCTACCGCGCAGACCGCAGCCCCGCAACCACAGGCGTCGCGTCCCGCCGCGCAACAATCGCCGCAGGTCGCGCAAGCGCAGCCGCAACCTTCGGCGCAGCCGGCGCCGACGCGTCCGACATCGATCACGGCGCCTGGCGCGCATATCGAACCCGCGAGCGTTCCCGCCGACCACGACGCCGGCGCGCTCGTCACGATTCCCACGCCGGGCCGTTATTCATTGCGTGCGAAAAGCGCGACCGGCGTCGCCATCCAGCTCGTCGACATGATGACGGGCCCGGGCGATTCCGCCGGCGCCGCCGGCGCGCGCGACGGCCGGCTCGACGTCCTGCTGGACAAGGGCGTCTACAAGCTGCGCACGACGGGCGCCAAGGGCGCCGCCAAGCCCGCGACGCTCACCGCAGAAGCCTTCCGCGACGTCGCCGCGCCGATGACGCTCGCCGCCGATCCGCTGACGCCGGGCGATCTCGGCGATCTCCAGCAGCGCTCGTTCTGGATCGACGTCGACAGGGACGGGCAGGTCGCCGTCGAGGCGCTCGGCCGCGCGTTGCAGGACCTGCGCCTGTGGCGCGACGGCGAGGAGCTCGCCGATGTCAGGCCCGAGATTTCGACCGTCGAGGTGAAAGCCGGGCATCCGATGAATCGCATCCGGCTCGAAGGGAAGGTCGAGCCCGGCCGCTATCTCGCGACCGCATACGGCGGCGAGAGCGCGGTCTGGGCCGACGGCGCGCCCGACAAGCCCTTCATGATCCGTCGCCTCGACAATTTCAGCATCGCGGCGGGCCTCGCCGAAGCGACGATCGGTTCGTTCGGCAGCGTTCGCTTCGAGGCGCCGGCCGATTTCGATTCCTTCCGGCTGGAGGTCGCCGATCCCGCGCCCGTGCGCATGGTCGTGCGGCGCGGGACCGAACGGCGCACGGCGTCGCTTGCGAAGAACAGCCGCGATCCCTTCGTCGTCACGACGCTCGGCGCGAAGAATCGCATGCCCGCGATCGTGGAAGTCTCCGGCCTCGAAGGCCAGGCCTTCCGACTGCGCGCCTTGCACGACACGCGCGACCTTCGCATCGCCGGCCTCGGACCGACGGAGGTGATCGTCGACGTCGCGGGCGAGGGCGGCGACGAGATTCCCGCGACGGCCATCCTCGTGCGCTTCGAGCAGAACAAGGCCCGCCTCCTCGCTTCCGACGCGCCGCGCATTGCGCCCGGCCAGGCCTGGCGGCGCAGGTTCAACCTGCGCGGGCCCTCGACGATCCTGTTCGAAATGACCGGCCCCGGCCCTGTCGCCGTGCGCATGCAGGGACCGGCGACTCGCGCTGTCATCAACCCCGTGCTCGGCTCGACGCCGCCGCGCGCCGACGGCCGCTCGCCAGGCCGTTACGATCTCGATGCGGGCTTCTACGTGCTGCGTCTGACGCCGGCGGCAGGCGCGAGCGGCGTCTTCGATCTCACGCTCGGCCAGCCCGGCCTCGTCCCCGAAATCACGCCCGCGCCCGCGCCGCGCACCGCGCTCTCGCTCGGCCTGCACAACATCGAGCGCGGCGCCAGCACCGAGGCGATCGCCAACAGCGCGCCG
>JAGRKN010000204.1:5627-9769 GCA_020442275.1 Rhodoblastus sp. | reverse complement strand
CGGATTTTCGGCGCGCGCCTGCCCGAAGTGGCGGTCTCCTCCACCAAGCCGGTGCACGGCCATGCTCTCGGCGCCGCCGGTGCGCTTGAACTGGTCTGCACCATCATGGCGATGCGCGAAAACGTCGCCCCGCCGACCATCAACTTCCTCGAAGCCGACCCGAAGTGCCCGGTCGACTGCGTGCCCAATGCGGCCCGCCCGATGAAAATCCGCACGGCCATGTCCAATTCCTTCGCCTTCGGCGGCGTGAACGCCTCGCTCGTCGTTCAGGCGGCGGACTGAGATCGCCATGCGCGCCGAGCGGTCGCTCCGGCCCGGGGAAATCGTCCTCGGCCCCTTCGAGGTCGCGACCGGCGCAAGCGAGGTCCAGGCTTTTGCAACGGCGGTCGGCGCCCGGGCGGGCGAGATCCCGGCGACCTTCCCGATCGTCTGGCTGTCCGCGCCCGCGCTGAAGGCGGCGTTGCGCGAAGCTGTCGGTCCGGATTTTCTGCCTGTCCACGAGTCCCAGTCTTTCGATTATGTCCGGCCGCTCGTCCCCGGCGCGGCCTTGCGCATGAGCGCGGTCGCGCGGCGCGAAAGCGCGCCCGAGCGTCTCGTCGTCGAGGCCGAGGCGACGGAGTTCTCCGGCGCTCGCGCCTTGACCATGCGCGTGGCGCTGCGGCTCGTGCCGCTGGGCTCGGGGGAGGGCGCATGACAAATCCGCTCGCCCGCGGCGACAAAATGCCGGAAACGCCGGTCGGTCCTTTCGATGTAGCGGCTGTCGCCGCCTATGCGGCCGCGTCCGGCGACGACAATCCGCTCCACCTCGATCCCGCGCTCGCCGCCCGCGCTGGCTTCGCCGCCCCGCCAGTCCATGGCATGCGGCTGATGGCCGAGATTGCGCCCGCGCTGGCGGCCTGGCGCCCCGACATGGCGCTGAAGCGCTTGACGGGAACCTTTGTCGAACCGCTGCTGATCGGCGAGGCGGCGACGCTTTCCGGTCGCGTCCTGCGCGTCGACGACGAAATTCTGGTGCGAGTCACGGTTCAAGGCCCGCGCCGCGGCCCGAGCCTGCTCGCCGAGGCGATCCTCGTTCCGAAGGAGGGCGCATGAGCTTCTCGCCACGCTCCATCCTCATCACGGGCGCCTCCAGCGGCATCGGCCGCGCGCTTGCCCGCGAATATGCGGCTGCGGGCGTCCGCCTGACGCTGGTTGGCCGCGACGCTGCCCGCCTCGAGGCTGTCGCCGCGGATTGTCGCGCGAAAGGCGCGGTGGCCGAGATCGGCCAGGTCGACGTGCGCGACCGGCAGGCCATGCACGATTTCCTGCGCGCGACCGATGCGAAACATCCGCTCGACCTCGTCGTCGCCAATGCGGGCATCAACACCGGCCTGCCCTCCGGCGCGCTGGCCGAGGACCCGGAAGCCGTGCGCGGCATTTTCGCGATCAACCTGCTCGGCGTCTTCAATACGGTCGAGCCGCTCATCGAGCCCATGGCGGCGCGCGGGAAAGGCGTGATCGCCATGACCGGCTCGATCGCCGCGATCCGGGGCCTGCCCTATTCGCCCTCCTATTGCGCGACCAAGGCGGCGGTTCATCTCTATGCGGAGTCCCTGCGCGGCACGCTTGCCCGCAAGGGCGTGGCGGTCAGCCTGATCGTGCCGGGCTTCGTCCATACCGCGCTCAACGAGAATCTTGTCGCGCCGAAGCCGCTTGCGATGACGGACGAGCAAGCCGCGCGAAAGATCCGGCGTGGGCTGGATCGGCGGAAGGCCAATATCATCTTCCCGCGCCTGCTCTACTGGGGCGCGCGGCTTACGACGGTCCTGCCGGCGCGGCTCGTCGATTTCTTCATGGTGCGCACGAATGTCGACGTGCCGGTGACGCGCGAGAGGATGACCTCGTGAGCGCCGCCCTCGACATCCTGCGCTGGGTCGCGCTGATCTATTGCGGCCTGTCGCTGTTCGGTCTCCTGCTGACGGTGACGCTCGGCCTGGTCGCGCCGATCGTCCATGCCCGCCGCGCCCGGCGGACGGATCTGCCGCCGATCAGCTTCGTCCTGCCGATCAAGGATTGGGCGCCGGGCTTCAGGCCGTCTCAGTCTTCTGTCTTCGAGCTCGACTATCCCGCGTTCGACGTGACCGCCACCGCCGCCGAGGCCGAATCCCGGGCGGTGAGCGCCATGCGCTCGATCATCGAGGCCTATCCCGATCACGACGGAAAAATCGTCCGCTCGACCGCCTCTTTCGCCGCGAGCCCGAAGGTCAACAATATTTTTCAGGCGATCGAGGACGCGAAATACGACCTGATCGCCACCAAGGACAGCAATATCGAGTTGCCGCCGCAGACGGCGCGGGCCGCCATCGCGGCGATGACCGAGGGTGTCGGCCTGGTTACGGCCATTACCGAGGCGAAGGGCGCCAAGAATCCCGCCGCCATGATCGAAGCCTCGCTGATGAACCAGTCGCACGCCCGCATTCTTCATGCGGCGGCCGCGATCGGGCTCGGCTTCGGCCTCGGCAAGCTGATGATCTTCAAGCGCTCCGACCTGCATCGCGCCGGCGGCTTCGACGCCATCGCGCATACGGTCGGCGAGGATTCGGCGACGGCGCATGCGCTGGCGGCGATCGGATTGCGCACGGTCATCATCGGCGCGCCGATCTACCAGATGCTCGGCGTCCGCAGGTTTTCGGACGTCTACAACCGCCAGATGCGCTGGGCCGTCATTCGCCGGCAGAACGAATTGCCGGGCTTCCTCTTGGAGCCGCTCGGCCTCTCGGTCTTCGTCGCGCTGGCGGCCGCCTTCGCCGCGCCGCTGCTCGGCTGGTCGTCGCTCGCGGCCTTGTCCAGCGTATTGCTGTTCTGGTTCGCCTGCGAAACCGCGCTTGCCTTTGCGCGGGGCTGGGATGTATCGGTGAGCGCCCCCGCCGTGATGATCGCGCGCGACGCGATGATGGCGTCGGTCTGGCTGCGCGCCTGGTTCACCAAACGCGTTGTCTGGGCGGCCGAAGTCTACGACTCCCGGCAGGACCGCGGAGAGCCGCCGGCCTCCTCGGCCCCGGCCCAGAAAAGGAATGATGCGTGACGGCGCAAGGACTGCTCGTCGGTTTGATCGACATTGCGCTGACGCTTTGCGTGCTCGGCATGGTCGCCATCGGCGCGAGCTTCCTGCTGCTGGTTGCACGCTTCCTCTATGACGAGATGCGCGGCGCCGGGGACGGCTCCGCCGCCGTACCGCCGCTGGCGGAAGCCGATCTGCCGCATGTCGTCCTGCAGATTCCCGTCTTCAACGAGCCGCGTGTCGTCGAGGGCGCCCTGCGCGCAGCCGCGGCTCTCGACTGGCCGCGCGACAGGCTGCACATCCAGCTGCTCGACGATTCCACCGACGAGACGACCGAGCGCGCCGCAGCGATCATCGCGGAACTCCGCGCGGCCGGGAACGACGTGACGCACGTGCGCCGCGAAGACCGCTCCGGCTTCAAGGCCGGCGCCTGCGCGGCCGGCCTCGCGCTCAACGATGCGCCTTTCGTCGCCATGCTCGACGTCGACTTCCGCCCGCCGGCCGACTGGCTGCGCAAGGCGATCCCGGTCATCGTCTCCGACCCCAAGGCGGGTTTCGTCCAGGCGCGCTGCGAATTCGCCAACTATCGCAAGAACTGGCTGACGCGCGTGCAGGGCCTGATCCTCGACGCGCATTTCATGATCGAGCAGCGCACCCGCGCCAATCTCGGATGGCTGTTCCAGTTCAACGGCACTGGCGGCATCTGGCGCCGCGCCGCGATCGACTCGGTCGGTGGCTGGCTCGACTATTCGCTGACGGAAGATCTCGACCTCACCATCCGCACGGCGCTGGCCGGCTGGCATGGTCGTTTCATTTCGCAGCCCGCGATCCCGGGCCAGATGCCCGAGGGCATGCGCGACTGGCGTCGCCAGCAGCGCCGCTGGTCCAACGGCTTCATCCAGGTCGCCCAGCGCACGATCGGGCCACTGTGGAATGCGCCTTGGACCCTCGGCAATCGCATTTCCTCCATCGCGCTGGTGCTTCACCAGGTCTTCTTCCCGCTCTGCGCGGGCGCGATTATCTTCATTGTTCTCGGCATTCTCGCGCGCGGCTTCTCGGTGGCGCCCTATGTGCCGCTCTTCGTCTTCATTTTCGTGATGGT
>JAGRKN010000204.1:0-5568 GCA_020442275.1 Rhodoblastus sp. | reverse complement strand
TGGCGTTATTTCGCCACCATGGCGATGCTGCCGCCGCTGTTCATCTATCTCGCCGTCGCCAACGCCCCGAAGATCATCCAGACCGCGCGCGGCCGGCAGGAGCATTTCAAGCGGACGCCGAAGAAAGAACACTGACCGACGAAAGCCCGGTCCGTTTTTTCGCATCATGATGAAACTGAAGCGCGGGGTTGCGCGTATCAGCTTCATGTCGCGTTCAGGCCGGCGTCCCTAAGTCTGCGTCCGTCTCGCCTCGATTCGACGAGGAGCCGCGATGGCCCGGATACTGCCCTTTGCCCGCCGCAAGGTTGATCAAGCCGCCCGCTCGCGCGCCCGCGCGGAGGCGAACGAACATTTCCCCGATCTCGTGAAGCGTCTATCGGCTCGCCTCGACTGGAGCGAAGCGACCGCCGAGGACGAATACGTCGCCGCGCTCGCCGCCTTCGACATCGTCTGCGGCAGACCAGCGTCCCGCCGTTCGCGGGCCGCCTGAGCTTGGCGAGATCGAGAGGCGCTTGCTAGTCTTCCTGACAAGAAACGGGAGGACTTCATGGACGACGCAATCGCTTTCGCCTCGGCGCGCACGCTTGCCGCGATGGTGCGCGACCGGAAGGCGAGCGCCGTCGAGCTCCTCGACTTCTATCTCGCGCGGATCGACCGGCTGAACCCGCGCGTCAACGCCGTAATCGTCAAGCGCGCCGAAGAGGCCCGCAGGGAGGCCGCGCGCTGCGACGAACTGACGGCGAAGGGACAGTCGCTCGGACCGCTGCATGGCGTGCCGATGACGGTGAAGGAATCCTTCGATGTCGCGGGAACGCCCAGCACATGGGGCCTGACCGCGCATCGCGACAATATCGCGAGCATCGACGCGCTTTCGGTCGAGCGCCTGAGGCGCGCGGGCGCGGTCGTCTTCGGCAAGACCAACGTGCCGGTCTGGCTCGCCGACTGGCAGTCGTTCAATCCGATCTATGGCACGACCAACAATCCCTGGAATGTCGGGCGCACCCCCGGCGGGTCGTCGGGCGGCAGCGCGGCGGCGCTGGCGGCCGGGCTCACGGGCCTCGAACTCGGCAGCGACATCGGCGCCTCCATCCGCAATCCCGCTCATTATTGCGGCGTCTATGGGCTGAAACCGACCTTCGACATCTGCCCGCGCGACGGCCATCTGCTGCCCGGCGTTTTCGCGCACGGCGATATCTCGGCGATAGGCCCGCTGGCGCGCTCGGCCCATGACATCGAGACCGCGCTGGACGTCATCGCCGGCCCGAACGCGCTCGACGCGACGGGCATGCGGCTGGCATTGCCGCGCTCGAACAAGACGAAAATTTCGGACTTCCGCGTCGCAGTCATGTCGGACGCCGAAACCGCGCCGGTCGACGCAGCTGTGCGTGAAGAGATCGAGACGCTGGCCGACTGGCTGGAAAAGCAGGGCGCGACCGTCGATCGCGTCGCGCGTCCCGTCGATCCCGCCGAGGCGCACGAGACCTACATCATGCTCCTGCGCTCCGCGACGAGCGCTGCGCCGGACGAGGCGGCGCACGCAAGGCTGCTCGCCGCGCGTGACGAGGTCGCCGGGCGCAGCGATTATTTCGCCTGGCACGTGCGCGCCAATACGATGGGCCATCGCGAATGGCTCGGCTGGAACAACAGGCGCGCGCGCATGGTTCAGGACTGGGCGCGCTTCTTCACGCGTTTCGACCTGCTGCTGTGCCCGACAGCGGCGACGACGGCCTTCCCGCACATGCAGACCGGCGAGCGGTGGGAGCGCATGATCTCGGTCGACGGCACGGACCAGCCGACGACGACGCAGCTCTTCTGGGCCGGCTATTCCAACATGGTCTTCCTGCCCTCCATCGTCGCGCCCGCGGGGCTGGCGGCGGACGGCTTGCCGGTCGGCGTGCAGATCGTCGCGCCGGCCTATCAGGACCATAGCGCGATAAGATTTGCGCAGCTGCTGGAGGATCAATACCGGGCGTTCGTGGCCCCGCCGGGGTTTGCGTAATTTGAGATTGTGTCGGCCACCGGACACCTCATCCTGAGGAGCCCGCGCAGCGGGCGTCTCGAAGGATGGCGAAATCGGCAATGCCTAATCCGGCCATCCTTCGAGACGCGCCTTTCAGGCGCTCCTCAGGATGAAGGCCGGGGAATGGTTGCGGAAAGGGACTATTAAACCGGCTTCTCGCCCGGCCGATCGTCCTTCGTATACCCCGTGCCGAACACGTCGTCCCAGTACGGGCAGCTCACGCCATAGCCGCGCAGCGGATCGCGGAAATGATGCAGCAGATGCGCGCGGCGCAGGATCTGCTCGATCTTCGTGCGCGGCGCCCGGTGATGAATATGGAAGTGGATCTCGTCGTAGAGCACGTAGCCGAACAGGAAGCCGGCGGTCACCGTGTAGGAGATCGGGGCCGGGAACAGCGCCGCGATGACGACGTAAGCGAGCGCCATCAAGGGCAGGCTCATCAGCGGCGGCATGACGAGGCGCAGCGGGTCGCTGGGATGCACGTGATGCACGCCGTGCAGCAGGAAGTGGATGCGCTCGCCGATCTTGCCCGGAAATTCCGTATGAAACAGCCAGCGATGGAAGACATATTCGCTGAGCGTCCAGGCGATATAGCCGAAGAGCACAGAGGCGACGGTGACGAAGCCCGGCTGCGCCATCGCGCCCTTCCAGCCGATCCATGCCGCGACAGGCAGGTAGAACAGCGGGAACCACCACGGCACGCGCGACAGCTTGTCGAGAACTGGATTGTCGAAGATGCGCGGCGAGGCCGCGAGCAGCTCCGCCTTGCTCATGCCCTCGGTCGACATATGCGCGTAAGGATCGCGCAGGTCCTGTGTTGTGTCGCTCATTGCCGCCTCATTCCGCCGGCGTCATCGGCGGTTCGCCCTTCAACGCCAGATTTTCCGTGCGCGATAGCAGCGAGAATTTCGGGTTGAAGATGAAGTCGAAGAACAGCTTCACCCACGATTTATGCGCGTGCAAGTCGTTGTAGAACTCCGGCGCCATTTCTTTCAGCTTCGGCAGCAGCGTCCAGGGAATCTCCTGAAAGTCGTGATGCTCGTTGTGGTAGCCGATGTTGAGCGCGAAGAAGTTCAGCGGGCCGTAATAGTCGAACGTGCCCTGCCCCGGCCAGGCCGCGTAATGCTCCTGAATCCAGCGCGCGCCGAGCGGATGCAGGCCGACCGAGAACCAGAAGGACGCGAGCAGATAGAACAGCGCATTGCCGCCGAGGAAATACCAGACGGCGACGTCGAACACCGCGATGACGGCGAAGTTGATGTAGGTCCACTGGCCCCAGATCGGCACCGTGCCCTTGAGGCGATAGATGCGGGTCAGCTGCATCACCGGGAAGAAGAACAGCCAGAGCGCCTTGCGCCACCACACGTTGCCGACCATCTTCGCTTCCCAGTCGCTCGGCACGTCGGCGTCGTAATCGTAGCTCGACAGATGCGAATGGTGCTTCACGTGATAGCAGCGAAAGCCCATCGCGGTCGGGAAGGCGTTCGGCAGATCGGCGAGGATCGCGTTCCACTTGTTGAGCGTCGGGCTCTCGAACACGGCGTTGTGGATGGAATCGTGAATGATCACGAACATCGCGTGATTGGCGAACGCGCCGATGCAATAGGCCAGGATCAGCGTCGCCCACCAATAGGACATCCCCAGATGCCCCATCCAGGCGGCGATCGCGACCTGCAGCACAAAAATGCCGGCCGTGATCCAGAACGTCTTGATATCGCGCACCATGAGGGTCGCGACCTCGGGATGGGCGGCGAGGATCGCCTTGCGACGCTCGACATGGGAGCGGTCGACGCCGAGCGCGGTGACTGGGACTGTCATGTTCATATCGGTCTTTCCGGGCCTCATCGGGCCTGCGCCGCATCGGCGGACGGCGCCGCGCCATCGAGGCGTCTCTCGTAGATACGATGAATTTTGTCGATTTTAGCGCCGCTCATCTCGATCGGCTTACGCATGCCGGCGTTATCTTCCAGAACCCAGCCGAATTCTACATGATCTAGCGCAATTTTTCGGCTGCGCAGGCGCAGCTCCTCGATCATGGTCAGGATGACCATGCCGCCGCGCGCGCTTCTGTGAAGCGTCTGGCTCATGCCAAACAAGGCAAGGCGGCCCGATTTGTAGGCGCCCTTGCGGACGCGGCCGATCACCTTCGGCAGACCGGCCGGAAAGAGGCGTCCGTTCAGATCGGCGGTCACTTCATGCAGGTTCGGCACGACGATGCCGAAGGCGACCGCCTCGCCGTCGAGCTCGGTGACGAAGCCCCAATCTTCCGTCATCAGGAATTTCAGGCTGTCGGCCATCGACCTGAACTCGTCGCGGGTGATCGGGACGAAGCCCCAATTGCCGGCCCAGGCGTCGTTGAACAGGCGGGTCATGAGATCGACCTCGGAGGCGAGGTCGTTCATCCGCAGGGGCCTGAACTTCAACCGCGCCTTCCATTCCGGCCGGTTCAGCAGGATCGGCTCGGCCGCGCGGTCCCTGTCCGAAAGATCGTAGCCGTAGGAAATCAGGTCGCGCGCCTTGGCATAGCCCAGCGCCTCGACGTGCCGGCTGAGATAGGGCGGATGCCAGGGCATGAAGACCATGGGAATGGCCTCGAACCCCTGGATCAGCATGCCGCATTCCGCGTTGATCGAGGGTGAGAACGGCCCATGGATCACGTCCGCGCCCTGGGCGCGCAGCCAGCCCTCGGCGGCCTTGAGCAGAGCCGCGATGACTTCGCGGTCGTCGATCGCGTCCAGCGCGCCGAACTGGAAGGGCGATGCCTTGTTCGGCCGCGCGTCGTCATAGACTTGCGCCTCGATCCGGCCGACCGTGTCGCCGTCGCGCCTGGCCAGAAACGCCTGCGAGCGCACCAGCTTGTAGTGGGGATTGAGCTTGTGCGCGTACATTGTCCATCGCTCGGCGTCGAGCGATGGCGAGAACCCCGGCTCGCCCGTGTAGAGCAGGCGCGGAACGCGGCAGAATTCCATGAAGGAGCGCAGCCCCGAAACCGGAATGATCTCGACGGCGCTGGGGCGTGCGGGGGTCTCGGACATCGCGCCGCAATAACACGGGGCGAGGCCCGCGCCAAACGTCCCGCTCGAGATTTGGAAACGCTTTAGCGGCGGTTCAGAGCGCTGCGGCCGGCTGCTCGCCAGGGAAGGGCGTACGTGGCGGCTCGACCACGGGCCGATCCACGATCAGCTGCACCACCTGCCGGATCTCTTCCTCGGTGTGGTTGGCCGAGATGAAGAAGCGCAGGCGCGGCTTGTCCTTTGGCACGCCCACCTGCACCACCGGCGGCACATAGATCCCGTGGTCGAGCAGGTGCTGGGACACCGCCATGGTCTCCCAGACCGAATTGAACAGGATCGGGATGACGGCGCGGCCGATGGCCGGGCCGGTGTCGAGCCCGGCCGCCTGGGCGGTGTCGCGCAGGAATTCGGCATTGTGGGACAGCTTGGCGATGCGCCAGCTCTCCGTCTGCATCAGCTCCAGCGCCTTGGCGGCGGCCGCCGTGATGACCGGGGACAGGCCGACCGAATAGACGAAGCCCGGCAGGGTGAATT
>JAGRKN010000203.1:6619-7319 GCA_020442275.1 Rhodoblastus sp. | reverse complement strand
TCTGAAGACCGGCGCTCCCGAGCCCGGGACCGCCGCTCTTCAGAGCGGCAGTCTTACCCGCCCATCTTCGCCACAAGCGCGTCTGAAATCTCGAAATTCGCGTAGACGTTCTGCACGTCGTCGTTGTCTTCGAGCGCGCCGACGAGCTTGAGAATCTTCTCGCCCGTCTCGTCGTCGAGCATGGTCGTCGACTGCGGCTTCCAGATGATCTTGGCCTTGCGCGCCTCGCCGAATTTGGCTTCCAGCGCCTTGGCGACTTCCGCGAAGCTCTCCATCGCCGTCGTCACCTCATGGCCATCCTCCGACGTCGCGACATCGTCGGCGCCGGCTTCGAGGGCGGCTTCCATCATCTCGTCTTCGCTGGCGACCTTCGTGTCGTATTCGATCGAGCCGACGTGGTCGAACATGAAGGAGACCGCGCCATTGGCGGTCATTTCGCCGCCGGCCTTCGAAAAGTACGAACGCACTTCGCCGGCCGTACGGTTGCGATTGTCGGTCAGCGCCTCGACGATGATGGCGATGCCGCCGGGCGCGCGGCCCTCGTATCGCACCTCATCGTAGTTCTCGCTATCGCCGCCGGCCGCCTTCTTGATGGCCCGTTCGATATTGTCCTTCGGCATGTTTTCCGCGCGCGCCGCCAGAACGGCGAGGCGCAGGCGCGGGTTCATGTTCGGGTCGGGCATGCCCATCTTGGCCGCGA
>JAGRKN010000203.1:5994-6471 GCA_020442275.1 Rhodoblastus sp. | reverse complement strand
CGCTGAAAGGCGTCAGATAAAGCCGAAGCTAGCCCCAGAAGGCCGGAACCGCCTCCGCCAGCCGCCCGCCGAGCCGCACAGGCGCGATCTTGACTGCAAGCCCATCCGCCCCCGTCTCCACCGCCACGCCGCACAGGCTGGCCGCCCCATCCGCCGGCTCGAACCGCGCGCCCGGCGTCTTGCGGGTGAAGCGGCGCAGCGGCTCTTCCTTGTCCATGCCGATGACGGAATCATAATCGCCAGTCATGCCGGCGTCCGTCTGGTAGGCCGTGCCATTCGGCAGGATCTGCGCATCCGCAGTCGGCACATGCGTATGCGTGCCGACGACCAGCGACACCCGGCCATCGAGGAAATGCCCGAGCGCCTGCTTCTCGCTGGAAGCTTCTGCATGGACGTCGAAGATGGCGGCGTCGCAACCCAAGCCCAGCGGACAAGCGGAAACCTCGCGCTCGACCGCCGCGAAGGGATCGTCGAGCG
>JAGRKN010000203.1:0-5897 GCA_020442275.1 Rhodoblastus sp. | reverse complement strand
GATAATTGACCGGCCGGATCAGCCGCTCCTGCCGCTCGATGAAGACGAGCGCCTCGCGCTGATCGAAGGAATGATTGCCGAGCGTCAGGCAATCCGCGCCGGCCGCCAGGAATTCGTCGGCGATCGCCTCGGTGATGCCGAAGCCGCCGGCTGCGTTCTCGGAATTGACGACGACGAAATCGAGCTTCCAGCGCCGCCTGAGTTCAGGCAGGCGCTCCAGCAAGACCGCCCGGCCCGCGCGCCCCACGACATCGCCGATGAACAGTAGACGCATTCAGCCCGAAGCTCCGCAGTCGAAAACCTGAATCTCGGTTACCACGAAATCCAGCCGCTGGTCGTGCGCCTCATGCGGAATCGCGTCGACTTCCTGGTCCGCGAACGCCAGGCCGATGGCGGGAATTTCACGCTTGGCTCGCTGCGCCGCCAGCGTCGCGTCGAAATTGCCGCCGCCGTAGCCGACCCGATGGCCCTTCGCATCGAAACAGGCGAGTGGGACGAACATCAGGTCGGGCTCGGCCAGAGCCGCATCCGCCAGCGGTTCGAACAGGCCGAGCGCCCCCTTGGCGAGTTCCTCGCCCGGCGCCCAGAGGCGGAAATGCAGCGGTTTTGCCGCCGCTGTCATGACGGGAAGCGCGATGCGGTAGCCCGCCTGCGCCAGCGCCTCCAGCAGCGGCCGGGTCGAGATTTCGGAGCGGATCGGCCAGTAGGCCGAAACGACCGCGCCAGCCGGCGCCAACTTGCGAACGATCTCGAGCGCGCGCCCGACGATCTCTTCCGCCGCCGCATGGGCCTCCGCCGGCTCGATCAGGTCGCGACGGGCGAGCGCATGGCGGCGTAGGGCTGTCTTGGACGCGAGGTCGGTCATGGCCCCAGACTAGCCGAGCCGCATGCGCGCCGGGAAGTGACGAATGACGTGGAAGAGCGGGAGGGAGGGTTGCGGGCCACGATGACCGTGGGACATCGACCCCGGGAACCTACAGAGTAGGTGGGCGCCGTGTTGCCCAAGCCCACGGGCAAGGACAGGGACAGCTCCCTAAGAGTCGATAAGGCCCCGGGAATACAAATCCACACGCATCCCGCAGCGCCGCAACGCCAATGTAAGGCTTTAGGGCCATTTGCGCCAGAGGCGCGCTCAGACGCTCCAGCGCGCCGGCATGTTCAGCGGCCCGCGAAACGCCCAGCCGCCGAAACGCACGGGTTCGGCGTCTACGTCGAGCCTCAGGTCGCTGAGGCGCGAAAAAATCGTCGGCAAGGCGACGTCGGCCACCATCGCCCGAGAAGCAAAGGCGCCGGCGCAGAAATGCGGGCCCGCGCCGAAGGCGATGCTTTTTTGCGTGTCGCGTCCGACGTCGAAGATATCCGGATCGGCAAAATGCGCCTCGTCGCGATTGGCCGCGCCGAACATGAAGAAGATCCGGTCCTCCGGCTCGATCACGATGTCGCCGATCGCATGGCGCTTGGCGGCGCGGCGCGGCGACATGCCGATCGGCGCCATCCAGCGGGCATATTCCTCGAACACCTGCATCCACGTGGCCTCGCCATCGAGCACGCGGCGCTTCTGTTCGGGATGCGTCAGCAGCGCCCAGACCGCGCCGGCGATCATGTCGCGCGGCTCGTTCTGGCCGCCCGAGATCGCGAGCTTCACGTTGGCGCGGATGCTCTCCATGGGCATGTCGGTCTGCAGCATCACGCCGAGCAGGCTGCGGTCCGGCGTCTTGCGCAGGACGGGCGACATGTCGTCGATCGCCGCGTCGATCCCTGATGTCGCGGCATTGCAGCGCGCCTCGACCGCGGGATCGCCGACGTAGTTCGCGATCCCGTCGATCATGCCCTGCGACCAGGCGTCCATGTCCGCGTAGGAAATATTGGTGAGACCGGTCAGGCTCTTCAGGCATTCGCCTGAAATCGGCAGCGCGACCTCCTTGAAGAGATCGGCACGCCCCTGCGGCGCGACAGCGTCGAGAATGCGGTCGGCATGCCCCTGGAACACGTCCGTCCAGTGCGTGCGCACGGTCTTCGGCGACACCGACGGGAAGATCGCGGCGCGCTCTGCCATATGCGCCGCGCCGTCCTTGCGCATGAGATTGTGGCCCATCAGCTTGTTCATCAGCCCCTGCGGCTGATGCGAGGAAAACACCTCGATCATCTTCTCGTAGACATAAATGTCGTCGCGCCGCGTGAACAAGGTCGCGCCCAGTTCCGGCACGAAGGCGATCGGCGCCTCATTGCGCAACATCTTCAGGGTCGGATAGGGGTCGCGCCAGAAGGCCGCGAGGTCGATCGAAATGCTGGGGGCGGTGCTCATGTCGTTCTTGGGCTTCTTGTTTCCTCGAACGCGATTAGAGCACGCCCGCGGCCGCCACGCCTATTCTTTTCCGGCAATCTCTCGCGCCAGCTTCTCCAGCCGCTCGGCGGCGCCGCCGAGCGCTTCGGCCAGATGCGTCTCGCGCGCCTCGCGCATCTGGCGGGCGTCCTGGCTGACTTCCGACAGCGCGCCGATCTGCTCCTCGAGGCTCGCGATCCGCCCGTTCGCCTCCGCCAGCTCGTCGGCGATGGTGATCGCCGCCATCACGACGAGTCGCTGATCGCCGATTTCGCCAAAGCTCGTCCGCAGCCCCGCCATCTTCGAATCGACATGCGCGGCCAGCGCCTCGATGTGGCCTTCCTGCCCATCCTCGCAGCTCATGCGGTAGGTGCGCCCGGCGATGGTGACGACGACCTGCGCCATCAGTCCGTCTCCTCGCTGCGCGCGAGCGCCGCTATCGCTGCCGCGGCGGTTTCGAGACGCCGCGCGACTTCGTCATTGGCGGCCTCGAGCCTTTGTCCGCGCGCCAGCGCGACATCCAGTTCCAGCGCGAGCCGCGAGCGGTCGTCTTCCATGGCGCCGAGCGCTTCGTTGAGGTCGCCCTGGGCGAGATCGGCCTCGCGCCGGCGGCCGGCGGCCGCCTCGAGAGCGGCGAGCGCGGTCA
This sequence comes from Rhodoblastus sp., assembly GCA_020442275.1. GTDB lineage: Bacteria > Pseudomonadota > Alphaproteobacteria > Rhizobiales > Beijerinckiaceae > JAJXWB01. The sequence goes on along the minus strand of JAGRKN010000203.1, from coordinate 2,928 downwards.
GGAGGCGCGCGAGCGCGGCATCGAGCGGGTCGACGCCCCTCGGCGCGGCCGGGCCGGATGATCCGACAGGCTCGGTCATGACGGCGAAACGATCTCCACGCGCGCCCGCCTCCGGCAAGCCACTATCCGCTTCCGGGCGGCGCGCCCTGCCTGCATAGAGCGCGCGCAGGCGATTCGCGTCAACGCGCGAACGGCCGATTCCCGTGAATTGCGCGGGAGTTGCGGACTTATCCTCGTGTTGCGCTGTCGCCGAGCCTGCGTTGACTCGCGAGGCTCGCCTGTTAAGGAACGGCCACCTTTGAAGAAATCCGGGAGCAGCCGCGCGATGACCAACAGCGTGACGCAGGACATGATGGCCAATGCGATCCGCGCCCTCGCGATCGATGGCGTGGAAGCAGCCAAGTCCGGCCATCCGGGCATGCCTATGGGCGCGGCCGATATGGCGACGGCGCTCTGGACCCGCGTCCTGAAATTCGACGCCGCCGACCCGCACTGGCCCGATCGCGACCGTTTCGTGCTCTCGGCCGGCCACGGCTCGATGCTGCTCTACGCCCTGCTCTACCTGACGGGCTATGCGGGCATGACCGCCGACGATCTCAGGAATTTCCGCCAGGTCGGCTCGAAGACGCCGGGCCATCCGGAATATGGCCACACCGTGGGCGTCGAGACGACCACCGGCCCGCTGGGCCAGGGCATCGCCACCGCCGTCGGCATGGCCATCGCCGAGCGCCATCTGGCGGCCGAATTCGGCGACGATCTCGTCGACCACCACACCTATGTCATCTGCGGCGACGGCGACCTGATGGAAGGCGTGTCGCAGGAGGCGATCGCGCTCGCCGGCCATCTGAAGCTCGCACGCCTGATCGTCCTGTTCGACGACAACCAGATTTCAATCGACGGTCCGGTGAGCCTGTCCGATTCGGTCGACCAGATCGCCCGCTTCGAATCGGCGGGCTGGGCGGCGGTCCGTGTCGACGGCCACGATCAGGACGCGATCGTCGCCGCGCTCGAGGCGGCGAAGAAATCCGACAGGCCGACGCTCGTCGCCTGCCGCACCACGATCGGCTTCGGGTCCCCCAACCGCGCAGGCACGTCCAAGGCGCACGGCGAACCGCTCGGCCCCGACGAGGCCAAGGCCGCCAAGGCGCAGCTCGGCTGGACGGCCGCGCCCTTCGAGGTCCCGGCCGAACTCACGTCGGCATGGCGCGCGGCAGGCAGCCGCGGCGCCGAGGCCCGCAAGGACTGGCAGAAGCGTTTCGACGCCGCCGGCGAGCGCAAGGCGGAGTTCGAACGTCGCCTCGCCCGCAAGCTGAAGCCGGAAGTCTCGGGCGCGCTGTCGGCGCTGATCGCCAAGCACGCCGCCGACAAGCCTTCGCTCGCCACCCGAAAGGCGAGCGAAGCCGCGATCGAGGCCATCGCCCCGCACGCGCCGGAGCTGATGCTCGGCTCGGCCGACCTCACGCCCTCCAACAATGTGAAGGCCAAGTCCGCCGCATCCATCGCGCCGGGCTCCTACGGCGGCCGCTACATCCACTACGGCATCCGCGAGCACGGCATGGTCGCCGCCATGAACGGCCTCACGCTGCACGGCGGAATTATCCCGGGCGGCGCGACTTTCCTTGTCTTCTCCGACTATTGCCGCCCCTCGATCCGCCTCGCCGCTCTGATGGGCGTGCAGGCGATCTACGTCTTCACCCACGATTCGATCGGCCTCGGCGAAGACGGCCCGACCCACCAGCCGGTCGAGCATCTGGCGGCGCTGCGCGCGATGCCGAACCTGCTGGTCATCCGCCCGGCCGACGCCATCGAGACCGCGGAGGCCTGGGCTGTCGCGCTGGAGCACACTTCCGGCCCGACCCTGCTGGCGCTCACCCGCCAGAACCTGCCGACCGTGCGCGGCGCGGGCGACGGCAACCGCGTGAAGGAAGGCGCCTACGAACTGGCCGGCGCGGAAAACGCCAAGGCGACCATCTTCGCCTCAGGCTCCGAAGTCGAGATCGCACTGGCCGCCCGCGACCTGCTCGCCAAGGACGGCATTCCTACCCGCGTCGTCTCCGTGCCCTCGACCGAGCTGTTCGCCGCCCGCCCGGCCACCGAACGCAAGGCCGTGATTGGCGATGCGCCGGTACGGATCGCGATCGAGGCCGGCGTCCGGCAGGGCTGGGACGCGTTCATCGGCGAGGACGGCGTCTTCGTCGGCATGCACGGTTTCGGCATGTCCGGCCCCTACAAGGAGGTCTTCGCGGCTTGCGGCATTACGGCGCAAGCCGCCGCCGACGCCGTGCGTAAAGCTCTGGCGGGCGCGTAAAGCCTTTGTTGAGCGCAAGTTTCGTTTAAGCGGCATTTAGCCGAATTGCTTGGCGCCGCTGCATGACGAACGGGCGGCCCTGTGATAAGGACGCCGCCATTCGAACAAATCGGGAAAAAGGAACAGGAAAATGGCTGTGAAGGTCGCGATCAACGGGTTCGGGCGCATCGGGCGCAATGTTCTGCGCGCCATCATCGAGTCCGGCCGCACGGACATCCAGGTCGTCGCCATCAACGATCTCGGCCCTGTCGAGACCAACGCCCATCTGCTCCGCTACGATTCGGTGCACGGCAAGTTCCCGCATGACGTGAAGGTCGCCGGCGACACGATCGACGTCGGCCGTGGCCCGATCAAGGTGACCGCCGAGCGCGACCCGGCCAAGCTGCCGCACAAGGAACTGGGCGTCGAGATCGCCCTGGAATGCACGGGCATTTTCACCGCCCGCGACAAGGCGGCTGCTCATCTCGCCGCCGGCGCCAAGCGCGTGCTCGTCTCGGCGCCTGCCGACGGCGCGGACCTGACGGTCGTCTTCGGCGTGAACCACGACAAGCTGACCAAGGATCACCTCGTCGTCTCCAACGCGTCCTGCACCACCAACTGCCTCTCGCCCTTCGCCAAGG
>JAGRKN010000202.1 GCA_020442275.1 Rhodoblastus sp. | reverse complement strand
CGCCCTTCACGCCGAAATCGTCCAGGACGCCTTCGAGTTCGCGAGCATTCTCGTCGAGGATTTCGGGCGACATGTTGGCGAAGTCGCTTTCCTCGTGTTCGCGCAGGAGATCGAGGGATGGAGGGTCGTAGGAGTCGGTGGATTGCTTCGCCTTTGACCTGATGACGCGACCGTCATTGCGGGGAGCGTCAGCGGCGGGGCGATCCAGACCCGTGTCGCGACCACTGGATTGCTTCGCTTCGCTCGCAATGACGGGCTTGGAGACAGGCGCGGTCTGCGTTCCCGCCTTTACGCGCACGCGCCGCTTTTCCTCGCGAACCTGCGGCGCCGGCGCCTTTGGAACCTCGCGCAGACGTTTCGCGCGCACATCCTCGTCGTCGTCGTCGATATCGTTCGACGCGCCAAACACCAGAAGCGCCGCGAGCCGCTGCAATTCGTTGCGTGGCTCCGGCGTCTCGCGCGGATGGATGCGTGGCATGGGCGGCGCGCGGCGGAGATCGGGCGCGTCGAATTCCTCGATTACCACGCGCTGCGCGGCGTCGCCGAGGAAGAATTCAGTCCGCGCCATTTCCGGCGAGCGGGGAATGAGAATCTCGACCAGCGGGCGTGGCGTCGCCCCGGAGAGCCCCAGCGGTTCGTCGATATCGATCGATGGCGCGGCCAGCGGCTCGATGGCGGGCGCCGTGGCAAGCGTCGCCGGGCCCTGCGGGGCAACCGCGTCGGCCGCCTGCGCCACAGCGTGCAATGGGGCTTCCGGAGGCAGGATGGCGACGATCTCGGTCGGCGCCGCGGCTACCGCATCGGCCGGCGGATCGGGCTTGCGGTCGGGCGTGCGGGTGAAACGCACCCAGCCGGGCTTGCGGCTCTGGCGTTCCACGCGGGCGGCGGCGTCGACCTCCTCCTGCGCCCGGCGCTCGGCCTCCATGAGCCGCAATTCTTCCTTGCGACGGGCGAGCTCGGCGTCGGAGGAACGCGCGAAACGCACCTCGCCGCTGGGGCTCTTGGCGGTCAGACCCGGGCGCGGCGCGACGCGCCCGCTCTTCGCGACGGTCTTCGCGGCTCGCGCGGAAGCCTTGACTGCCTGCACGATGGCGTCGTCCAGCGGCGCATCCATGGTGGCGAGCGGCTGTGGAATGTAGGTCTGCGGAATGATCGGCGCCGGTTGCGGCGGCGTGGGCGCTACACGCGGCGGCTCGACGAATTTGAGCGGGGGGCGCTGCGGCCGTCCGTCGGCGGAGACCTCGCGGATCATGACCGGATTGGTGTTGCGCTGCTTTTTCCGCCGGGCCTCCGGCTTGCCGCCGCTCTCGTCCTTGAGGGCGTCGAGCATCTTGGCGATCCAGGCGTCGAAAGTCATGAGAAGGTTCCGGAGGGACGCAGTACGGCCGTTAGGGTTAACCCGTCGCGGTTAAGGCGTGGTTATTTCGCGGCCTTTCCGTGATCCCGGATTCGTCCACAGGCGCCTTTGACCCCTTCGCGCGGGGCGCCTACGACTTGCCTCCCCAGAGATTCGAGTCGGGTTGCCATGAAATCGATCAGCCAGCGTATCGCCGAGGAATTGAACGTCGCCGCCGGCCAGGTGGTCGCGGCAGTCGAGCTTCTGGACGGCGGCGCCACCGTTCCCTTCATCGCGCGCTACCGTAAGGAAGCGACCGGCGCGCTCGACGATACGCAATTGCGGACGCTGGAAGAGCGCCTGCGCTATCTGCGCGAACTGGAGGAGCGGCGCACGGCGATCCTCGAGAGCGTGAAGTCCCAGGGGAAACTCGACGCCGCGCTGGAGAGCCAGATCAACGCGGCCGACTCGAAGGCGCGACTGGAAGACATCTATCTTCCTTACAAGCCCAAGCGCCGCACCAAGGCGCAAATCGCGCGCGAGAATGGGCTGGAGCCGCTGGCCGATGCGCTGCTGGCGCATCCCGAGCGCGATCCGAAGGAGCAGGCTGCCGCTTATGTGAAGCCGGAAGCCGTCGAGACTGCGGACGTAGCGCTCGAAGGTGCGCGCGCCATTCTGGTCGAGCGTTTCGCCGAAGACGCGGAGCTGATCGGCAGGTTGCGCGAGGATTTCTGGAAGCGCGGCGTGCTGACCACGAAGGTACGCGACGGCAAGGAGCAGGCCGGCGCGAAATTTGCCGATTATTTCGACTTTTCGGAGCCGCTGACGAAACTGCCCTCGCACCGTATTCTTGCGGTCATGCGCGGCGAGCGCGAGGAGGTTCTGGACCTGCGCATGGTGGCGGACCCCTCCGCCGATCCCGCCTCGCGCGTTCCGGGCCCATATGAACTGGCCATCGCCGCACGGGTCGGCGTATCGGATCGCGGCCGTCCCGGAGACAAATGGCTTGCCGATTGCGTGCGCTGGGCGTGGCGCACCAAGATCGAGATGCAATTGGCCGTCGATCTCAGGCTGCGTCTGTGGACGCATGCGGAAGACGAGGCCGTGCGCGTGTTCGGCGCGAACCTGCGCGACCTTCTGCTTGCCGCGCCCGCAGGCGCGCGCGCGACGATGGGGCTAGATCCCGGCTTCCGCACCGGCGTGAAGGTCGCCGTGGTGGACGCCACGGGTAAGGTCGTGGCGACCACGGCAATCTTCCCGCACGAACCGCAGCGGCGCTGGGACGAGAGCCTTGCCGCGCTGGCGGCGCTCTGCATACGCCACAATGTCGATCTCATCGCCATCGGCAATGGCACGGCCTCGCGCGAGACGGACCGCCTCGCCGCCGATCTCCTCAAGAAACATCCGCAGATCAAGGCGACGAAGGTTGTCGTGTCTGAGGCTGGCGCGTCCGTCTATTCGGCCTCGGCCTATGCGGCGGCGGAATTGCCGGAACTCGACGTGACGCTGCGCGGCGCAGTGTCGATTGCAAGGCGCCTGCAGGATCCGCTCGCCGAACTGGTGAAGGTCGAACCCAAGGCGATCGGCGTCGGCCAGTACCAGCACGATGTCGCCGAACACAAGCTCAATCGCTCGCTCGACGCGGTCGTGGAGGATTGCGTGAACGCGGTGGGCGTGGACGTCAACACCGCCTCCGCCAAACTTCTCGCGCGCGTGTCAGGCGTCGGCGAGAGCCTTGCCGAGTCCATTGTCTCCTATCGCAACGAGGCCGGTTCGTTCCGTAATCGCGCTGCGTTGAAGAAAGTGCCGCGGCTCGGCGCGCGCGCCTTCGAGCTTTCCGCCGGCTTCCTGCGCATCAACGGCGGCGAGGACCCGCTCGACCGCTCCGGCGTGCATCCGGAGGCCTATCCGGTCGTGCGGCGCATCGCCGAGAAGGCGGGCGCCGATGTGTCGGCGCTGATCGGCAACGCCAAGATTCTGTCGTCGCTGAAGCCCGCCGATTTCACCGACGNNCGACCTTCGGCCTGCCGACCGTGGTTGACATTTTCAAGGAGTTGGAAAAGCCCGGCCGCGATCCGCGCCCCGCCTTCAAGACCGCCGATTTCAAGGAAGGCGTCGAGACGATTTCCGACCTCAGGCCCGGCATGATCCTCGAAGGCGTGGTGACGAATGTTGCGGCCTTCGGCGCCTTCGTGGATGTTGGCGTGCATCAGGATGGGCTGGTGCATGTCTCGGCGATGAGCAGGACGTTCGTGAAAGATCCGCGCGAAGTCGCCAAGCCCGGCGACATTGTGAAGGTTAAGGTTCTGGACGTCGATGCTCCGCGTAAGCGTATCGGGCTGACGATGCGGCTCGACGACGCCGCTGAGCCGCGCAAGCCTGGCCAAGGCCGGGGCGACCAGATGACGCGCGGGCAGGAGCGTTTTTCGCGCACGCCCGAACGCAAGGCGGAAGCCGGCGGCGCGCTGGCTGCGGCGCTCGCCAAAGCGCAGTCGCGGCGGGGGTAAACTGCAAGCCGGGACCGCGAGCCTCCGGCTCGCATGCCGGCCGGAGGCCGGCGGTTTCGTCAATTGCCGGCCGGAGGCCGGCTGGCCCGGCTGCGGTTCGCTTGCTCCTGTGAACGCGCTATCTTCCTGCTCGGGAGAACCGCCGATGACGAGCACGAAAGACAAACGCGCAGCCTTTCGCGCGCTGCATGAAGGGGGATGTTTCGTCATCCCCAATCCCTGGGACGCCGGCAGTGCGCGCATGTTGCAGCATCTCGGCTTCAAGGCGCTGGCCTCGACGAGCGCGGGCTTCGCCTGGACGGCGGGCCAGCCGGATTATCGCGTCAGCCGCGCCGCCGCGCTTGGGCATCTCGCACTACTCAGCGCTGCAGTCGAACTGCCTGTGAACGCCGATTTCGAATCCGGTTTCGCCGCGACGCCAGAGGGTGTGGTCGAGAGCGTGCGGCTTGCGGTCCAGGCGGGCGTTTCGGGGCTTTCGATCGAGGATCGCGACCTCGAGCGCGGGCGCCTCTATGATACGGCGATCGCGCTCGAACGCTTAGAGGCGGCGCGATCGGCGATCGCGGACGCGCTGCTCGTGGCGCGCACGGAAATCCTGTTGATCGCGCCGGACGAAATCACGCGCGCCATCGACAGTCTCGTCGCCTTTGCGGCAGCGGGCGCCGATTGCCTCTATGCGCCGGGCGTGCGCAAGCGCGAGGATATCGCGGCGATGGCGCGGGCGGTGGCGCCCAAGCCGCTCAATGTTCTGGCGATCGATCCCACCATGACGCTCGCTGAACTCCGCGATCTCGGCGTGCGGCGGATCAGCGTCGGCGGCTCGCTCGCGCGCGTCGGCTGGGCGGCGACCGTCGCAGCGGCGAAGGAGATGATGGAAGGGTCCTTCGCGCCATTGGCGAAGGGCATGCCGTCGAAGGAACTAAATGGCGTTTTTGCGGGATTTTCGGAATAGACGAGCCGGGACCGCGGGCCTCCGGCTCGCACGATGCAACTGCCGTTCGGTTCGGGCCGGCCGGAGGCCGGCGGTCCCGGTTCACCTCGCAATTGTGGCTTCCTTTTGCATTCCCGCGCCGCCTCTCTAAACTTGCCGCAATGAGCAGGGAGGACGCGCCGTGAACGAACACGTCGCCATCAAGTCGGAATACGATTTTTCAGCTGTACGCGCCGCGATGCAGCGTTATGTCGACGGCGACATTCTGGCCGGCGTGTCCTGGGCGCTGCTGGAGGGCAGAGACATCGTCGACATGCAGGCGGTGGGGTTCGCCAATCGCGAGGCGCAGACGCCCTTGCGCTTCGACAACATTTTTCGCGCATTTTCCAACACCAAGCTCGTCGCCTCCTGCGCGGTCATGCTGCTGGTCGAGGACGGCAAGCTGCGGCTCGACGATCCAATCGAGACCTGCATTCCGCAGCTCGGCAATCGGCGGGTGCTGAAGCCGGGCGCGACCGATATCGGGGACACGGAGCCCGCGCGGCGTTCGATCACCGTGCGCGATCTTCTCTTGCATCAGGCAGGCCTGAGCTACGGCATCTTCGATCCAGGCACGGTCATCTTCAATGCCTATAACGAGCGCAAGGTCTTGAACCCGATGACGCCGCTGACCGACATGATCGATCAGCTCGAACATCTGCCGCTGATCTTCCACCCTGGCGAGAACTGGGAATATTCGGTCGCCACCGACGTGCTCGGCCGGCTCGTGGAAGTGGTCTCGGGCCAGACGTTCGACGCCTTCATCCACGCGCGCATCTTTGGTCCGCTCGGCATGATGGACACGGCCTTCGTCGTGCCGCAGGAAAAGCAGGATCGCTTCGTCGCTTATTACAAGGGCGCGGACCTGCTCGACCCGACAAAGCCGGGGCTGACGCGACTGGAAAATTCGCCCTATCCCGGCGCCTATCTCCAACCCGTCCCCCGCCTTTCTGGCGGCGGCGGGCTGGTGACCACGATCTTCGACATGATCGCGCTGGTGCGCGCGCTGCTGCCGGGCGGGCCGCAATTGCTGAAGCCCGAGACGATCGACGAGATGATGCGCAACCAGCTGCCGGGCGCGCAATGGATCCGTTTCGCCATGCTGGGCACGATGCCCGGAAAGGGCTACGGGCTCGGCGGCGCGGTGACGGTCGAGCCCGGTCCGCTCGATCCGCAGAGATCGCAGGGCGAGTTCCAGTGGGGCGGGGTCGCGGGCACGCACTGGTTCATCAACCCCCGCGAAAACATCGCGGGCGTGGTTATGGCGCAGCGCTACATGGCGTTCTGGAACCCGTATTTCTTCGACTTCAAGCGGCAGGCCTACCAGGCGATGGGGCGTTAAGGCCGGCCGGCGCGCGTAACGTTCCGTTCGCCCTGCGGCGCCGGCGTGCTTGCATCGGCGGTTCGCTTGCGGTCCTTTCGGAGTCGAAGCCTGAAGGAATCACGCATGGCCGCCAATATCGACCCGCGCGCCGGACAGATCGCCGACCCGCACGACCTGATCGACGTTTCACGCCTCGTCACAGCCTATTTCGCGGCCAAGCCGGATCCGGCCGAACCGTCGCAGCGCGTCGCTTTCGGCACGTCGGGCCATCGCGGCTCGGCCTTCGATACGGCGTTCAACGAGAACCACATTCTCGCGACCTCGCAGGCCATCTGCGATTACCGTCGCGCGAAAGGGATCGACGGGCCTTTGTTCGTCGGCGCTGATACGCATGCCTTGTCCGCGCCCGCGCTCGCCAGCGCGCTCGAAGTTTTTGCCGCCAATGACGTCACTGCCGTCATCGATGAGAGGAATGGCTATACGCCGACGCCCGTCGTGTCGCATGCGATCCTTTCCTACAACCGCGGACGCACGGCGCATCTCGCCGACGGCGTCGTCATCACGCCCTCGCACAATCCTCCACAGGACGGCGGGTTCAAGTACAATCCGCCGAACGGCGGTCCGGCCGACGGCGACGTGACCGCCGTCATCGAGAAGGAAGCCAACGCCATGCTTGCAGCCGGCATGGCTGGCGTGAAGCGCGTGACGCTGGCAAAGGCGCTTGCGTCCGATTTCGTAAAGCGGCGCGACTACATCACGCCCTATGTAAGTGACCTTTCTTCCGTGCTCGACATGGAGGCGGTCCGCTCGGCCGGGGTAAAGATCGGCATCGATCCGCTCGGCGGCGCGGCGGTACATTTCTGGGCGCCTATCATCGAGCGCTACAAGATCGACGCGACCATCGTGAACGATCTCGTCGATTCCACGTTCCGTTTCACGCCGCAGGACTGGGACGGCAAGATCCGCATGGATTGCTCCTCGCCCTATGCGATGGCCAAGCTGATCGACCTGAAATCGAAATTCGACGTCGCTTTCGCCAATGACACCGACGCCGACCGGCACGGCATCGTGACGCGCTCGAGCGGCTTGATGAACCCCAACCATTATCTGGCGACGGCGATCGACTATCTGTTCCGCCATCGCCCGGAGTGGAGCGACAAGGCCGCGATCGGCAAGACGATGGTCTCGTCGTCGATCATCGATCGCGTCGCGCAACGGCTGAACCGCAAGATGGTCGAAGTGCCGGTCGGCTTCAAATGGTTCGTCGACGGGCTGATCGGCGGCGATTTCGGTTTCGTGGGCGAAGAGAGCGCGGGCGCCTCGTTCGTGAAGCGCGACGGTTCGGTGTGGACGACCGACAAGGACGGGATCATTCTGGGCTTGCTGGCAGCCGAGATCACAGCGCGCACGGGCAAGGACCCCGGCGAGAACTACGCCGCGATCTCGAGCGAGCTCGGCGCCCCCTTCTATGCGCGCATCGACGCGCCGGCCAATGCCGCGCAGAAGAACGTTCTGAAGAAGCTTTCACCCGAGCAGTTTTCGGCGACCACGCTCGCGGGCGAAAAAATAACCGCGAAACTCACCAAGGCGCCGGGCAATGGCGCGGATTTCGGCGGGTTGAAGGTCGTGTCGGAGAACGGCTGGTTCGCGGCGCGTCCGTCCGGCACGGAAGATGTCTACAAGATCTACGCCGAGAGTTTCCGCTCGGCCGAGCATCTGGCCGAAATCCAGAACGATGCCCGCGAGGCGTTGGCGCAAGTGTTCGCGGCGAGCGGGGCTGCGTGACCCGCGCTATGTGAACGTGAGGGCGTGAAATGCAAACGTGGGACGTCTTCGCGCTGCGCTATGCGCGCCACGCCGAACGCACTGGCGCCGACAATTTCCTGCGGCCGGGCGACCTGCACGATCAGCCGATGCCGCTTGATTACTTCATCTGGGTCCTGCGTGCGGACGATCGTTTGATCGTCGTCGACACCGGTTTTTCAGAGGAGACGGCGGCCAAGCGCGGACGCAAGATCATGACGCCGGTCGGAGAGACATTGCGCCGCTTCGGCGTAGATGCGGCTCATGTCGAGGATGTCGTGATCACGCATCTGCACTACGATCACGCCGGTAATCTCGACCTTTTTCCCAAGGCGCGCTGTCATCTGCAGGACCGCGAGATGAGCTACGCCACCGGGCGGCACATGTGCACGGCCTGCCTGAGCTACGCCTTCGATGTCGAGGACGTGGTGCGCATGGTGCGTGCGGTCTATGCCGACCGCGTGACCTTCCACAATGGCGACGCGGAGATCGCCGAGGGCGTGAGCCTGCATCATGTCGGCGGTCATTCGGACGGCTTGCAAATGGTGCGCGTTGTCACGGCGCGCGGGCCCGTGGTGCTGGCGAGCGACGCCGCGCATTATTACGCCAATATGGAAACGGGCAATCCGTTCCCGATCGCCTACGATATCGGCGCGATGATCCAGGGCTGGCGACGCGCTAGGGAATTGGCCGGCGCGCCGGAACGCGTCGTGCCCGGCCACGATCCGCGTGTGCGCGACATCTATCCTGCAGTCGATGGTTCCGGCGGCGAGGTCGTCATGCTGCACCTGCCGCCGAAGCCCGCCGTGTGATCGCGCGCGGTTTCGGGAACCTCAGCCCTTCACCGCGACGGCGCCGCCGTATTTCGTGCGCAGCTCGGTCTTGAGCAGCTTGCCGGTCGCGGTATGCGGCAGGCTTTCGACGAAGACGACATCCTCCGGCATCCACCATTTGGCGATGCGCGTCGACAGGAATTCGAGGATCGATTCCTTGGTCGGATTGGCGCCGGGCTTCGGATGGACCAGCAGCAGCGGGCGCTCCTGCCAGGTGGGATGCGGGATGGCGATCACTGCGGCTTCGAAGACATCCGGATGCAACAGCGCGAGATTCTCGATCTCGATCGACGAAATCCATTCGCCGCCGGACTTGATGACGTCCTTGAGGCGATCGGTCAGCTGCACGTAGCCGTCGGGGTCGATGGTGGCGACATCGCCCGTGCCGAACCAGCCGTCATCGTCGACGACCTTGCCGCCCTCGCCTTTGAAATAGCCTGAAATGACCCAGTTGCCGCGCACCTTGAGCTCGCCGATCGACTGGCCGTCGTGCGGCAGCGTCTCGCCGTCCTTGCCGACGAGTTTCAGTTCGACTCCGCAGACCTGACGGCCCTGCTTGACCTGCATGTCGACGATCTCGTCCGGCGTCGCGTTCTCGTGTTTGGCGAGCGGCGAGCCGAGCGTGACGATCGGACTCGTCTCGGTCATGCCCCAGGCGTGCAGCAGGAAGATGCCGAGGTCGTCGCGCACCTTCTGGATGGTGGCGCGCGGCGCGGCGGTGCCGCCGGAGAAGATCATCTTCAGCTTCAATTTCGACAGGTCGAGTTTGCCCTTGTTGGCGTCGAGCCAGGCGAGGAAGTTGAGCCAGATCGTCGGAATGCCGCCAGCCTTTGTGCAGGCTTCCTGCTCGAGCAGCGTGTAGATGCTCTCCGGATCGAGTTTCGGCCCGGGCAAGACGAGCTTCGCGCCGCACATGGCGCAGGAGAAGGGAATGCTCCAGGCGTTGGCGTGGAACAGCGGCACGATGACAAGGATCGAATCCTTGGCCGAAAAAGCCATGCCGTCGGCGGCGCAGGCGGCGAACGCATGTAGCAGCGTCGAGCGATGGCTGTAGAGAACGCCCTTCGGATTGCCCGTGGTGCCCGACGTATAGCAGAGCGTACAGGCGGTGTTCTCGTCGAACTGCGGCCAGACATAGTCGGGCGAGACCTCGGCGAGCAGCGTCTCGTAGCACAGGAGATTGCCGACCTTGACGGCGGGCAGGTCCCTGGCGTCGCACAGCGCGACCCATCCCTTCACCTTCGGCAGGTGCGGGGCGAGTTGCTCGACGAGGCCGACGAAGTCGAGATCGAAGAAGACGTAGCCGTCGTCGGCGTGGTCGATGATGTAGACGATCTGTTCCTGGAACAGCCTGGGATTGACCGTGTGCAGGACGCGGCCGGAGCAGGTGACGCCGTAATAGAGTTCGAGATGGCGCCACGAATTCCAGGCGAGCGTGGCGACGCGGTCGCCATGGCCGACGCCCAGCTTGACGAGGGCGTTCGCCACGCGCTTGGCGCGCGTGGCGACTTCGCCATAGTTCGAGCGGTGGATGACGCCCTGCGGATCGCGCGAGACGATCTCGGTCTTGGCGTGCCAGGTCGCGACATAATCGACGATGTTGGAAATCAGCAGCGGGCGCTGCTGCATCAGGCCTAGCATGGCGTCCTCCTCTCGAATGTCGCTGTTCAGTGCACTTCGACCGCGCGAACAATGTTCCACTTCGCGCCGTCGAATGTCTGGATCATCAGCTTCTTGATCGGCGAATAATCCGTCGGCTTCGTGGAGTAGCTGACGCCGTCGAGAAGCGCCGGCGCCGCAATGCTCTTCATGTTGGTCGCCTTGGCGACGACATTCTCGGGGGTCAGATCATCGCCGCAGGCCTGCAGAAGCTTTTCGAGCGTCACGACCCAGGAATAGGCGCTGAAGCCGATCTCGTTCAGCGGATCCTCGCCAGGCAGATATTTCTGCATGAAGGCCTTGTATGCGACGACGCCGGGATCGTTGGCGTTGGCGGGATCGCCGGAGCGCTTGGTGCCGCTCGCGGTCATGATGCCCTTGGCGTTGTCGAGGCCGGCGGCCCGCAGCACCGGCTGGCCGACGGAATTCGACACGACGATGTGCAGGGGCTTCCAGCCGATCTCGGTCAGCTTCTTCATGACCTGCGCGGTCGTCTTGCCGAGGCTGGCGTCGAGCAGGACGTCGGCGCCGCTCGCCTTCAGCGCGAGGATCTGCGAATCGACCGTGGGATCGATCGCCTCGAAAGTCGCCTCCTTGACGATCATGGTCGCCGCCTTGGGCCCGAGCTTCGCCTTGAAGCCCTTGATGTAGTCGCGGCCGAAATCGTCATTCTGCATGAGAATGGCGACCTTGGCGTCGGGCTTCTCCTCCATCAGATATTGCGCGTAGACCTCGCCCTCGGTCGAATAGACCTGCAGGATCGGCGTCGTCCACGGGAAGTTCTCGGGATCGTTGAACTTCGAGGCGCCGGTCGACAGCATGAGCTGCGGCACCTTCTTGGCCTTGAGATATTTCTGCACCGCCGATTGGCCGGCCGTGCCGGAGGAGCCGAACATGAAGAGCACGCCGTCGCTCTCCACCAGCTTGCGCGTCTGCTCGACGGTCTTGGGCGGCGAATAGGCGTCGTCGAGCGAGATAAGGTTGATCTTGCGCCCGTTGACGCCGCCCTTCTCGTTGACCATCTGAAAATAAGCGGAATGCACGCGGCCCATGATGCCGTAAATCGAGACCGGGCCGGAATAGGGCATGGTCTGGCCGATCTTGATTTCGGTGTCGGAGGCGCCCTGCGGGCCGTATTTCTTTTGCGCGAGCGCTGGCGCGGCGAACGCGAACGTGGCGGCGAGCGCCAATGCTGTGATCGATGCTTTCATCTTTCCCTCTCCCACAATGTATCCGCGCCGTCATTGCGAGGAGCGGAGCGACGAAGCAATCCATCCCCGGAATGGACTGTGTTGCGGGGATGGATTGCCGCGTCGGCCTTTTCAGGCCTCCTCGCAATGACGGCGGTCACGCTCTTATGTCGCTCAAACGATCCGGCTTTTCTTGTCGCCCCAGTAGCGGTCGCGCAGCAGGCGCTTGTAGAGCTTGCCGGTCGGCAGGCGCGGCAGTTCTTCCGCGAAGTCGATGGAGCGCGGAACCTTCTGGCGCGACAGATGCTGCCCGCAGAAGTTGATCAGCTCCTTCTCGAAATCAGGCCCGATCTCGACGCCCGGCATAGGCTGCACGACCGCCTTAACCTCCTCGCCGAGATCGACGTTGGGCACGCCGAAGACGGCGGCGTCGGCGACCTTGGGATGGGTGATCAGAAGGTTCTCGCATTCCTGCGGATAGATGTTCACGCCGCCGGAAATGATCATGAAGGTCGAGCGGTCGGTGAGGTAGAGATAGCCGTCGTCGTCGACATAGCCGACGTCGCCGACCGTGCTCATCGTGCCGTCGGGCGAACGCGTCTCTTTCGTCTTTTCGGGATCGTTGAAATATTCGAACGGGCTCGCGCTCGCAAACCACAGCGTGCCGGACTGTCCTTTCGCGACCGGCTTCATCTCGTCGTCGAGCACGTGCAGGTCGCCGAGCATCAGCTTGCCGACCGTGCCGCGATGCGCGAGCCATTGTGCGGTGTCACAGGCGGTAAAGCCCATGCCTTCGGTCGCGCCGTAATATTCGTGGATGATCGGACCCCACCATTCGATCATCTGCTCCTTGACCTGCACGGGGCAGGGAGCGGCGGCGTGGACGGCGATCTCGAGCGACGACACGTCGTATTTCTTGCGCACGTCGTCTGGCAATTTCAGCATGCGCGAGAACATGGTCGGGACGAGCTGCGTGTGCGTGACCTTGTACTTCTCGACCAGCTGCAAATAGTGCTCGGGATCGAAGCGCTCCATTACGATCACCTTGGCGCCCTTGGAAATGGCGAGATTGACCGCGGCCTGCGGCGCCGAGTGATAGAGCGGCGCCGGCGAGAGGTAGATCATGTCCTCGCGGTATCGCCAGAGCTTGTCGAGAAATTCGAACAGCGGAAGACGCTGCTCCGGCGGCTGCTCGGGCAGCGGGCGCAAGATGCCCTTCGGGCGACCCGTGGTTCCCGAGGAATAGAGCATTGCCGTGCCGAGATACTGATCCGCGATCGGACTGGGCGGGAGGCCTTTGGTTGCTTCCTCGAGGTTCAGCACCTTGTCGCCGTCGCCGGGACCGTCGACGATCAGCGTCAGTTCGACTTTGGGGCAGCTTTTCAGCGCCTCCATCGCGATATCGCGCTTGGCCCGCGAGGTGATCAGGATCTTTGCCTCGCAATTATTGACGATATAGGCGAGCTCCTCCGGCGTCAGGAAGGAATTGACGCAGGTGAAGTAGTAACCGGAGCGTTCGCCGACGCCGCAGCATTCGACGTAGCGCGCATTGTTCTCCATGAAAATGGCGTAGTGATCGAGCCGCTTCATGCCGCGCGCGCGGAAGAGATGCGCGAGGCGGTTTTCGCGCGCTTCCAGTTCGCGATAGGTGATGGTTTCGCCGGACGAAGCCATGATGATGGCCGGCTGGTCGGCCTTCGTCGTGGCGTAGACGCCTGGATACATTTGATCCTCCCCTGCAATCTTTGCCGGCAGTCTATGCGGGAACAAAGGCGAGCGAAAGTCGTCGGACAATTCCGTATGGTGAAATAGACAGCGCCCGCCAAGTCACCTGTTGATGCGGCGCTTTGTGGCTTTGACAGCGCGCGGCGTTGAGCCTAGGCACATGTCACGAAAACGTCATTGAACGGTCATGCAGGGGTTTGCGATGCTCGGCTGGTTCCAGAAGCTGATGCCGCGCGAAGACAATTTCTTCGAAATGTACACGCGCCACATGGCGACTGTGACAGCGGGCGCGGTCGAATTGCGCGGGCTCCTGCGCAAGGAAGGCGATTTCGCCGCGCATGCCTCCGAGATTGGCCGGCAGGAGCGCCTTGCCGACGAGATCATGCGCGAGTTGCTGCTGGCGGTGCGGCGCACGTTCATCACGCCTTTCGACCGGTCGGATGTCGCAGGTCTCGGCACAGCGCTCGACGACGCCATCGATCAGATGCAGCGCTGCGCCAAGAAGATGGATCTGTTCGACATGCGCTCGTTCGAGCCGAAGATGGTCGAAATGGGCGAGGTGATCGTCGAGGCCGCCGAGCTTATGGGCCGCATGGTCGCGATGCTGCCGGACATGCGCTCCAACAATGCGCGTATATCCGCGCTCAACGTGCAGATGGCGAAGCTGGAAGAGAAGGCCGACGAATTGCACGACCAAGGCGTGAAGGAGCTCTATCTCGCGCATCGCACGGCGGACCCGATGGCCTATGTCGTGGGTAGCGAGATCTACGACCATCTGGAGAAGGTGGTGGACCGGCTGGAGGACATCGCCAACCGGGTCGTCGATATCGTCATTGAGCATATGTGAGCCGCCGCCTTGTCCGCGACGCTCTCCGTCCTCGTCTTTCTCATCATTGTCGCGCTGGTCTTCGACCTGTTGAACGGGTTGCATGACGCCGCCAATTCCATCGCGACCATCGTGTCGACGCGCGTGCTGCGCCCGCAATTCGCGGTCGCCTGGGCGGCCTTCTTCAATTTCATCGCCTTTCTGTTCTTCGGCCTGCATGTCGCGCAGACCGTGGGCACGGGCATCGTCGCGCCCTCGATCGTCGACGATCACCTGATCTTCGGCGCGCTGATGGGCGCGATTTCCTGGAACCTGATCACCTGGTGGGGCGGCATTCCTTCCAGCTCCTCGCATGCGCTGATCGGCGGGCTGGTGGGCGCCGGCGTCGCGAAAGGCGGGCTTGGCGCCATCGTATGGGCAGGCCTGAGCAAGACAGCGATTGCTATCGTCGGCTCGCCGTTTGTCGGCTTTCTTCTCGCGCTCGTCCTGGTGCTCGCGGTCTCATGGATATTCGTCAAGGCCTCGCCGGTCGCGGTCGACCGCTATTTTCGAGGTCTGCAATTCGTCTCGGCGTCCCTATATTCGCTTGGGCATGGCGGCAACGACGCGCAGAAGACGATGGGCATTATCGCCGTGCTGCTGTTCACGCACGGGCAGACCGGCGGCGAATTCCACGTGCCCTTGTGGGTGGTGCTCGCCTGCCAGACGGCCATGGGGCTCGGCACCTTGTTCGGCGGCTGGCGGATCGTGCACACGATGGGCTCGCGCATCACGCGGCTCCAGCCCGTTCAGGGTTTTTGCGCGGAAACGGGCGGGGCGCTGACGCTGTTCGGCGCGACCGCGCTCGGCATTCCCGTCTCCACCACGCATACGATCACGGGCTCGATCATCGGCGTCGGCGCGGCGCGTCGCGTCTCGGCGGTACGCTGGAGCGTGGCGCAGAACATCGTGGTCGCCTGGATCGTCACGCTGCCAGCAGCGGCTGCGATCGGCGCGTTCTTCTACTGGATCGCGACCCTGATTTTCTGACTCTTTCGCGTGGCGAAACCGACCTGCCGCATGACCGCCATGCGGGAGGGGCCTTTCGCATTTCGGATTTTCGCGTATTGTGCCTGCCGATTTAAGCGGACGATTAAATCGTGATCCGCATCGGGAGGCAGTCAGGGATGGAACTCAACAACCAGATTTCGGCCGTCGTGACTGGCGGCGCCTCGGGCCTCGGCGCGGCGACGGTCCGCATGCTGGCGGCGCACGGCGTTAAATGCGCTATCTTCGATCTCAACGAAGAGCTCGGCGAAAAGCTCGCCAAGGAAGTCGGCGGCGTCTTCTGCAAGGTCAACGTCGCCTCGACTGAAGACGTCGACGCGGGCTTCGCCAAGGCCCGTGCCGCTAACGGCCAGGAGCGCATTCTCGTCAATTGCGCGGGCGTCGGCGGCGGGGCGTCGAAGACCGCCTCGATCGACCGCGAGACCAAGAAGCCGAAGGAATATCCGCTCGACAATTTCGAGCGCATCATCAATGTCAACCTGATCGGAACGTTCCGCTGCATCACCAAGGCGGCCGCCGGCATGCTGAACCTGCCGGTGCTGCCCTGCGGCGACCGCGGCGCGATCGTCAACACCGCGTCGGTCGCTGCCGAGGACGGCCAGATCGGCCAGGTCGCCTATACCGCGTCCAAGGCCGGCGTCGTCGGCATCACGCTGGTGGTGGCACGCGATCTCTCGGATTCGCAGATCCGCTGCAACACGATCCTGCCCGGCATTTTCGACACGCCGCTTTTGGCGCGCGCGCCGGAGAACGTGAAGGCGGGTCTCGCCGCCATGGTGCCGCATCCCAAGCGCCTCGGCCGGGCGGAAGAATATGCGCAGCTCGCGCACACCATGATTACCTGCGGCTATTTCAACGGCGAGGACGTGCGCCTGGACGGCGCGATCCGCATGGCGCCGCGGTGACGCACAAGTGAGAACCCCTCCCCCTTGTGGGGAGGGGCAGGGGAGGGGGTCGCGCAATCCTGCGAGATTGGCGTTTTCGGGTTCCGATTGTTTCGCAAGATTCCGCGACCCCCCCACCCTAGCCGTCCCCCACAAGGGGGGAGGGGACTAGATTGCTGGTCACACAGAACATGAAAGGAAACACCCAATGAACGAAGCCTGGATCATCGACGCGTGCCGCACACCGCGCGGCATTGGCAAGGCCGGCAAGGGCGCGCTGTGGGACGTGCATCCCCAACAGCTGGGCGCGACCGTGCTGAAGGCGCTCGCCGAGCGCAACAAGCTCGACACCAAGGAAGTCGGCGACATCATCTGGGGCACGTCCTCGCAGGTCGGTCCGCAGGGCGGCGACCTCGGCCGCATGTCGGCGCTCGACGCCGGCTATGACGTGAGGTCCTCGGGCGTCACCATCGACCGCTTCTGCGGCTCGGGCATTTCTGCGGTGAATTTCGCCGCGGCCTGCATCATGTCGGGCATGGAAGACCTGGTCATCGGCGGCGGCACGGAAATGATGTCGATGGGCGGTCGCCGCGGCGACGGCCCGATGATCATGGACAACGGCAATATGCGCCTACGCCTGCATCATCCGCAGACGCACCAGGGCGTGTGCGCCGACGCCATCGCCACGCTCGAAGGCATTTCGCGCGAAGCGCTCGACGAGGCCGGTTATGTCTCGCAGCAGCGCGCCGACGTGGCGATCAAGGAAGGCCGCTTCAAGAAGTCGCTCATCCCGGTCTACAAGGAAGACGGCACGCTGGCGCTCGACCATGACGAATATCCGCGTCCGCAGACCACGCGCGAAGGCCTTGCCGCGCTGAAGGCCGCCTTCCCGGCGCTCGCCAACGCGCCGCTCGACGACAAGGGCACGACCTATCTCTCGCTGATCCTGCAGGCCTATCCGGATCTCAAGATCGAGCACGTGCATCATGCCGGCAATTCCTCGGGCGTCGTCGACGGTTCTGGCGCGGTTCTGCTCGCCTCGGCCGATTACGCCAAGGCGCACGGCATGAAGCCGCGTGCGAAGATCCGCGCGATGGCGAACATGGGCGACAGCCCGGAGCTGATGCTGAACGCGCCGGTTCCCGCCGCCAGGAAGGTGCTGGAAAAGGCTGGCCTCAAGAAGGAGGACATCGACCTCTGGGAGATCAACGAGGCCTTCGCGGTCGTGTCGGAGAAGTTCCAGCGCGATCTCGACCTCGATCGCGACAAGGTCAACGTCAACGGCGGCTCGATCGCGCTCGGCCATCCCATCGGCGCGACCGGCGCCATCCTGATCGGCACGGTGCTCGACGAGCTCGAGCGCCGCGGCAAGCAGTTCGGCCTCGTGACCATGTGCGCGGCGGGCGGCATGGCGCCGGCGGTTATCATCGAGCGGATGTGAGCGGCGCGATCATTCTCGCGGCCATGGTTCGAGACGCGCTGCTTGCGCAGCGCTCTTCACCTTGATGGCGCGGGGAGGCGTAAAGAGGCCCTCCCGCTGAGGAGCCCGCGGAGCGGGCGTTTCGAAGCGCGAGGGCGTCGTCTGGGAGGGGGCGTCATCGACGCGCCCTTATTCACTTCCCCTCCATCGCCGAGATGCTGATCAGGCGGTGAAAGAAGCGGATCACTTCAACGTAATTCTCCACGCCGATGCGCTCGTTCGTGCCGTGGAAGCGCGCGAGATCTCCCGGGCCCGCGCGCACGGGCACGAAACGATAGACGTTGGTCGTCAGCCCGCTCATCTGCCGCGAATCCGTGCCGGCGATCACGAGGCCCGGCGCGACGACAGCCTCGGGCATGGTTTCGCGGATCGCGCGTTCGATCAGCTTGAAAGCAGGACTGTCCGACGGCGAGACGGGCGAAGCCTCGCGCGCAACGCCGACAGTTGCGACCTTGAGCAGCGGATTGCCAGCGGTGTAGCGCACGTGTTGCAGCACGCTCTCGATGCTGTCGCCCGGCGCCAGTCGAAAATTGACCAGGGCCTCGGCCTTGCCCGGCAAGACGTTCGATTTTTCGCCGGCGTTGAACACGGTGAGCGCGGTCGATGTGCGCATCATCGCCGCCGCGGCCGGCGATTTGGCAAGCGCTGCGCGGGCCAGCGGCTCGGCGATCCAGAGATTGGACAGAACGAGCCGGTTGAGCCCGCCCATGTCGGGCGCCAGCGCTTCCAGCGATTCTCGCGCGACGCCCTGCAGGCGCGAGGGCATCTGATGCGTCTCGAGCTTGACGAGCGCATCGGCGACGTCCCCGATCCGGCTGCTCGCCGGGGGCATGGAGGAATGGCCGGGCGCGCCTTCGGAGGAGATCGAGACGGTCGCGGAGCCCTTTTCGGCGAGCCCGATCAATGCGACCGGCTTCGCGACGCCCGGCACGACTCCCGACGTGACGATCATGCCCTCGTCGATCACGAACTCCAGCTTCACGCCGCGCTGGTCGAGCAGCGTTGCAATCTGAGTCGCGCCGCGCGGACCCCCGACTTCCTCGTCGTGGCCGGACGCAATGTAGATCGTGCGCCTGGGTTGGGCGCCGGCGGTCGCCAGCTTTTCGACGGCTTCCAGCAGGGCGAGAAGATTGCTCTTGTCGTCCCAGGCGCCGCGACCCCAGACAAAGCCGTCGGCGATGTCGCCCGAGAAGGGTTCGTGGAGCCAGTTCTTCTCCGTGCCGGGCGCGATCGGCACGACGTCCTGATGCGCCATCAGCATGACGGGTTTCAGCGAAGCGTCGGACCCCTGCCATGTGTAGAGCAGGCTGAACCGCCCGATTTTCTCGCGCTTCAGGACGCGATGGGCCGCCGGAAAAGTCTTTTCGAGATAGTCGTGCAGCGCGAGAAATTCATCGCCGCTCGCGTCGGGCTTGCCGTCCCACGAAATGGTCTTGAAGCGAACCGCGCCGGCGAGCCGCTGGGCGGCCGCATTCGCATCGACATCCAGTTTTGGCGTGGGCGCGACGCTCGCTTCCTGCTTGCCGATACCGAAGGCTCGCCACGCCATGATCGCGGCGAGCACGCCGACGACGAGCGCGAGAACCCCCAGCGTTCTGAAAACCCATTTCATCGCTCGCATCCTTCGGTCACCGCATCATGGCGAGCGCGCGCGTGAAGAAATCCGGCCCGCCGAAATTGCCCGACTTCAACGCGAGCTGCATTGCGCCATGCGGGCCGCCGACGGTGCGCAACACGGGCACGCCGGGCGCGATTTCGGGGCCAACGAGAAATGCGGGGATTTGCAGGCGATCGACCGCCGCGCCAGACGTCTCGCCGCCCGCGACCACCAGCCGCTTCACGCCGCGCGCAACAAGCTCGGCCGAGATGTGCGACGTCGCCCGTTCTATGGCGTGACCGGCAGCGTCGCGGCCGTATTTTTCCTGAACGCGCGCGACCGCATCGGGCGCGGCGCTGGCGGCGATGGCGATCGGACCTCGCACGACACGCTCGCCCGCCCAATCGAGCGCGCGCAAGATCTCGGTGTCGCCCTGCATCAGCGCATCGGTGTCGAGGCGCAGGACGGGCATGGATCTTTCGGCGATGGCAAGCTGTTCGAGCGTCGCCCTCGAACAAGAGCCCGCGACGATGGCGCAGAGCCCGCCGACTGGGTCGAGTTTCGCGTCATGCTTCGCGCGCGATGTCGCGAGCGCGCGGGCGAGGCCGAGACCGAGTCCAGACGCGCCCGTCGAGACCGGCGATTGCAGGGCGGCGCGGCCCAGGATTTCGAGATCGGATTCGAAGACGGCGTCCGCGATCCCCGCGCCAAGTCCCTTCGCGCTCATGTCGGCGAGCGCGGCATTCACGGCGTCGGCGCCTTTCGCAATGGTCGCGAGATCGAGCAGGCCGACCGGCTGTTTCGACTGTCGCGCCAGCACGCGCACAAGATTGGAGTCGCACATGGGGTTGAGTGGGTGATCCTTGAGCGGACTCTCGCTCAAGAGCTCGCCATTGACGAAGAGGTGACCGAGGTAGACGGAGCGGCCGGTCTCGGGGAAGGCCGGCGTGACGATAACCGTTCCCGCCTGCGCATCCGCCCGGAATGCTTCCGTCACCGGGCCGATATTGCCGTCGTCCGTGGAATCGAAGGTCGAGCAGATTTTGTACATCACATGCTTTGCGCCGCGCGCCGTCAGCCAGCTCCGCGCGTTTCGCGCCGCATTGACGGCTTCGTCGGCCGCAACGGATCTGATTTTCAGCGCAACGACGACAGCGTCGACATCGGGCAAGGGCAGCGTGTCCGGCGGCGCGCCGATCGTCTGCACGGTGCGCAGGCCGTTCTTGGAAAAGGTGTTCGCGAGGTCGGACGCTCCGGTGTAGTCGTCGGCGACCGCGCCGAGCAGGATGGCCATGGCTCAGCTCCGCGCGAAAGGCTTGAACCAGGCGAGCCCGTCGGTCGTCGGCCCACGCGGATTGTATTCGCAGCCCACATATCCGTCGTAGCCGAGCCGGTCGAGTTCGGCGAACAGGAAGGGATAGTTCAGTTCCTCCCCGTCAGGCTCGTTGCGCGAGGGCACGCTGGCGATCTGCACATGGCCTGTGATGGGCATCAGCGCGCGCAGGGCCATGGTCACGTCGCCGTGCATGATCTGTCGATGGTAGATGTCGAACTGCAATTTGACGTTGGGCATGTTGCTATCGGCGATGATCCTCGCCGCGAGATCAAAATCGTTGAGGAAATAGCCCGGCATGTTGCGGCCGTTGATCGGCTCGATCACGAGGTCGAGCCCGGCCTCGCCGAGTTTTCGCGCCGCAAGCTCCAGCGCCCCTTGGTAGGTGACGAGCGCCTTCGGGTCGTGGGACGAGGCGAGACCCGCCATCATGTGCAGACGCTTCACCCCCGTGGCGGCGGCATATTCGAGCGCAAGGTCGACGCTTGCCTTGAATTCGTCGGCCCGGCCGCTGAGCGCCGCCAGCCCGCGCTCGCCGGAGGCGAAATCGCCGGGCGGCAGGTTGAACAGGGCCTGTGCGAGATTGTTGCGGGTCAGCCGCTCGCCGATGGCGGTCGCCGAATGCTCGTAGGGAAACAGATATTCCACCGCCGCAAAGCCCGCCTCGGCCGCCGCGTCGAAACGGTCGAGAAAGTCGTGCTCCGTGAACATCATGGAGAGATTGGCGGCGAACTTGGGCATCGATCCTCCTCGGTCGCGCCACCGCGCCGCAAGGGCGCGAGCCGAAACGGGCGCGGCTCGTTAGGCGCATTATGGAGGAGGAGGGGGATTACAGTCGAGTTACGGGGAAATGGTAGCGGAGGTCCGTTACAGCCGATCCCCCCGACCGGCACGCCTGAGATACTCGATTATGTTGCCCTTGCGTCGCTGCAGCCGAGCACCGCTCAAGCTGCGGGAACGCCCGTGATGCTCAGGCCCGAGCTTGAATTGCGCTTCTGACGTCCCTGCGCCGCTGCCTGTCGACGGGCAATCAGCGCGACGGCGCTCTGAAAACGACCGGAATTTCGAAGGTGAGTGTTTCGTCGGCCACCAGCGGCGGCGGCGCGGGAACTGGATCGGAGCGCTTCATCATGTCGAGAGCGGCGGCATCGAAGGCCTGATCGCCGGAACCCGCGCTGATGCGGGCGGAAACGACGTGGCCCGTTCGATCCAGTGAGAATATCACCCGATTCTCCGCCTGCCGCTGACGGACGTTCGCCGGATATCGCTTGTGCCGGCTGAGATGCGCGAACAGGCGCTTTTGCCAGTCCAGCTTGATGCGTTGCGCCGCGGCGCCAGCGCCAACGCTGGGCGCAACCGCCGCGCGCGCTTCCGGCGTCGCCTCCTGACGCGGCGTGGCCGTTGCTTCCGAGGCGACCGAGGCGGTGGACGCCTCCGACGGCTGCGGGCGCGTCTCGTCCGGTTCGCGTTCGGGCTTCTTCGCCTCCTCCGGCGCGACGAGGCGATCGGGCTTGTCGGACTCGACCGCATCCTCCTTCGGCCGGTCCATCGCCTCGGCTTTCGGCGCGGCTTGCGCGCTGTCGGGCGCGGCGGCGGACGCATCGGCTTCCGGCCCCGGCGGCAGGTCGGTCTGCTCGCTCCTCGGCGCCGCCATGTCCATGGCGAGTTCGATCGCCGGCGCGCCGTCGTCGTCGTCCGCGACGTCCGGCCGCAACGTCCATGCGGCGACGCCCGCGAGCGTCAGATGCAGAACAACCGCCGCGCCGGCCGCCGTCAGCCACAGCTTCGACGAAGCCCGTGCGGGCGTCGCCGGATATGCGAAAATCGCGCTCAAGGCTTGGCCGCGGCGTCAGGCGGAACGCCCGCCGCTGCACCGGAGGCTTCCTGCGCGACCAATGCCACCTTGAGATAACCGCCCTTCCGCAGGCGCTCGAGCACGTCCATCATCTCGCCGTAGGGCACGCTCTTGTCGGCGCGCAGGAAGATGCGGCGTTCCTTGCCCTGCTCTGACGGCTGCGCATCGAGCGCGGCGACGAGATCGACGCGCTTGGTCGGCGTCTCGCCGAGCGACACCGCGAGATCGGAGGCGATCGTCACGTAGGTCGGCGTGTCCGGCCGCTTCTGCGCCTGCGCGCTCGATGTCGGCAGGTCGACAGGAAGATCGACGGTCGACAGCGGCGCCGCCACCATGAAGATGATGAGCAGCACGAGGATCACGTCGATGAACGGCGTAACGTTGATCTCGTGGGCTTCCGCGAGATCGTCGGTGTCGGCGTCGCCGAGCGAGAACCCCATCGGACTACTCCGCCGCGCGCGCGAAACCGCGGCGCTCGCCGCGTTCGAGATCGCGCGACAGCAGGCGGGTCGCTGCGCCGGACGCCTGGCCGACGATGTCGAGATAGCCCGCGCTCGTGCGTGTGAAATGGTTGTAGATGATGACCGCCGGGATCGCCGCGACGAGACCGATCGCCGTCGCCAGCAGCGCCTCGGCGATGCCCGG
>JAGRKN010000025.1:20815-21026 GCA_020442275.1 Rhodoblastus sp. | reverse complement strand
CCGAGGAAATGCGCCGCGACGACACCGTCTTCGTGATGGGCGAGGAGGTCGCCGAATACCAGGGCGCCTACAAGATCACCCAAGGCCTGCTGCAGGAATTCGGCGCGCGTCGCGTGGTCGATACGCCGATCACCGAGCACGGCTTCGCGGGCCTCGCGGTCGGCGCCGCCATGTCGGGCCTGAAACCGATCGTCGAATTCATGACGTTCAA
>JAGRKN010000025.1:19675-20765 GCA_020442275.1 Rhodoblastus sp. | reverse complement strand
CATGTCGGGCGGCCAGATGGGCGCGTCCATTGTGTTCCGGGGGCCGAACGGCGCGGCCGCGCGCGTCGGCGCGCAGCACAGCCAGGATTACGCCGCCTGGTATTCGCAGATCCCCGGACTCAAGGTGATCGCGCCCTATTCGGCCGCCGACGCCAAGGGTCTGCTCAAGGCCGCGATCCGCGATCCCAACCCGATCGTCTTCCTCGAAAACGAAATTCTGTACGGCCAGTCCTTCGACGTGCCGCGCCTCGATGATTTCGTCCTGCCGATCGGCAAGGCGCGCGTCGCGCGCGCGGGCGAGCATGTGACGATCGTCTCGTTCGCGATCGGCATGACCTACGCGCTGAAGGCGGCGGAAGCGCTGGCCGAGGAGGGCGTCAGCGCCGAAGTGATCGACCTGCGCACCATCCGCCCGATGGATGTCGAAACCGTCGTGCGCTCGGTAATGAAGACCGGCCGCTGCGTGACGGTGGAAGAGGGCTGGCCGCAATCCGGCGTCGGCGCGGAAATTTCCGCACAGATCATGACGGAAGCCTTCGACTATCTCGACGCTCCGGTCATCCGCATCTGCGGCAAGGACGTGCCCATGCCCTATGCCGCCAATCTCGAAAAGCTCGCGCTGCCCAACATCGGCGAAGTCGTCGCGGCGGCCAAAGCCGTTCTCTATCGGTGATCCATGGCGGAAGAACTCCATCAACTGGAACCGCCGCCGGACGCGCGTGAAAAAGGCGGGCACGAGGTGCTGCGCTGCTTCGTCGTCGACGGCGGGCTGAGCGTCGGCCTGCGCCGCTCCTTCGACGAGCCCGGCACATGGGGCGTGCTGCTCGCCGATCTCGCCCGCCACGCCGCGCGCATCTACGCGCTGGAGACGCAGGTGAGCGAAGACGACGCGCTCGCCGCGATCAAGGACATGTTCGACGCCGAATGGTCGCGCCCGACCGATTTCGGCGTGACGTCAGCGATGAATTGAGGCCGATCATGCCGACCAACATTCTCATGCCCGCCCTGTCGCCGACGATGGAGAAGGGCAATCTCGCCAAATGGCTCAAGAAGGAAGGCGACACGATCAAGTCCGGCGACGTGATCGCCG
>JAGRKN010000025.1:19114-19659 GCA_020442275.1 Rhodoblastus sp. | reverse complement strand
ATGGAAGTCGAGGCCGTCGACGAAGGCGTGCTCGCCAAGATTCTTGTGCCGGAAGGCTCTGAAGACGTCGCGGTGAATACGCCGATCGCGGTGATCGCGGGCGAGGGCGAGGACGCCAGCGCCGCCGCCGCGCCGGCCCCTTCCGCTGCGCCCGCGCCAAAGCCTGCTGCCGCAGCGCCCGCCGCCGCGCCGGCAGCCGCCTCTCCCGCGCCTGCTGCGCCCAAGGCGGCGTCCGGCGATCGCGTCTTCTCTTCTCCGCTCGCCCGCCGCATCGCGAAGGATGCCGGCCTCGACCTCTCCGCCATCAAGGGCACCGGCCCGCACGGCCGCGTCGTCGAGCGCGACGTGAAGGCGGCGATTGTCGGCGGCGGCGCCAAGCCGGCCGCAGCGTCCGTTGCGACGTCTGCGCCCGCCGCCGCTCCTGCGCCCGCCGCAGCCGCGCCGCAGGGCATGTCCGGCGATACGGTGCGCAAATTGTTCGAAGCGGGTTCCTTCGAGGAAATCCCGCACGACAACATGCGCAAGACGATCGCGCGCCGCCTGAC
>JAGRKN010000025.1:0-18970 GCA_020442275.1 Rhodoblastus sp. | reverse complement strand
AGGCGCTGGCGCTCGCGCTGCGCGACGTGCCGGACGCGAATGTTTCGTGGACGGACACGGCGATGCTGAAGCACAGGCATTGCGATGTCGGCGTCGCCGTCTCGATCCCCGGCGGCCTGATCACGCCGGTCATCCGCAAGGCGGAGACGAAGACGCTGTCCGCCATCTCCAACGAGATGAAGGATTACGCGGCGCGCGCGAAGGCGCGGAAACTCAAGCCGGAAGAATATCAGGGCGGCTCGAGCGCGGTCTCCAACCTCGGCATGTTCGGCATCAAGAATTTCTCGGCCGTCATCAACCCGCCGCATGCGACGATCCTCGCGGTCGGCGCTGGCGAGAAGCGCGTGGTGGTGAAGGACGGCGCGCCTGCGGTCGCCGACATGATGAGCGTCACGCTCTCGACCGATCATCGCGCGGTCGATGGCGCATTGGGCGCGCAGTTGCTCGCTGCGTTCCGGAGCTACATCGAAAATCCGATGTCGATGCTGGTGTGATCTCGGAGTCTGCGGTGCGGCGGGCGCCGCGACGCTCGGTCTAATGCCGTCATTGCGAGGAGCGCAGCGACGAAGCAATCCATCCCTACGGATGGACCCGGCGATGGATTGCTTCGCTCCGCTCGCAACGACGGGCCAGCAGAAGAATGGAGCTTTCAATGGCCTACGACATCATCATCATCGGCGGCGGCCCCGGCGGCTATGTCGCCGCAATTCGCGCCGCGCAGCTCGGTTTCAAGACGGCCGTGGTCGAGCGCGAGCATCTCGGCGGCATCTGCCTCAACTGGGGCTGCATTCCGACCAAGGCGCTGCTCCGCTCCGCCGAAATCCTGCACTATGCGGAGCACGCGTCAGCCTATGGCCTGAAACTCGAAGGCAAGGTGTCGCCCGATCCGGCGGCGGTGGTGAAGCGCTCGCGACAAGTGTCGCAGCAGCTCAACGGCGGCGTCGCGTTTCTTCTCAAGAAGAACAAGATCGACGTCATCTGGGGAGAGGCCGTCATTTCGAAGGTCGGCGAGGTCAAGGTGACCGCCACCAAGAAGCCGATCGTGCAGCCGCAGAACCCCGTGCCGAAAGGCGTCCTGGGGGAGGGGACGTACAACGCCAAGCACATCATCGTCGCCACTGGCGCCCGTCCGCGCGCGCTGCCGGGCATCGAGCCCGACGGCAAGCTGATCTGGACCTATTTCGAGGCGATGAAGCCCGAAAAGTTCCCGAAGTCGCTGCTCGTGATGGGCTCCGGCGCCATCGGCATCGAATTCGCGTCCTTCTACCGGCAGATGGGCGCGGAAGTGACAGTCGTCGAAGTCCTGCCGCAAGTCATGCCGGTGGAGGACGCCGAGATCGCCAAGGTCGCACAGAAGAAATTCGAGAAGCTCGGCCTCAAGATTCTTCTCTCGACCAAGGTAACGAAGGTCGTGAAGGCGGCTGATTCCATCACCGCGACGGTGGAAGACGACAAGGGCAAGACCCAGACGATCACGGCGGAGCGCATGATTTCGGCTGTCGGCGTCGTCGGCAACATAGAGAATCTCGGGCTGGAAGCGCTCGGCGTGAAAACCGATCGCGGCTGCGTCGTCATCGACGATTTCGGCCGCACCAATGTGCCGGGCGTCTATGCGATCGGCGATGTCGCTGGGCCGCCGATGCTCGCCCATAAGGCCGAGCACGAGGGCGTCATCTGCGTCGAGGCGATCAAGGGCCTGCATCCGCACGCCATGGAAAAGACGATGATTCCAGGCTGCACCTACTGCAATCCCCAGGTTGCTTCGGTGGGGCTTACGGAAGCCAAGGCGAAAGCCGCGGGCTATGACGTCAAGGTCGGCCGCTTCAACTTCACCGGCAACGGCAAGGCGATCGCGCTCGGCGAGCCCGACGGCATGATCAAGACCGTGTTCGACGCCAAGACCGGCAAGCTGCTTGGCGCGCATATGGTCGGCGCGGAGGTCACCGAACTCATCCAGGGTTTCGTCGTCGCGATGAACTGCGAGACGACCGAGGAAGAGCTGATCAACACGGTCTTCCCGCATCCGACCCTCTCGGAAATGATGCACGAGAGCGTGATGGACGCCTATGGGCGGGTCATTCACCAGTAGCCAAGCCCGTCATTGCGAGCGAAGCGAAGCAATCCAGAGCCGGGTCGTGGCTCTGGATTGCTTCGTCGTTGCACTCCTCGCAATGACGGCTACGCCCGCTTTCGCTGCTCGCGCGCATTGCGCAGCAGTCCCGCGCCTGCCGCGCCAAGAATCAGCGCGAAGTAGGCGGCGACTGTCGCACGCCGCCAGCTTTCGATCTCCGCTTTCTCTGCGCGGTCCGGCTTCGCCGGCGCCGGCGCGGCGATGGTTGCGCGCGTCATGGCGCCGAAGCCGACGGCGGACACGATGGGCAGGCCGATCATCACGACGATCAGCGCCGGTTTCAGGGCCTGCATGAGCGAATAGCGTCGCAGCGTGATCCACAGGCCGAGACAGCCGTGAATCCAGCCCGGCGCCAGGAGCGCGATCTGCCAGCCCTGCAACCCGCCGCGCGCCAGCGTCCCCACCACATTCTGGTAGGTAGCGGCGGCCGAAAACCACTGGTCGGCGACGCGCGTCGAGTAGACATGGCCGATCAGCAACCACGGCAGGCTGAAGCCGGCCCACAGCCGCACCCATTCGATTGCCGGCAGTTTCCAGTGGCGTCGCTCGTAGAGGGTCGTCAGCGCCAGCGCGAAATGGATGCTGGCCGCGCCATAGAGCAGGATCGTGCCGGGCAGGCTGCGCCACAGCGCGGTGGCGATCCCCAGCGCCGCCTCGGCATGGTCGAGCGACCACAGCCCAACCGCGTGGTTGAGCATGTGGGTCGCGATATAGACAAACATCACGAGCCCCGAGGCGAGGCGCCAGCGCCGCATGGTCATGATCTCTCTCGCCGGCCGCGCGCTGGCGCGATGGGCCCAAATCCCCTAACAAGGGCGCGGCGCGACATGCGCCGCCTGCGTTGAATAGGGGAAAGTGATGCACGATCAAGTCGGCCTTCTCGGCACGCCGGGCGTAGGCCTCATCGGACTCATCATCATCGGCGGCCTCGCGGGCTGGATCGGCGGCAAGATCGTCGGCTTCCGCAATGGCCTGCTCACCAACATTCTCGTCGGCATTTGCGGCTCGGCGCTCGGTTTCAAGCTGGCCGACGTTCTCGACGTCGCCGTCATCGGCCGTTTCGGCCATTTCGTCGCCGCGCTGGCCGGCTCGATCGTCATCCTGTTCATCTGGCAGGCGCTCACCCGCAACAAATAGGCGGGATTTGAGCAGGGCGCGGGCAGGCTCTATATAGAAGCCGTCGCCGCCGCACAGGGCGGCGCGGCCGGGATTTCCGATGGCGACCCTCATCGACACGCTCAATAACGACACGCGCGCCAAAGCGACCGACGGCGCGCGCCATCCCGAAAAGGCGCATCGCCCCGACAAGCCGATCGCGCGAAAACCCGCGTGGATCCGAGTGAAGGCGCCGGGCTCGGCGCAATGGGCCGAGACCAACCGCATCGTGCGCGAGAACAAGCTCGTGACCGTGTGCGAGGAGGCCGGCTGCCCCAATGTCGGCGAGTGCTGGGAGAAGAAGCACGCGACCTTCATGATCATGGGCGACACGTGCACGCGCGCCTGCGCCTTCTGCAACGTGAAGACCGGCCTGCCGGCGGCGCTCGATCCGAACGAGCCCGAGAGCGTCGCGCAGGCCACCGCGAAACTCGGCCTTGAGCATGTCGTCGTCACCTCGGTCGATCGCGACGATCTCGCCGACGGCGGCGCCGCGCATTTCGCCGCGACGATTGCCGCCATCCGCAAGGCGAGCCCGACGACGACGATCGAAATTTTGACGCCCGATTTCCTGCGCAAGGAGGGGGCGCTCGAGGCGGTGGTGGCCGCGAAGCCCGACGTCTTCAACCACAATCTCGAGACCGTGCCGTCGAACTATCTGACGGTTCGTCCTGGCGCCCGCTATTTCCATTCCATCCGGCTGCTGCAGCGCGTGAAGGAGCTGGACCCGCAGATTTTCACCAAGTCCGGCATCATGGTCGGCCTCGGCGAAAAGCGGAACGAAGTGTTGCAGCTGATGGACGACTTGCGCTCGGCGGACGTCGATTTCCTGACGATCGGCCAGTATCTCCAGCCGACCCGCAAGCATCACGAAGTCGTCGAATTCGTCACGCCCGAGGAATTCAAGGCCTACGAGACCGTCGCCTACGCCAAGGGCTTCCTGCTCGTCGCGGCGACGCCGCTGACGCGCTCCTCGCATCACGCGGGCGACGATTTCCGCAAGCTGCAAGAGCGCCGCAAGTCATAGAGCGCGCCGCAGGTCATAGAGCGCACCGCAGTTCATGGCGCGCTCGTCGATCAGCGCAGCGGCCCGAACCCCGACGTCAGCACCACGCTGAGCGCGCTGCAGAAGACGACCAGCAGGGCAAGGCCCACGATCCGGAACGCGCGCGCCTGATCGTCGCGCACCGTCATGGCGATGCGCGGCTCCATCGACGGGTCGTATTTGCGAAAATCCGGGTTCAGGTTGAATGGCGTCTTCGGCATCGCGCCCTCCACATCGCGTCGCGGTAAACAAATGGTTCCACAATCCCCTTGCCGCCGGCTTACGGCCGGTAAGGCAATTCGATGCAAATTGTCCGCATGGCTGTCGCGCGCGGGCCGAGGCTGGAGCTGAGGCCGCGACCGATGCGATAGTGGCTCGCAGCGGCGGGAACGCCGCGGTCTGCGGGAGGTTTCATGACTGGCGTTCTCACGGGCGTGCGCGTGCTCGATTTGTCGCGCGTCGTCTCCGGTCCCTGGTGCACGCAAATTCTCGCCGATCTCGGCGCCGAGGTGATCAAGATCGAGCGCCCGGTCGTCGGCGACGATACGCGCCAGATGGGGCCGTTTCTCGAGGACGACGATCACAAGCCGACTGACGACAGCGCGATCTACATGGCCTGCAATCGCGGCAAGCGCTCGGTGACCGTCGACATCGCGACGAAGGAAGGCGCCGATCTCATCCGCGAACTCGCGCGCGACTGCGACGTGTTCGTTGAGAATTTCAAGGCGGGCGCGCTGAAGAAATTCGGCCTCGACTACGAGTCCATTCGCGCGGCGCGCGAAGACATCGTCTATTGCTCGATCACTGGTTTCGGCCAGGACGGGCCTTATTCGGAACGGCCGGCCTATGACTTCGTCATGCAGGCCATGTCCGGCCTCATGAGCACGGTTGGACCGCCGGAAGGCGCGCCGGGCTCGCAGCCGATGCGCACCGCCGTACCGCTGACCGACATGGTGACGGGCCTTTATGCGACGATTGCGATCCAGGCCGCGCTCTATCATCGCAAGACGACAGGGCAGGGACAGTTCATCGATACGGCGATGCTCGACGCGGCCGTCGCCTTCAACGGCAATCTCGCGGTCAATTTCCTGCTCAACGGAAAGGTGCCGAAACGCAACGGCAACACCAATGCCGTCGTCTGTCCATCCGACGTCTTTGCGGTCGAGGATGGCGATATCGTGCTCGCCATCTCCAACGACGCGCAGTTCCGTTCCTTCTGCCAGCTGATCGACATGCCCGCACTGGCGGATGACGAGCGGTTCCGCACCAACACGTTGCGCTTCGCCAACAGGGATGCGCTCTACGCGCTGATCGCGCCGCCGTTGAAGAGTGCGCCGATGGCGATCTGGATGGCGCGTTGCGCCAAGGCCAACGTGCCCTGCGGCCCAATCAACCACATGCACGAGGTCTTCGCCGACGCGCAGGTGCGCCATCGCGGCATCGCGATCCAGCTGCCGCACGGCTCCGGTCAGAAGGTGCGCCTCGTGCGCTCGCCGCTGCGCCTGTCGGAAACGCCGGTCGAGCATCGCGCGCCGCCGCAGCTCGGCGCGGATACCGAGGCCGTCCTGAGCGAACTCGGGCGTTCGCCCGAGGAAATCGAGCGTCTGCGCGCGGCGAAGGTCGTGTGAGCGCGCTCGCGCTCGCATTTTTCCGAGACGCGGTTAGAATCTCTCGGGCGGAGCGGCGCGGAGGCCAAAATGATCATCACTTCGACCGACGAGGCGCATGCGGAACTCGCGCGCCTGTTCGCGCAATCCCACCGCATGACCGGCTTCACGGGCGCGGGCATTTCCACCGAATGCGGCGTGCCGGATTTCCGTTCGCCGGGTTCGCCCTGGATGAAGCATCGCCCGATCGACTTCTCGCTCTTCATCGCCGATCCGCTCGCGCGCGAAGAGGCGTGGCGGCGCAAGTTCACGATGGACGACATGTATGCGGGCGCGCGGCCAGGCCGCGGCCATCGCGCACTGGCGTCGCTGGTGGCGAGCGGCAAGATGGGCGCCGTCATCACGCAGAATATCGACGGCCTGCATCAGGCGGCGGGCACGCCGGCCGACAAGGTGATCGAGCTGCACGGCAACGGCACCTACGCCAAATGCCTGGAGTGCGGCCAGCGGCACGAGTTGGCCGACGTACGCCAAGAATTCGAGCGCACGGGCGCCGCGCCCGAATGCGAGTGCGGCGGCGTGGTGAAGTCCGCGACGATTTCCTTCGGTCAGGCCATGCCCGAAGAGGAGATGCGTCGCGCGCACGAAGAGACGCTCACCTGCGATCTCTTCATCGCGATCGGCTCGTCGCTCGTCGTCTATCCCGCCGCCGGATTTCCCATATTGGCCAAGCGCAACGGCGCGACGCTCGTCATCGTCAATCGCGAGGAGACGCAGCTCGACGACGCGGCCGATCTCGTGTTGCGCGGCGACATCGGTTCGATTCTTTCGCCATTCGCGGCGTCACAATAGCGACGTATTCCACAGGCTTCGCAACTTTGGCCTTTGTGCGACCGTGCGGAGTGTTATCCTTTCTTTAAGTGATTCTGGAGTGGCTCGGCGATTCGGCGCGATGCGAAACCTGCGGACGACAGGTAACGCCGCCGACGTTCGGGGGGTGCGAAATTGGGCGGCAAAGATCCTTTCTTGAAGTCGACGCCGGCGACGGCGGACGCAACTGCGGAAGCAGACCCGGTCGAACTGGTCGAGCTCGCCGGACGCATCAAGTGGTTCGACGTTTCGAAGGGATACGGTTTCATCGTTCCCGATGACGGCGGGAATGACGTGTTGCTGCATGTGACCGTGCTGCGCCGCGACGGCTTCCAGACAGCCTACGAAGGCGCACGCGTCGTCTGCGAAGCGCAGAATCGCACCAAGGGCATGCAGGTCTTCCGCGTTCTTTCCATGGACGAGTCGACCGCGGTTCATCCCTCGCAGACGCCGCCCGCGCGGACCCGTGTTCAGGTCACGCCATCAGGCGGTTTCGAAATCGTGATCGTCAAATGGTTCAACCGCATTCGCGGTTTCGGCTTCCTCACGCGCGGCGAGGGGACGGAAGATATTTTCGTCCACATGGAGACATTGCGCCGCTACGGCATCGCCGAGTTGAAGCCGGGCGATTCTCTGCTCGCGCGTTTCGGCGACGGGCCGAAGGGCCTGATGGCCGCCGAAGTGCGGCCGCTCGAGACGGCGCTGCCGGCCTCCCACTGATTTCGTGTCAGCGCGCGGCGTCAGTCGAACTCGCCCCGCGCGCCCCACTTAAATCCGGCCGCGCTACAGGCTATCTTCTCCGCATGATCGCGCGCCGGCCTCTCCTCGCAGCATTTCTGTTCGCCCTCGTCGGCGTGCTTGCCGCTGGTGCGGCGCCTGCGCGCGCGCAGGAGCTGGAGAAGCTCGAATTTGTGACGCGCGCCGGCGTCCACGCCTTCTCGGTAGAGGTGATGCGTACGCCCGACCAGCAGGCCAGGGGGCTGATGTTCCGGCGCTACATGCCGGACGATCGCGGCATGCTGTTCGCGTTCGGCCGCAACGAGATCGTCCACATGTGGATGAAGAATACCTACATTCCGCTGGACATGATCTTCATCGACCGGGCGGGCAGGGTGGTTGCGATTGCCGCGGATACGGAGCCCTTCTCCGAAAAGACCATTTCCTCTGGCGCGCCTGCCTGGGCGGTGGTCGAACTCAATGCTGGCGCCGCAGCCAGAATCGGCCTCGCCGTCGGCGACCGTGTCCGGCACTCCTTGTTTTCCGGCGATTAGCGCCCGCGCTTGTTCCGCGCTGCGGCGCATGATAGCCAATCGGCCTCGTGTGTCGGCGGGGTATGGCGCAGCCTGGT
Source organism: Rhodoblastus sp. (assembly GCA_020442275.1). Taxonomy (GTDB): domain Bacteria; phylum Pseudomonadota; class Alphaproteobacteria; order Rhizobiales; family Beijerinckiaceae; genus JAJXWB01. The sequence goes on along the minus strand of JAGRKN010000025.1, from coordinate 10,814 downwards.
AGCGCATCTGCTTTGGGAGCAGAGGGTCGCAGGTTCGAATCCTGCTGCCCCGACCAGCCACACACGGGATCGAGCGCCCCGCGCCGCGGGACGAGCGGGACACGCTGGCGACCAGCGATTGACAGCGAATGTGACAGGCGAACGGACCATGACCGCACGGATCTTTCGGCCCACCAAATCGGCGACCCAGTCGGGCGCCGGCCGCACCAAGAAGTGGCATCTCGTCTATACGCCCCAGACCCCGCGCGGCGTCGACCCGCTGATGGGCTGGACCAGTTCCGACGACATGAAGAGCCAGATCCGCCTGACCTTCGACACGAAGGAAGACGCGATCGCCTACGCCGAGCGCAATGCGATTGCATTCGTCGTCGAGGAGCCGAAACCGCTGGCGCGCCGCACGGTCTCCTATTCCGACAACTTCCGTCCCGGCCGTGTCGGCCAGTGGACGCACTGAACCGCGCCAAACCGGCGACGCTTCAGACCCCGTAGCTCAGCTGGATAGAGCAACTGCCTTCTAAGCAGTAGGTCACAGGTTCGAATCCTGTCGGGGTCGCCATTCGACCGCCCGTCCCTGGAACGCTTGTTCGTCCTTGGCGAGCGCGCGTCGTCCGAGGGGCGCCACCAGGTCTGCCTTTCCTTCCAGCGTATAGGCGCAGGCGTCCTGCGAATGCGACAATTGCGCCGCTCCGCCGATCTGGCGCGGCAGCACGCGATTCAGCAGGTTCTGGCCGAAATCGTCGGGCGGCGCCCCCGGTCCGCCGCCATTGCGCCGCCAGTCGAAGCGCAGAGCGCCATCGTCGACCCGCCAGCTTACGTCCACCGCCATAGCTGCGCCCAGCGGCGCGGCGCGCAGGTCGCCGACGAGTTCGTTGATGGCGAGCGCGAAATTCTGCGCGGCTTCCGGCGACAGCAAGAGATGCGGGCCGTCGATCTTCAGGTCGGGCGCGGGCGTAGCCAGCGCCGCGATTTCGCGGTCGAGGATGGCGCGCAGCGAGACGCCGCGCCAATTCGCGTCCACGAGGCTCTCGTGGGCGCGCGACAGCGCCGCGAGACGCGAATCGAACCCCTTCATGAACAGGCGCAAATCGCTCGCACCGGCCGAACTCTGGCGCGCCATGCCCTGCACCACGGCGAGCAGGTTCTTCGAGCGATGGGTTAGCTCCCGCATGAGTACACGCAATTGCCGCTCGTGAAGAATATGCCGCGTGACGTCGATGGACACGGTCATCACGCCTTCCACGCGTCCATCGACCATCAGCGGCTCGACGCGCCCCTCGTACCAGATCGCCCCCCTTTCGGTCGGATAGAGCGCCTCGAACTTTCCGGCTTCCCCCGTCTCGATCACCCGGCGCTTGATCACCGCCTGGCGCCGGGCGAGATCGGCCGGGAGCACTTCTTCCGGCAGGCGCCCGATTGTGTCCGCGCCCTTGAGCGGCGGCGGCGGGTTGTACATCCAGGTGTAGCGCAGGTCGCAATCCTGGTGGGCGACGACGATCCCCGTTCCCTGCAGGGCCGTCTCGAACCGGCGGCGGGCGAGGTCGAGGTCGCTCGTGCGCTCCGCCACGCGCCGCTCGAGCTCGTCGCGCGCGCGGCTGAGGTCGTCGACAGCCGCGCGTCGCGCATCACGCTCGGCGCGCAATTCGCCCACCGCCGTCACCAGTTCGTTGTGCGTCGGCTCTCGCGACAGGCCGGGGATGAAAGCCCATATCGACAGCGCGAGCACGAGAGCGCCCGCCGCGACCAGCGCCGCCATCGCATTGAGAACGTCGTGCCCGGGAAAAAATTTCGCGACGTAATGAAGGACATTCGCCCCGGCAATGGCGGCGATGAAGACGCTCATCATCGCCATGGGCCGCAGGCGCGGCCCGATCCGTGAGCGCAGCCGGAACAGGAGCCAGAGGAACCCGACACAGACCGACGCCGAGGCGACAAGCGTCATTGCGTCCGTCGCCAGACGCAGTTGCGACGTTTCCAGCGGAGTCACCACAAACCCTCAAGGTGCCGATCGGCGGCAAGAAAAGCCGGTCGAAAGAGCGTTGCCGCGTCAGGCGCTGCGTTTCATGGCGGGCGACGCGCTCGCATCGAAGAATAGCGCCTGCGAGACCACCGCCTTCACCGTCTCCTCGCGGAATGGCTTTGCGATCAGAAAAGTCGGCTCCGGCCGCTCGCCGGTCAGCAGCGATTCCGGATAGGCGGTTATGAAGATCACGGGCACCTCGAAGGACGCCAGAATGTCGTTGACGGCGTCGAGCCCCGAGGACCCGTCGGCGAGCCGGATGTCGGCGAGCACCAGACCCGGCCGATGCTTGCGGGCCATGGCGACGGCCTCGTCGCGCGTGCGGGCATTGCCGACCACGGTGTGACCGAGAGATTCGACAAGAGTCTCCAGATCCATGGCGATGATCGGTTCATCCTCGATCACCAGCACGCGCGAGGCGACCTGTTCGCCGATCTGGCGCGCCGCTTCGTTCAGCAGGCCGCCGAACTCCGCCTCGTCGACGTCGAGGATGTGCGCGGCGTCATGATTGGAAAATCCCTCGACCGCGGTCAGAAGGAACGCCTGTCGGGGCGCCGGCGTTATCGCCTCGAGCCGGCGTTCCGCGACGCCGGCCGGAGCCGACCTGGCATCGACGTCGATCCGGTTCATCGGGTTGGCGTTCCACACCTGCGAGAACAGGCGGTATGCGGCGACGCGCGGTTCGATCGACCGGTCGAACGCCCCGGGGTCGGCAAGAAGCGATTCCAGCATGGCCACCACATGATTGTCGCCGCTCGACTGGTTGCCGCTCAGGGCGCGCGCGTAGCGACGCAACAGGGGAAGCTGCGGCGAAATCAACGACGTGATGGTCATGAATAGTCTTTCCGGGCTCGAGCCAGGGGCAGTATTGCGCGCCCCCTCGCCACCGACAACGCGCCGCCGCGTACGCGGTTCCGCGGCGCATGAAAAAAATGCGGTCGGCGGGAACCCTCTGTCCGGATAGACGTTATGGATCGCGAGCGCGGTCGGATTTGCCGTCACGGGAAGGGTAAGTATGTCGCAGGATGATAAGAAGCCCCTGGATGGAACGGGCGCGGTCCGGCAACCGATCCAGTCCCACCTCGGCGACCAGCTGAAGCGATATTTTTCTTCCATAGTTTCCGAGCCGGTTCCCGATCGCTTTGCCAATCTCCTGGACGAGCTGGAAAAGCGAGAGCGTAGCGCAGCGAAGCAGGGCCCGGAGGCGCGCGAATGACGGCGATCGCAGCGCTCAAGAATGCGCTCCTCGCGGAAATTCCGTCGCTACGCGCCTTTGCCATCTCGCTTTCGGGCAATGGCGACAAGGCGGACGATCTCGTTCAGGAGACCTTGATGAAGGCCTGGGCGGCGCATGCCTCCTTCGCGGAGGGTTCGAACCTGCGCGCCTGGCTGTTCACGATCATGCGCAACACCTATTTCAGCCAGTATCGCAAGGCGCGCCGGGAGGTGCAGGATGTCGACGGCGAGGCGGCTGCTCGGCTCGTGTCGCATCCCGAACAGCAGGGCCATCTCGATCTCGCGGACTTCCGTATCGCGCTCGACCAGCTTTCGGCCGACCAGCGCGAGGCGTTGATCCTGATCGGAGCGTCCGGTTTCTCCTACGAAGAAGCAGCGGAAATCTGCGGTTGCGCGGTCGGCACGGTAAAAAGTCGCGTCAATCGCGCACGGCAGAGGCTGATGCAGCTGCTGGCTGTCGACAGCGCCGACGAGTTCGGGCCGGACGTGGCCCCGCTGTGGGGAAAAACGCCGGCGCTGAACGACAGCTGACCCAGAGCAGCGCTCAGTCCGGCAGCTCTGGCGCGTCCTCCTCCCGAAACTCTTCCACGACGATCTTCATGATGAGCAACAGCGGCGCGGCGATCACCGCGCCGATGGCGCCCCACATCCACGTCCAGAAGACGAGCGAGACGAAGACGAGGAACGGATTGATCTCGAACCTGCGACCGACGATCGCCGGAAGCACGGCATTGTCCACGACGAAATGCACGACGAGATAAATGAGCGCCGGCGCCAGGCCAGCCAGCCATTGATCGTTGACAGCGAAGCCTGCGGCGAGCAACGCGACGAATACGATGGTGACGCCGAAAAAAGGAACGAAGCAGGCGACGAATGCGAACACGCCCCACAGAAGCGGGGCGCCCAGGCCCGACAGCCACGTCAGAAGCGCGGTGAAAGCAGCAAGCGCGCCGTAGACCAGCGCAGCGCTGCCGAAGTAAAGCGCGAGCGCATCCTCGACGCCGTTCAGAATGCGCAGCGTCGCAAGACGGTTCTCTCGGCGCGCCTGCGCCAGCACGATCTTGCGCCTGAGGTCCGCGCGGCCGGCGACGAAGAAGAAAAGTGTCGCAAGGAAGATGAGCAACCCGCCGAGCGCTGGCGTCAGCCCGCCGATGACGGCGGTGATCGATCCCATGTCGACGCCGGACGACTTGTCGGCGCCGGCGCCGAATAACTGGATCTTCAGGATCTGCAACGGGCGCAGGATGCCGCCGAGCAATGCGGAAAGCCGTGCGGCGAATTCCGGCGCGCGGTCGACGAAAGCGCCGAGCCGCGACGTCAGCGCGGTGGCCGCTACCACTATGGCGATGGCGCTGACCGCTGCGAATCCTGTGGCCGCAAGAAATGGCGGAATGCCGAGCGACTGGGCGCGATCGCCGAAACGCGATAGCACGACTCCGACAACCACCGCCGCGAACATCGGCGCGACGATCGAAGACGTTTCGTGCAGGGCGAACAATGCGGCGAGACCGAAAAGACCGACGCTCGACGCGCGTGCGACGGCAGCCAGCGCCGCGGACGAGAGGAAGGGGGCCTTCCGCTCGGTGACGTCGACCTGCTCACGCAGAGGTTTTCTATCCAAGGGGCCGCTCATGACGCGAAAGTGCCTGGGCACAATGCGCGGCCTCCCGGTTCGTTCCCAAAAATCGTACTTTCCGTCGATTTTTCGCGGGCGGCCGGCTAGCCTTGTGCGTCCGCGCGCGGAGCATGGGCGGCTTTCGCGTTTCTGTCGCCAGGCGCGAACACGATCGCGACCCGCGTGCCGCGCGCCATGGGCTCGTAGATCAATTGCGCATCGAGCGTGCGGCTCATCGCCTTGAGAATCTTGCCGCCGAGTCCTGTTCCCTTCGCGGGCCCCACGCCGCTCCAGCCGACGCCGTCGTCTTCCACGACGATGCGCTGCGCACCGTCCGGAAGGATATCAGAATAGACGCGCACCGGCCCGCCGGCCTCGCCGGGATAGGCGTATTTGAAAGCGTTCGTGACGAGTTCGCTCACCATGACGCCGAGTGCGACGGCCTTGTCCGTCTTGATCGAACCTGGCGCGAGCGAAGTCTCGATCCATGTCGCCGCATTGACGCCGCGCATCGAGGCGCCGAGCTCCTGAACGAGATGGCCGAGATAATCGTCGATCTCGACGAGGTCGACACGACCGGAAGTATAGAGCCGCCGGTGCACGCCCGAAATCGCCGCGATCCGGTTCTGGGTTTCCTGCAGCGCGTGCTGCGCCGCCTCGTCGTGGATCATGGAGGCCTGCATACGCACCATCGAACTCACCAGCGCCAGCGAATTGGCCACTCGGTGATTAACCTCCGCCAGCAACGCCTCCGCCCGATCGCGCGCCTCGCGCACGGCGCGCTCGCTGTCGGCCCGCAGGCGCTTCAGGCGCGCGCGCTCGAGCGCCTGTTCGAGCGCGGCGATCAGGAGGTCGTAGAATTCGCCGGAGAGGTCCTTGATGACATAGTCGTCTGCGCCGCGTTTCAGCGCTTCCACCGCCAGTCGGGCGTCCATCGAGCCGGTCACGTAGACGATCGGCGGCCGTCCGCCGCGTGGCCCGACGCGATCGAGCATGTCGAGCCCTGTCTCGCCCTGCAACGTATGGTCGAGCGCGACGACGTCGATCCCGCCCTCGGCGATCCGCGCCAGCGCGTCGACGCTGTTTCCGACATGCGCCATCGTATGGCCGCGACGCTTGAGCGCCTTGCGGACCAGCGTGGCCAGCGCCTCGTCGTCCTCGACGTAGAGAACGACGATCGGGCCCGATAATTCGGCGCTGAAGGGCAAGTCAGTCTGTCTCCGGAACTTGCATGACGGCCAGGAAGAGACCCAGCTGGCGGATGGCATTGGCGAAGCTCTCGTAGTTGAGCGGCTTCGTGATGTAGACATTCGCGCCCAGATCGTAGCAGCGCTGGATCTCCCGCTGATCGTCGGTCGTGGTCAGCACGATCACCGGCGTGCGGCGTGTGTGCTCGTTCGCTTTGATGCGCGCGAGTATGTCGATGCCAGTCATGTCGGGCAGGTTGAGATCGAGCAGGACCAGAAAGGTCCGTCCGATGCTGACACGTCCCGACTTGTCCGCGCCGAAGAGGTAATCGAGCACGCTCGTGCCGTCGCGAAATGCGAGAATCTCATTGTTGACGCCGGCGCGTCGGATGTTCTTCTCGATCAGCCGCGCATGGCCCTCGTCGTCCTCGACCATGACGATCGAAACAGGCCTTGGATCATTCATCACGTCGTTTCGCTCCTGAGAAGCGCGCCGAGATCGCGCGCGATAGTGACGGTAAAGACGGTCCCGCTCGAGCCGTCGCTTTTGACCGTAACGTCGCCGCCGAGCCTGCGCGCCTGCGCGCGCGTGTGGGCGAGGCCGATGCCGTCGCCGGGCCGGTCCTGGACGCCGGCGCGGCGAAAGAGATCGAAGATGCGTTCATGGTCGGCGGGGGCGACGCCCCGCCCGTTGTCCTCGATTTCGAAAAGCGCATATCCGCCGCGGGTCTTGCCGCGCACCTCGATCCGGCCGGGCCGGCCGCCGGAGAGGTATTTCGCGGCATTGTCGAGAAGATTGGAAAATATCTGCTCCATCGCGGCGCGATCGGTCACGATATTCGGCAAGGCGCCCTGGATGGTCACCGTGGCGCCGGCGTCGTCGAAACGCTGGCGGATCGCGTCGATGCATGTCTGCACGAGTTCGGCAGTCTTGATCGGCGACGGCTCGAGAATGCGTCGCCCGGCGCGCGACAGCTTGAGGATTTCGCTGATGAGATTGTCCATGCGGTTCATGGACGAGCGGATGAAGCCCAGCGCCTCGGGAATGTCGACATCCGTCGCTTCGAACACGGCGGCAAGCGCTGGATCGTCACGATCGACGCCCGAATTTTCTACGTGCTGCTTCAGGATGCCGGTCGAGGTTTCGAGTTCCGAGACGAAACCCATGATGTTGACCAGCGGCGCCCGCAGATCGTGGCTGACGATATAGGCGTATCGTTGCAGCTCGTCGTTGGCGCGCAGCACGCCCTCGGTGCGCGAACGGACGCGTTCTTCGAGATTCATGTTGATCTCGACTAGCGCCTCACGCGCCTGGTCGAGTTCGCGCATGTGCCTGAGGATGAAGAGCGCCGCCGCGACCGTGAGCGTCACGATCATGCCGACGCCGAGCGCGATCAGCGTTGTCAGCGTCGAAGCGGCCTCGCGCATGTTGCCGGCCTGGCGCCTTCGCACGTCCTTGGCGGCCTGCTGCACTTCGTCGACCTTGGCGCGGACCGCGTCCATCGCGGCCTTGCCGCGATCCGAGTCCGCCATCATGGACGCAGTGTCCGGATCGCCCACGCGCAAGTCGTCGAGGTTCTTGCGAACCAGAGCAAGCTTGGTTTCGCCGAGACGGAGAAGGTCGTCGATCAGCTTCGGATCGATCTCCTGCCGGGAGAACCTCGCTATGTTGTCTCGAATGGCGCTCGTGTCGGCTGGAATCTCCGCCAGCGCATCCCTGTAAGGCGCCAGATATTCATCGCGCCGCACCAGCTGATAGCCGCGCAGCGAGGTCTCCGCGTCCACGAGATCGGACTGGTACTTGAGAATCAAGGCGTCGAGCCGCGCCGCCGTCAGCGCATCGGCGGCGTAAGTCTGCGTCCGGTTCGAATAGAGCACGGACGTTACGACCATGATCAGCAGCGCGAAGACGCCGAAACCGAGGAAGACGAGATTGTAGCCGACGAACCGGCGCGACTTCAGAAACATCGGCGCTTCAGCCGACCGCCGCGGGCGAACGTTTGCTGCGGGACTGGATCTCGGCCTTCAGCCGTTCCACGACCGTATCGTCCAGATCCTCGATGCCGACCAGCTTGTCGCGCGCGTCCCTGGTCGCGCAGATCAATTCGTCGAGCTTGACCTGGATTGCCATCGCGTCCCGGTTTTGAGCGTTCTGGATAACGAAGACCATCAGGAAGGTGATGATGGTCGTGCCCGTGTTGATCACGAGCTGCCAAGTGTCTGACCATCGAAAAATAGGGCCGGACAGGCCCCAGGCGAGAATGGTGGCGACCGCGATCGCAAAGGTCGCCGGTCGTCCCGCGAGAGCGGCGACCAGCGCCGAGAAGCGGGCAAAGCCGAACGACCCTTTGCCCTCCGGCTCTTTCAGGGATCTTTTGCGCAAGGACCGGTCGCGCGCGGGCCTTTCGTCGAGGGAAATATGGCGGTCGTTCATCGGCCTCACCGAAATCGAAAGCTCTGTTCACGCTTCCCGGCGGGCAACGCACGAGCTCTCGGCTGGTTCCTCGGGGTCTGGAAATAATTCGCGCGGCCGGACGCCGCCTAGCGTCCAGACAGGAGTTGCACAGTGACCGAGCCAAGGAAGAGAACGAGAAAAATCCCGAAAAGCAGGCGAGCCGCGCCTGAGAAACTCCGCGCCGCGCCGCCGAACCCGAGGACGGTGGCGACGAGCGCGACCACCAGACAAATCAAAGCCCAATAAAGCAAGCGATCCACTCCGCGTCTTGCAACCGCAACGCGCGATGGCAAGAACGGTTCCGCGCGATCCCGGCTCGAGGCGAATGTTTGCGGCGATGGAACCGAGCGCGACCGCGAATGTTATCGCCGCGGACGGATTGGCGACGCCTGACCTGCAGCCCCGCCGAGGGCGTGGCTGGTCCGTCCACATAACCTCCATTCCGGTCGTCGATCGGCAATGTGTCGAATCGAGCCGACTCGCGGTCGTAGCTCTCGCGAGCGAAAGCAAAGGAGAAACTCATGGGACGCGGATTGCTTCTTTGGCTCATCGGTGTGCCGATCCCGATCATCCTCCTCGTCATGTTCCTGTATCGCTAGTCAAAGGCGGCGGCACGCGCTCAGCCTCATGACAAGACGCCCGCTTCGTCAGAGGCGGGCGTTTTGTCGTCGCGAACGTCATCGCGCGATATGGGCGGGGCAAAACCCGATCGCGCGCAATCCATCACGATGTCTGCTGGCGTTGGCTAGCGAATGAAATATGCGAGGCGTCCGAGAGCTCGGACCAATCCAGTCCGCCGCCAGAGAGCTTGACGGTGTGAATGCGTCGTCCGACTAGGCGTCGCGCGATGCACGATCAAAATTGCCCGTCTTCAAGATGCAGGTCGACAACGGCGGCGGAGAACGCGCCGACATCCAGCGCCTTCAGCGCCTCGGCCAAGCTAGCGACGACCGTCGCCGGCGAGATGCCGTGCCGCGCTGCTCCCTCGGCCAGATCAAGCGCAATAATCGCGTCGTCTTCGCGGATCAGAAGGGTCATTGTGTCAGTCCTGCCGAAGTGTCGACGAACAACGCCCGGCCACGACGTGCGCGACCGGGCGTGTGAGTTTGTTCAAAGGCGCAGTCAGGCCTTGTCGATCAGCTTCTTGACCGCGTCCTTTCCCTTGCCGAGCGCCTGCTGCGCTTCGCCCTTGCGCTCCTGGAGAAGTCCCTCGGCCTCGACGTCGGGCCGGTTCATCGCCTTGCCGGCGGCCTGCTTGGCGTTGCCGATGGCTTCGTTGGCGTACCCTTTGATCTTGTCGGTCGTGCTGCTCATGGCGAAACATCCTTCGTGTTGCGGAGCGAACGGGTGCGACGCCCGGTCCGCCTCAACAACGCGCTGCTTGCGACAGGGTTCCGCGCCAATACGCGACATTCCGAGATTGCGAAAACGCGCACGCCCGATGGAACCCCGACGCGCACATGTCGTTATCGCCGCAGGTTCGAAGCCTCGCTTTTGTCACTCGGGGCGCAAGGAAAGGACAAAGCCATGGGTAGCCTTCTGCATTATGCCGTCATCTTCCTCGTCGTCGCGCTGGTCGCCGCCTTCTTCGGCTTCGGCGGCGTCGCGGGCACGGCCATGGGCGGCGCACAGTTGTTATTCTGGGCGGCGATCGTTCTGTTCGTGATTTCCGCCGTGATCGGCCTCGTTCGCCGGGCGTGATGGAGCGCCGCAGTCCTGAGACACGAAAAGCGCGGCTTCGGCCGCGCTTCTTGTTTGCGGCGATCGATCAGCCGTTGGCGCCGCGCAACTGCGCGAAGCCCCGGTCGAGGTCGTCCTGCAAATCCTCGATATTCTCGAGCCCGACTGAGAAGCGGAGCGCCGGCCCCTCGGGCTTCCATTCCGTCGCCGAGCGATAGGGCGCGCAGTCGAACGGCACGACGAGGCTCTCGAAGCCCCCCCAGGAATAGCCGAGACCGAAAAGTTCGAGCGAGTCGAGCATGGCGGCGACGGCCTTTTTCGACGCGGGCTTCAGGACGATCGAGAACAGTCCGGACGAGCCGGAAAAATCGCGTTTCCAGATCGCATGGCCGGGATCGTCGGGCAGGGCGGGATGCAATACGCGTGAAACTTCCGGCCGGGCCTTGAGCCAGTTGGCCAGCGCCAATCCCTGCCGTTCGGCCTCGCGCAGGCGCAGCTCCATCGTACGCAGGCCGCGCAGCGCGAGAAACACGTCCTCGGGTCCCGCGCAATTGGCCATCGTGTCGTAGGTCTCGCGCAGGCGCGGCCACCATTCCGCATTCGCCGAGACGAGGCCGAGCAGCA
>JAGRKN010000201.1:7562-10934 GCA_020442275.1 Rhodoblastus sp. | reverse complement strand
TCGAAGGTCGACAACAAGGCCTACAAGTGCACGCTCTGCTCCGACCGCGTCGCGGTCGGCCAGGGGCCGGCCTGCCAGAAGGCGTGCCCGACCCAGGCGATCGTGTTCGGCCCCAAGGACGACATGAAGAAATGGGCGGACGGGCGCATAGCGGACCTGAAGTCGCGCGGCTACAAGACCGCGGGTCTCTACGATCCGCAGGGCGTCGGCGGCACGCATGTCATGTACGTGCTGCAGCATGCCGACAAGCCGGAGATCTATGCCGGCCTGCCGAACAATCCGCGCATCAGCCCTGTCGTGGAGCTCTGGAAGGGCCTGACCAAATATACGGGTCTTGCCGTCATGGGCGCCGTCGCCGCCTTCGGCTTCGTGCATCACATGATCGCCGGCCCCAACAAGGTCTCGGCTGAAGACGAGGCCAACGCCAGCAAGCTGGCGGGAGGCAAGTCATGAGTGGCAATATCGACTCCGGCGGCAGGATCCATCCGGGCGATCCTGTCGTCGTCGACCGCTACACCCCGGGCGCGCGGGCCAATCACTGGGTGACGGCGATCTGCCTGATCCTGCTCGCGCTCTCCGGTCTCGCCCTGTTCACGCCGGCCCTGTTCTTCCTGACAGGCCTGTTCGGCGGCGGCCAGGCGACGCGCGCGATCCATCCGTGGATCGGCGTGGTGCTGTTCTTCTCCTTCTCTGGGCTATTCTTCCGCTTCTGGAAGCTCAACCTGTGGAAGCGCGAGGACAGCAAATGGATTGCGCAGGCCGGCGACCTCGTCGCCGGTCACGAGGAGCGCATGCCCGAAGTCGGCAAGTACAATGCCGGCCAGAAGATGGTGTTCTGGGGCATGTCGATCCTGATCGTCGTCCTGATCCTGTCGGGCTTGACCATCTGGGACGAATATTTCTTCGCCTACACCTCGATCCCGACCAAGCGCATCGCCGTTCTCGCGCATTCGATCGCGGCGGTCGTCATCATCAGCGTCTGGATCGTGCACGTCTACGCCGCCATCTGGGTGCGCGGCACGATGGGCGCGATGACCAAGGGGCAGGTGACCGGCGGCTGGGCCTGGCGCCACCATCGCAAGTGGCTCAAGGAGCTGGTCACGGCGGAGCGTCGCCACTAAGGTCGCAAGAGTGCATGTCACATCACGGCGGTCGCGTGAAAAAAACGCGGCCGCTCCACGTGGCCCGTGCGGTTCGTGAGCAAGCAACATGAGTGAAACCGGCGCAACGCCGATCGTCCCCGTCGATATCGGTTCGCGCGCCGAACCGCCCTTCGCGAAACTGCCCGATCCCGCGACCCTGTTTCGCCTGCGCGCCCAGCGTTTCGCTGTGCTCGCGCAGACGCACGAACTCGCGCCCTATCTCCATTTCATGGCGGGTCTGGCGGAAGCGCAGCACCGCGCCAACGAGGCCGGCCTGCCCGAGCCGCGAATGCCCGGAAGGGCCGAACTCGACCTCGCAAGGCAGCACGCCATGCCGCCGATCGATCGCAACGGTTTTGCGGAAGATCCGGCTCTGGCCGCGACATTCGACAGATTGTTCGACCTCGCGCCGCAGATCGACATGCCCGATCAGGCGCGCGCCGCACTTGCCAATGTCACGCGCATGGACGGCGCCGAGCGGGAAGCGCTTGGGCGCGCGGCCTTCGAGATGCGCCTCGATCCCGCGCGGCTGGCCGAACAATCCTTCCTCGCCGCCGGCATGCAGGTTCACGCGGCGCGACTCGCCGCGCGTCTCGACGTCAAGACGCTCTCCTCGGTCGGGCAGGGCGCGTGCCCCGCCTGTGGTGGCCCCCCGGTCGCGAGCCTCGTCGTCGGCTGGCAAGACGCGCATGGGTCGCGCTTCGTCTCCTGTGCGCTGTGTTCGACGCTCTGGCACGAGGTGCGCGTGAAATGCGTGTGCTGCGGCTCCACCGAAGGCATCCGCTATCGCGAGATCGAGGGCGGCCCGGGCGCCGGCCTCGTGCGCGCCGAGTGCTGTGCGACCTGCAACAGCTATGTGAAGATCATGCTGCAGCTTAAGGATGCGGCGCTCGATCCGGTCGCCGACGACGTCGCGACCGTCGCGCTCGACATGCTCCTGCGCGACGATACGACCCGGCGCGGCGCGGTCAATCCGTTCCTGCTCGGTTACTGACGCCATGTCCGGGAATGGCGCCGCTTCCGACGCCGACCGTCGCCGTCTGCCAGCAGTCGACGAGGTTCTACGTACGCCGAGCGCGGCCGCGGTCGTCGAGACATTTGGACGGACAGCGCTCGTCGAGGCAATCAGGAGCGAACTCGCCGACGCCCGCCGAGGCGCGGCGGATGTCGGAGACGCCGACGCGATCGGTGCGCGTGCGACGCTCCGGCTGGAGCGCGCCGCCGCGCCGAGCCTCAAGCCCGTCTACAATCTCACCGGCACGGTGCTGCACACGAATCTTGGCCGCGCCCGCCTTGCAGAAGCCGCGATCGAGGCGGCGACGCTGGCGATGCGCGAGGCGGTCGCGCTTGAGTTCGACGTCGGCGGCGGCAAGCGCGGCGAGCGTGACAATCATTTGCGCGCGCTGTTGTGCGAACTCACTGGCGCGGAAGACGCCACCATCGTCAACAACAATGCGGCCGCCGTATTGCTGACGCTCAATACGCTCGCGCGCGGAAAACGCGCCATCGTCTCGCGCGGCGAACTCATCGAGATCGGCGGCGCCTTTCGTATGCCCGACATTATGGCGCGGGCGGGCGCAAGACTGGTCGAGGTCGGCACGACCAATCGCACGCATGCCAGCGACTATGTCGCCGCGCTCGAACAGGAGGCGGGCCTGGTTCTGAAAGTCCACACCTCGAACTACCGAATCGAGGGTTTCACGAAGGAGGTTCCAGCGCCCGAACTCGCTCAGATCGCGCGCGCGAAAAGCACGCCGCTGGTCAACGATCTCGGCTCCGGCGTGCTCGTTGATCTCACGCGCTACGGCCTCAACCGCGAACCGACAGTGGCCGAGGCCGTCGCCGAAGGCGCCGATCTCGTCACCTTCTCTGGCGACAAGCTGCTCGGCGGCCCGCAGGCGGGCTTCATCGTCGGCCGCAAGGATCTGATCGCGCGCATCAACAAGAACCCGATGAAGCGCGCGTTGCGGGTCGATAAGATCAGGATCGCGGCGCTCGAGGCGACCCTCAAACTTTATCGCGATCCCGACTGTCTCGCGCAGCGCCTGCCGACGCTCGTGTCCCTCGCGCGCCCGCTCGCCGAGATCGAGGCGCAGGCGCGCCGCCTCGCGCCCCAGGTTCAGGAACGGATCGGCGCCGACTTCGTCGTCGATGTCGCGCCATGCGCCAGCGAAGTCGGCTCCGGCGCCTCGCCGGTCGAGACGATCGCGAGCGCGGGTCTCGCAATTCG
>JAGRKN010000201.1:0-7437 GCA_020442275.1 Rhodoblastus sp. | reverse complement strand
CCTCGCCAATCTCGCGCAACTGACGAAGACAAAGAGCGCGCGATGATCGTCGGCACGGCCGGCCATATCGATCACGGCAAATCGTCGCTCGTGCGCACGCTGACCGGCGTCGACACCGATCGCCTGAAGGAGGAAAAGGCGCGCGGCATATCGATCGACCTCGGTTTCGCTTATACGCCGACACCCAACGGCGACGTGCTCGGTTTCGTCGACGTGCCCGGCCACGAAAAGTTCGTGCACACGATGCTGGCCGGCGCCGCCGGCGTTGATTTCGTGCTGCTCGTCGTCGCCGCCGATGACGGGATCATGCCGCAGACGCGCGAGCATCTCGCGATCCTCGAACTGCTCGGGCTCGATCGCGGAATCGTCGCGCTCACGAAATGCGACATGGTTTCGCCCGAACGTCTTGCCGAGGCGACGACGCAGATCGAAAATCTGCTGGCGACGTCGCCACTCGCTGGCGCGGAAATCGTGCCCGTTTCCTCCGTGACCGGGCAGGGAGTCGATCATCTGCGTCGGCTGCTGTTCGAGGCCTCGCAGACAATGCCGGCGCGCGCCGATCAACGCGCATTTCGTTTCGCCGTCGACCGCTCCTTCACGCTGTCGGGCGCAGGCACGATCGTGACCGGCATCGTCCTGTCGGGCCAGGTCGCGGTCGGCGACCGTGTCGTCGTGAGCCCTTCCGGTCGCGCGGCGCGCATACGCTCGATCCATGCACAGAACCGCGCCGCCGAGCGCGGCCGCGCCGGCGAACGCTGCGCGCTCAATCTCAGCGGCGAGGACATTTCCAAAGACGCCATCGAGCGTGGCGATTTCGTCCTCGCGGGCGAACTCCATGCGCCCACCGATCGCATCGACGTTTCGTTCCGGCTGCTGGCGTCGGAGAAGAAATCGGTCGGGCAATGGACGCCGATCAGGCTTCACCACGCGGCGAGCGACGTCGCCGCCCGCCTCGTCCTGCTCGGCGACGAACCGATCACGCCCGGCGACGAGGTCTTCGCGCAACTCGTGCTCGAAAAGCCTATCGCCGCCGCCGTCGGCGATCGTTTCGTGGCCCGCGACACGACGGCGCAGCGCACGATCGGCGGCGGCGTCCTCGTCGATTTGCGCCCGCCCGCGCGCAAGCGCCGCACGCCGGAACGTCGCGCGATCCTCGAAGCCGCCGCGCGTCGCGACGACGCGGAAGCGCTGCAAGGCCTGCTTGCGACCTCGCCGTTCTTCGTCGACCTCGCCGTTTTCGCGCGTGATCGCGCCCTTGGCGAAGGGCAGTACACAAAGCTCGCCCGTGATCTCGACATCGTCGAATTGTCGGGCGGCGCGCGGATCGGGCTGGCGCGCGAAACCTTCGTTCGGCTCGTTGAAAGTCTGGTTGCGACGCTCGCTGCGTTCCATGCGGAAAATCCCGACCTGCCGGGTCTCGGCTTCGAACGGTTGCGCTTGTCGCTCGAACCACGCCTGCCGGCTCCGGCGTTTCGCGGGCTTCTCCAGTCTCCGGCGCTCGGCGCCCGCATCGCGCTCGACGGCGCCTGGGCGCGGCTCGCCGAGCATCAGGTCCGGCTTCAGCCCGATGACGAAGCGCTATGGTCGCGGATCGCTCCGATGATCTCGGGCGAGGAGCGTTTCCGGCCGCCGCGCGTGCGCGACATCGCCGACGCGCTCGATCTGCGCGAGCCCGATATTCGTCGGCTGATGAAGATTCTCGGGCGGATGGGCAAGGTCGACGAGGTCGCGCACGATCATTTCTTCCTGCGCGCCACGGTCGCGGAAATGACCGCGATCGCCGCCGACATTGCGGGCCGGGCGCAACAGGGCCAGTTTTCGGCGGCCGAGTTCCGCGACCGGCTCGACAACGGCCGCAAGGTCGCGATCCAGATCCTCGAATTCTTCGATCGCCACGGCGTCACCTTCAGGCGCGGCGATCTCCGGCGCATCAACAGGCATCGTCTCGATCTGTTCGGCGCGCCGCCGGGCAGCTAGACTGCGCGTCGATTCACGAGGAAGAGAAGCGTCCCCGGTGGGGCGTCCGGACTTCAAATCCGGGAGGGGCCGCGAGCCGGTCCTTGGTGGGTTCGACTCCCTCTCTCTTCCGCCAAATTTCGCTCGGCCGCTCAGAAGCCCCCGAGTTTCGGGTGCCGGTTCACGTCCTTGTAGAGCAGGTAGCGGAACCGCCCCGGCCCGCCAGCGTAGCAGGCCTGCGGGCAGAAGGCGCGCAGCCACATGTAGTCGCCGGCTTCCACCTCCACCCAATCGCGATTGAGCTTGTAGACCGCCTTGCCCTCGAGCACGTAGAGCCCGTGCTCCATCACATGCGTTTCGAGAAAGGGAATGATCGCGCCGGGCTCGAAGGTCACGATATTGACGTGCATGTCGTGGCGCAGGTCGTCCGGCTCGACAAATCGCTGCGTCGCCCATTTGCCGTCCGTACCCGCCATGGCGCGCAGCGGCACGTCTGCCTCGTTCGCGACGAAAGCCTCCGGCGCCTCGACGCCGTCCACCGCCTCGTAGGCCTTTCGGATCCAGTGGAATTTCGCCGGTCCCTTGCCGCCGTTCGAAATGCGCCAGGAGGCGCCGGCGGGCACGTAGGCGTAGCCGCCCTTCTTCAGCACATGTTTGGCGTTGCCGATCGTCAGCGTCGCCTGCCCCTCCACCATGAACAGCACGCTTTCCGCGCGCTGGTCGGTGTCCGGCCTGTCGCTGCCGCCGCCGGGGGAGACTTCCATGATGTAATGCGTGAAGGTTTCAGCAAATCCCGAAAGCGGGCGCGCGATGATCCACAGACGCGTCTTAGCCCAATGCGGCAGGCAGCTCGTCACGATGTCGCGCATTACGCCGCGCGGAATGACGGCGTAAGCCTCGGTGAAGACCGCGCGCCCCGTCAGCATGTCGGTTTGCGGCGGATGTCCGCCCATCGCGGAATAGTAGGTGCGATCCATCTTTTCCTCTTTGCCGTGCATTACGGCGCAAGCGAAAGCCGTTCGGCTACGCCCAGTTCGTATTCTTCGAGATTGTTTCCGGGGCCCGTCCTGTCGACGACGAGAAACAGGCTGTTGTCGTCGAGCACGAGCAGCGGATGGTGCCAGACGTTGCGCGCATAATTGACGCCCTGCCGGCCCGTCGCGCGAAAGGCGCGATAGGTGGAGGCGTCGCGCGGATCGCCGCATACGACGACGAGCCACGGCCGCGCCTGCAGCGGCGCGAAGAGCTGGCTGCCGAGCGGATGGCGCTCCATCAGCGCTATCTCGATCGGCGCGGGTCGCGGCCGCGCGGTGAACAGGCTGACATTGACTGATCCGCCTTCGCTGGCGACATCTATCTTCGCCTGCCCGTCGCAACGCCGCGCAAAGCCCTGGTTGATCGTGACGTGCGCGGCGCCTTCGGCGTCGATCACATCCCCGAATGGCGCGAAGTTTTCACGCGTCAGTGGTTCGATTGTCAGCATCCGCGTCATTTCTTGGCGAACCAGTTCGCCAGAACCACGCGTTCCTCCGGCGTCATTTCGGTGATGTTGTTCGGTGGCATGGCGTGCGTCAGCACGGCCTGTATCCGCACGAGATCGGCGTTGCGCGCGATATGCTCGGGCGTATCCAGCGCCACGCCCTTGGGCGGCGACGCCAGCCCGGTCCAGACCGGCTCGGCCGCGTGGCACATGGCGCAGCGGCTCGTGAGAACGTCCTCGACATCTTTCGGCACATGAGCGCTGACGGCGGCGACGGCGGGCGTCGTCAGCGCGGGCATGCCGAGCTTCTGGCGGCCGGCCGGATTGGAGAGCATCGACAGCCAGATCGCCACGGCGACGCACAGGGCCGCAACGGCCCAGGCCCACCATTTGTCGCCCTTGCCGGCGTGGCGCTGGTTGTAGAAATAACGCACCAGCGCGCCGGCGATCAGCACGAAGCCGACCATCAGCCAGGCATAGGGCGACATGAAGGTCATCGGGTAATGGCCCGAGATCATCAGGAACAGCACCGGCAGGGTGAGATAATTATTGTGCGTCGAGCGCGTCTTCGCCTGCTTGCCGTATTTAGGATCGGGCGCGCGGCCCGCGATCAGGTCGGCGACGACGATCTTCGTGTTGGGGATGATGTTCATGAACACGTTGCCGGTCATGATCGTGCCCATCAACGCGCCGGTATGCAGCAGCGCGCCGCGACCTGAAAACATGTGCTGGAAGAAGAAGGCCATGCCCATCACGAAGGCGAAGCCGACGGCGGCCAGCGCGACCTCGTTGTTGGCGAGTGGCGACTTGCAGAGAAAGTCGTAGACGATCCAGCCGACGGCGAGCCCACCGATGCCGATCGCGGCCGCCTGCAATGGCGACAGCGCACGCACGCTGGGGTCGATCAGATAGAGATCGGCGCCGAGATAGTAGACCCAGACGAGCAACGAGAAGCCGGAAATCCAGGTCGAATAGGATTCCCATTTGTGCCACATCAGTTCGGCCGGCATCTTGTCAGGCGCGACGAGATACTTGCGGACCTGATAGAAGCCGCCGCCATGCACTTCCCAGGCTTCGCCGCCCTTGCCGGCGGGGATTTCGGGGATCGCGCGCAGGGCTGCGTCGAGGTGCATGAAATAGAAGGACGAGCCGATCCAGGCGATGCCGGTGATGATGTGGGTCCACCGCAACAGCAGTCCGCCCCATTCCAACGCGATTGCGTCCATGCCCTTCTCCGTCGGTCGTCCGTCCACTCTAGGCCGGCGACGCTTCGCACGATATTGTTGGAAAGCGCGTAGACTTTCAAACGGGATCGCTGAATGCTCTCGCTGGACAATATCCGCGTTTTCGTCCGCGCGGTGGAGCTTGGCTCCTTCTCCGCCGCAGGTCGCAGCATGAGGCTGTCGGCGGCCGTTGTCAGCCATCGAATTCGCAGCCTCGAAAAGGCGCTGAGCTGCCGCTTGTTTAATCGCACGACGCGAAAAATGTTTCTCACCGAGCAGGGTCGCGTCTTTTACGAGCATTGCCTGGACGTTTCGCAGGCGCTCGACCGCGCCGAGGCGAGCGTCTCGGACAAGGGCGCGCCGCCGCGCGGCCTGTTGAAGGTAACCGCGCCGTTGGGCTTCGGCCAGCGCGTCGTCGCGCCATTCCTGCCGCGCTTCCAGACCCGCTATCCGGAAATCGACGTCACCTTGCGCCTCTCCGACTATCTCGTCGATCTCTTCACCGAGGCGGTCGACGTCGCCGTACGCATGGACCGCCTGCCCGATTCCTCGCTGATCGTGCGCAAGATCGCGGACGTCGAGCGCGTGCTCTGCGCCGCGCCCGCCTATATCGAGAAGCGCGGCGCGCCGAAGTCCATCGCCGATCTCGAAAAGCATCGCTGCCTCATGCTGCGCTATCCCGGCTCCCGCCAGTTCCGGTGGACCTTGCAGCGCGGCGGCCGCGCCGTCTCGGCCATGGTGGCGGGCGGCCTCGACGCGGATGCGGGCGACGTGCTGACGCAATGGGCGCTCGCCGGCGAAGGCATTGTCATGAAGCCGCTGTTCGAGGTCGCCGGCGAATTGCGTTCGGGCGCGCTCGTGCCCGTCCTGCCCGACAATCCGCCGACGCCGGTCACGCTCGCCATCCTGCACGCCTATCAGCGCATGGCGCCGCCGAAGGTCCGCGCCTTCGCCGACGCCCTTGCCGAGGAAGCGCGCGACCATATCGAGACGGCGCTCGCCGAGGCGCGGCCGGGCAAGACGCGCAAGCGCCGTGTCGTCGGCTGACCGCGGGATTGCGGGCCGTCGCCGACCGCAGTTTCAAAAAATATTTGAATGTGGAACGATTGCGCGCTGCTAGAATGAGCCCAGCAAGGAGCAGGATATGGGCCGTCTGTCGACGCACGTGCTGGATATTCAGGCCGGACGGCCGGCGGCGAACGTCGCGCTTGAACTCGTGCGCATTGGCGAGGACGGCGTCGCGACGCCGGTGAAGACCGCGAGCACCAATGCCGACGGCCGCACCGATGCGCCGCTTCTGTCCGGCGACGAAATGGCGGCTGGCGTCTACGAAATTCGCTTCCACGCTGGCGCCTATTTTCGCGCGTCCGGCCAAGCGCTGCCCGAGCCCGCCTTCGTCGACGTCGTGCCGATCCGCTTCGGCATCGCCGACGCAGCCGGGCACTATCACGTGCCGCTGCTCGTTTCGCCCTGGGCCTTTTCGACCTACCGGGGTTCGTAAGCTATGGCCGCCTATCCCCGCGACATGATCGGCTACGGCGAGACGCCGCCGCACGCGCGTTGGCCGGGCGAAGCGCGTGTCGCCGTGCAATTCGTCGTCAATTACGAAGAGGGCGGCGAGAACAACATTCTCCATGGCGACGCCGCCTCGGAGGCCTTTCTGTCCGAGATCGTCGGCGCGCAGCCCTGGCCCGGCCAGCGCCACATGAACATGGAATCGATTTACGAATACGGCTCGCGGTCCGGCTTCTGGCGCCTGCTGCGCATGTTCCGCGAGCGCGCCATGCCGGTCACGGTCTTCGGTGTCGCCACCGCGCTGGCGCGCAATCCGGAAGCCGTCGCCGCCATGAAGGCGGCGGGCTGGGAAATGGCGAGCCACGGCCTCAAGTGGATCGACTACAAGGATGCGCCGAAAGAGAAGGAGCGCGCCGATATCGCCGAGGCGATCCGCCTGCATGCGGAGATCGTCGGCGAGCGGCCGCTCGGCTTCTACCAGGGCCGCACGTCGGAAAATTCCATTCCGTTGACGATCGAAGAAGGCGGCTTTCTCTACTCCGCCGATATCTACGCCGACGAACTCCCCTATTGGCATGACGACGGCAAGCGCCAGCAATTGCTCGTGCCCTACACGCTCGACGCCAACGACATGCGTTTCGCGACGCCGCAGGGCTTCAACAGCGGCGACCAGTTTTTTTCCTATCTCAAGGACAGTTTCGATACGCTCTATGCCGAAGGCGACGACCGGCCGAAGATGATGTCGGTTGGCCTGCATTGCCGTCTCGTCGGCCGTCCGGGCCGCGCCGCCGCGCTGGCGCGTTTTCTCGACTATGTCCGCAAGCACGATCGCGTCTGGGTCGCGACCCGCCTCGACATCGCGCGGCACTGGATCAGGACGCATCCGCCCAAGGGCGGCTATGTGCCGAGCCGCATGGGCGCCGCGCTGTTCACGCAGGTTTTCGGCGACATCTACGAGCACACGCCTGGGATCGCGGCAGGCGCGCATGCCAAGGGCCTCGGGCCGGAATGCGATACGGCCGGCGGCCTGCACGAGGCCATGGCCATCGTGGCGCGCGCCATGTCGAAGGACGAAAAGCTCGCGCTGATCCGCGCCCATCCCGATCTCGCTGGCCGCCTCGCGCTGGCCAAGGCGCTGACCGTGGATTCCACGAGGGAGCAGGGCGGCGCCGGTCTCGACCGGCTGACGGCGGACGAACTCGAGCGGTTCACGCAACTCAACGATTCCTACAAGGCCAAATTCGGCTTCCCCTTCATCATGGC
>JAGRKN010000431.1 GCA_020442275.1 Rhodoblastus sp. | reverse complement strand
ATCTAGGCGGAGGCGCTCCGGCGCCTCCGCTTTCCTGTGCAGCAGCGTGCGAGGAGCGACGACGTGTCAGAGGCAACGCTGGCGCCGCCAGCCGGAGGTCGGACCACGACCGCCAATCGCAACACGATACTGAGCAGCCTTCGCGCCAGCGACAGACTGTTCTTCTGGGCGACCCGCCTCTCCGCTTGGATCGTCCTTCTCATACTCGGCGGCATCATCGGCTCGCTGTTCGTCGGCGCGTGGCCTGCGATCAAGACTTTCGGCGTCGAGTTCCTGCTGACGCAACGCTGGGCGCCCAATGCCGAGCCCGAACCGATCCTCGGCGGCCTCGGGCCGATCTACGGCACGCTCGTGTCCTCGCTGATCGCCATGGCGATCGCGGTTCCGGTCGGCCTCGGCGTCGCGGTGTTTCTCACAGAGCTTTGCCCACAGAAACTGCGTCAGCCGATCTCGACCGCAATCGAGCTCCTGGCAGGCATTCCTTCGATCATCTACGGCATGTGGGGCTTCTTCGTGCTCGGGCCGTTCCTGGCCGAATATGTCGAACCCGCGCTGATCGCGACTTTCGAGCACGTTCCCGTGCTCAACCAGGTCTTCAAGGGTCCCGCGAGCAACCTGTCGCTTTTCAACGCGTCGCTCGTGCTCGCCATCATGATCCTGCCCTTCATCACCTCGATCTCGCGCGACGTGTTCCTCACCGTGCCGCCCGTCCTGAAGGAGGCGGCCTACGGCGTCGGCTGCACGACTTGGGAAGTCGTCAAGAACGTCGTCCTGCCCTACACGCGCGTCGGCGTCATCGGCGGCATCATGCTCGCTCTCGGCCGCGCGCTCGGCGAGACCATGGCGGTCACCTTCGTGATCGGCAATTCCTTCAAGATCCAGACGTCGATCTTCGCGCCCGCGACGACGATTTCAGCGGCCATCGCGAGCGAATTCGCGGAAGCCTCCGACGTCCACCAGTCGGCGCTGATCCTGCTCGGCCTGCTGCTGTTCGTCCTGACCTTCATTGTGCTCGCGGCCGCGCGCCTCATGCTGATGCGCGTCGAGAAGAAGGCGGGGAACTGACATGGCCTCCCTCTACCAATCCCGCAAACGCCGCAACGCCATAGCCATGGGGCTGTGCGTGGGCGCCACCGGTATCGGCCTCGCCTGGTTGCTGGTCATTCTCGCGACGCTGCTCTGGAATGGCGCCGGCGGCATCAGCCTGGCCGTCTTCACGCAGATGACCCCGCCGCCGAACGTGCACGGCGGCGGCCTGCTCAACGCCATTGTCGGCAGCTTGATCCTGACGGTCATTGGCGTCGCGATCGGCGCGCCGATCGGCCTGTTCGCCGGCACCTACATGGCCGAATACGGACGCTACGAGAAGCTGACGACGGTCACGCGTTTCGTCAACGACATCCTCCTGTCGGCGCCCTCGATCATCATCGGCCTGTTCATCTACGGCGCCGTCGTCGTGCCGATGCACGGCTTCTCCGGCATCGCCGGCGCGCTGGCGCTGGCGGTCATCGTGATCCCCGTCGTCGTACGCACGACCGAGAACATGCTTCTGCTCGTGCCGCAGCAGCTCCGCGAAGCCGCGACCGGCCTCGGCCTGCCACGCTCGGTCGTCGTGCAGAAAGTCGCCTACAAGGCCGCCAAGACCGGCCTGATCACCGGCCTTCTGCTGGCGGTCGCCCGCATCAGCGGCGAGACCGCGCCGCTCCTGTTCACGGCGCTGTCGAACCAGTTCTGGAGCATCGACCTCACACGCGAGATCGCGAACCTCCCGGTCACCATCAACAATTTCATCAACAACCCCGACCCCAACTGGAAGCGGCTCGCCTGGGCGGGCGCGCTGATCATCACTTTCGCGGTGCTGGCGCTCAACATCGCCGCCCGCGCCATCGGCTCGAGGAGCGCAACGAAATGAACGCACCGACAGTGAACGGAGGCGGCTTGGTCGCCATCCAGCCGCCGGCCGATACGGCGGCGCGCGCCGTCAAGGTCGACATCCGCAACGTCGATTTCTTCTACGGCGGCAGCAAGGCTCTCAAGGGCATTTCCTTGCCGTTGCACACGAACGAGGTCACGGCCTTCATCGGCCCGTCGGGCTGCGGCAAGTCCACGCTACTGCGCGTTCTCAACCGCATGTACGACCTCTATCCGAACCAGCGCGCCGAGGGCGAGGTGCTGCTCGACGGCGAGAACATCCTTTCGCCCAAGACGGACCTCAACCTGCTGCGGTCGAAGGTCGGCATGGTCTTCCAGAAGCCCACGCCCTTCCCGATGACCATCTTCG
>JAGRKN010000024.1:7789-28371 GCA_020442275.1 Rhodoblastus sp. | reverse complement strand
AAGAGGCCGAGGCCATGCGCGAACTGCTGGGCCCCGACATGCTGCTGGTGACGCCGGGCGTCCGCCCGGCAGGCGCGGCGCTCGGCGACCAGAAGCGGGTGATGACGCCGACGCTGGCGCTGGCCGCCGGCGCCGACCATATCGTGGTCGGACGTCCGGTGACGGAGGCCGCCGACCCCAGGGCGGCCGCGGACGCGATCGTGTCGGAAATCGAGGCGGGGCTGGCCTTGCGCGGCAAGCGCAACCGGGCCTCCTGAGGCCCCAAAACGCAAAACGCCGGGCGTACATCCGGCCCGGCGCGCAATCCGCTCTCAACTCGTACGCATCAAGCGGATGAGCAATACATAGTGGTCAAACATGACAAAACAATGAAGGTGGAGACGATGGCCAAAGGATATTGGATCGGGCATGTCGATGTCGCGGACCCCGAGGGCTACAAGGCCTATGTCGCGGCCAACGCCATAGCATTTTCAAAATATGGCGCGAAATTCCTCGTGCGCGGCGGCAAGAGCGAGGGGCCGGAAGGCCAGCTCCGTTCGCGCCATGTCGTGCTCGAATTCGATTCCTATGAAAAGGCCGTCGCCTGCTACAACTCGCCCGAATATCAGGCCGCGATCAAGTTGCGGACGCCGGTCTCGACCGGCGACATCGTGATCGTCGAGGGCTACGACGGCCCGCAGCCGGCCTGATGGCGCGCGCGCTGGCGATCGTGGCGGCCGCCCTCATGCTGGCGCTCGCGCCGGCGCGGGCCGAGCCGCGCTCGATCGGCGATTGCGAGAAGATATCCGAGGCCGACGCCTACAATCGCTGCCTTGCGGGCTTCGGGCCCGCGGCGCATGGCGGCCGGGTTTCGCGGGAAATTCCGGCGGGCGCCGACCGTGCGTCGATCGGCGTTGCGCCGGCGGCGCATCGAGCCGGCCGGACGAAGCCGCCGTGGCTGGCGGCGCGTCAGGCCGAAGGCCGCCGCCGCATGATGGAACGGCGCAGCGGCATCGTGACGGAACGGCGCGGCGGCCGCATTCGCGCGACAATCGATCTCAAACGGAAGTAATCTGTTCGCTCAGGGGCACTGCGCCTGCGAGAGCATCGCCTCGAAATCGGCGATCGACCCTTTCATCTGGCTGACCGCGCCCTCGCGCGCATCCGGCGCCGTGCAGCGCGAGAAGACGACGCTCGCCTTCTGCATGACGTCGATATGCCGTCGCCAGGCCGAGCACCTGTTGGTCGGGTCGCCGTTGCGTTGCAGATCGATCATGGCGGCTGCGAAGGACCGGTCGACGGAGGCCAGTTCCCGTGAGCACTGGCTGTTGTCGACGACAGGCTTGGCGATTGTCGCCGCCAGCGCGGGGCCGGCGGCGACGATCATGGACGCGAGAATCAATGTACGCATGAAAGAGCTCCCCAAAGCTCCATGACGCAAACTAGCGACATTCTCGCGAAAGTGACGTGACGTAACGCACAGTTCAATCCAGCGAATTCGACAGATTGCTCTTGCAGGAAATCAACCGAGATTGAGCTCCTTGAAGAAGTCATTGCCCTTGTCGTCGACGACGATGAAGGCGGGAAAATCCTCGACCTCGATCTTCCAGATCGCTTCCATGCCGAGCTCGGGATATTCGAGCACCTCGACCTTTTTGATGCAGTCCTGCGCGAGCCTGGCCGCCGGGCCGCCGATGGAGCCGAGATAGAAACCGCCGTGCTTGCCGCAGGCATTGCGCACTTCGGCCGAACGGTTGCCCTTGGCGAGCATGACCATCGAACCGCCGGCGGCCTGGAACTGGTCGACATAGCTATCCATGCGGCCCGCCGTCGTCGGCCCGAATGAGCCGGACGCATAGCCCGCCGGCGTCTTGGCCGGGCCGGCGTAATAGACCGGATGGTTCTTGAAATAATCGGGCATGGGCTCGCCCGCTTCGAGGCGCGCGCGAATTTTCGCGTGCGCGAGGTCGCGCGCCACGATCATCGGGCCGGTGAGCGAAAGCCGCGTCTTGATCGGATATTTGCTCAGCGTGGCCAGAATTTCCGACATCGGCTTGGTCAGATCGATCTTCACGACATCGCCGCCGAGCGTCGATTCGTCGACATGCGGCATGAAGCGCGCGGGATCGTGCTCCAGCTCCTCCACGAACACGCCCTTCTTCGTGATCTTGCCCTTGGCCTGACGGTCGGCCGAGCAGGAGACGCCGATGCCGATCGGCAGCGACGCGCCATGGCGCGGCAGGCGGATCACGCGCACGTCATGGCAGAAATATTTGCCTCCGAACTGCGCGCCGACGCCCATCTGTTGCGTCAGCTTGTGAATCTCCTGTTCCATTTCGACATCGCGGAAGGCGTGAGCGCCCTCGCTGCCCGACGTCGGCAACTCGTCGTAGTAACGGGTCGAGGCCATCTTGACGGTCTTGAGGTTCAGTTCCGCCGACAGGCCGCCGATGACGATGGCGAGGTGATAGGGCGGGCACGCCGCCGTGCCGAGCGTGAGGATCTTCTCCTTGATGAAGCCGATAAGACGGTCGTGCGTCAGCAGCGACGGCGTCGCCTGATAGAGGAAGGTTTTGTTGGCCGAGCCGCCGCCCTTCACCACGAACAGGAATTTGTAGGCGTCTTCGCCCTCGGCATAGATGTCGATCTGCGCCGGCAGGTTGGTCTTCGTGTTCTTCTCCTCGAACATCGAGATCGGCGCGAGCTGCGAATAGCGCAGGTTCTTCTTCTCATAGGCGTCGCGCACGCCCTCGGCGATCGCGCTCTCGTCCTGCCCGTCAGTGAAGACGAAACGGCCTTTCTTCGCCATCACGATCGCCGTGCCCGTGTCCTGGCACATCGGCAGCACGCCGCCGGCCGAAATATTGGCGTTCTTGAGAAGATCGTAGGCGACGAACTTGTCGTTCGACGTCGCTTCCGGGTCGTCCAGAATCTTGGCGAGCTGCGCGAGATGGCCCGGGCGCAGCAGATGGTTGGAATCGATGGTCGCTTCTTCCGAGAGCCGGCGGATCGCTTCGCGGTCCACGACCAGGAATTCGTGGTCGCCCATCCTCTCGACGCGCACGCCTTCGGTGGTGACGAGGCGATAGGGCGTCTTGTCTTCGCCGAGCGGGAAGAGGGGGGAGTGCTGGTAGGTCATGGGATGCCCCGGTCGCGTGAATTTGCGGGCTTTCTAGGCCCGCAGAACCGGGAAGGGAAGGGGCTTGGGCGCCTACCTTCGGCTGGCGCTCCTACCTCCCCGCTGGCGGGGAGGGACAGGCTGCATCACGGATGGAGAACGATCCTCCCGATCGCGCGCCGCTCGGCAATGTCGCGCAGCGCCTGCGCTGCCTTTTCCAGCGGATAGGCCTTGCTGACATGCGGCCGCAAAGCCTTGGTCAGCGCCTCCATCTCGGGCGTTTCCCGCACGCGCACCTCGGGAAACTGCCGAACGAATTCGCCGGCGCGCACGCCGATCAGCGTGACGCATTTGATGAGCACGCGATTGCCCGGATAGCTCGGGATGGCGCCGGCAAAGCCGATCAGCAGGATGCGACCGCCGAAGGCAATCGCCCGCAGCGCGACCTCGGCCGGCAGGCCCACGGGATCGTAGAGGCAATGGACGCCCTTGCCCTCCGTGAGCGCCTTGACCGTGTCGTCGATCTTCTGTTCCGACGAATTGATCGTATGCGTCGCCCCCGCGGCCTTGGCCGCCGCGCATTTCTCGGCCGTCGAGCAGACCGCGAAAACCTCCGCGCCGATATGCGCGGCTAGCGCCACCGCCGCCATGCCGACGCCGCCGGCCGCGCCCGTGATCAGCACGCGCTCGCCCTTCTGGAGGCGGCCCTGCGTGATCAGCCCGTGATAGGAGGTCACGAGCCCGACCGAATAGGTCGCGGCCTCGTCGTAGCTGTAGTGCGCGGGCGCGAGCACGATCTCGTTCGGATTGCCGACGCCCTGCTCGGCAAAACAGCCGGTCTTGCGCCGTAGGATCACGCGGTCGCCGACCTTCACCTTGGCGTCATCCGTCACTTCGATGACTTCGCCCGCGGATTCGAAGCCGGGTACGAACGGCAGTTCCGGCTTGAACTGGTACTTGCCGGCGACCATCAGCAGATCGGGAAAATTCACGCCGCAGGAATGGATGCGCACCCGCGCCTGCCCGGGTTGCAGCACGGGCGCCTCGAATTCCTCGACGCGGAGGACGTCGGGCGGCCCGAGTTCGGGGCAGACGATGGCGCGGTATTTCATATTACGGCAATGGTCCTTGAGCCCGTCATTGCGAGTGGAGCGAAGCAATCCGTCCCCGCGACTGTCCTTAGGGATGGATTGCTTCGTCGCTTCGCTCCTCGCAATGACGTCATAGATTCGACAGTCTGCCGATCGAGTCTACCCCTCGACGACAATCACATCCCCATCCGGCGCCGCCGCATACAGCCGCTCCACCAGCGCATTGCGGCGCTCGAGCGCGGCGCGCTGGTTGATGTAGCCCTTGTCGGTGAGCTCGTTGCCGTCGATCGAGGGCGGCTCGGTCATCAGCATCACGCGCGCAATGCGCATCGACGAGCCCTGCGTCTGCGCATTGTGCGCATGCAGCGACTTCTTCAGATGTTCCTTGATCGCGGGATCGTGCACGAGCTCGCTCAAGGGCGCATCGACTTTGCCCGCGATCAGCCGGCACGCCTCGAGATTGGGCCAGGCGAGCAGCGCCACGAATTCGCGGTCCTGCCCCGCAACCAGCGCGTCTTGGATCACGGGGCTCGCCGCCGCGATCGCGGCCACGCGCAACGAACCGACATGCACGAAAGTTCCCGAGGTCAGCTTGAAGTCTTCCACAACGCGGCCGGCGAAGATCAGGCCCTTGGTCGGATCATCAGCGTCCACAAATGTCCCGGCGTCGCCGATCTTGTAATAGCCCTCCTCATCAAAGGCCTTCGCGGTGAGATCGGGCTGGCGGTAGTAGCCCGGCGTCACGATCACCGAGCGGATGCGCATTTCGTATTTGGGTCCAGCGGGCACCATCTTCAGTTCGACGCCGGGGTGCGGCAGGCCGATCAGGCCGACGCGCTCCGTCTCCCAATAGGTGGAGGTCGCCGTCGGCGCCGTTTCGGTCGAGCCCCAGCCCGTGAAGAAGACGATCCGATGTCCCGTGTATTTCACGGCGAGACGCTGCATGCGCGTGTAGAGATCGTCCGGCAGGGTCGCGCCGCCGTAGCCGAGAATGCCGAGATCCTTGAAGAAAGATTTGGCCAGCGCGTCGTCATTCTCCAGCGCGGTCGCGAGCACCGCGAAGCCCGCCGGCACGTTGGTGTAATAGGTGGGCGAAATCTCCTTCAGATTGCGCAGGGTCTCGTCGAACATGCCGGGCACCGGGCGCCCGTCGTCGATGTAAAGCGTCCCGCCCTCGGCCAGCAGCGCGTGAAAACCGGCGTTGCCGCCCATCGTGTGGTTCCACGGCAGCCAGTCGAGCACGACCATGCGCGGGTCGCTCTCCTTCCGCTTGCGCGTCATCTGCCCCATCACGACATTGGCGCACATCATCTCCTGCGTGTTGATGACGGCCTTGGGCATGCCGGTCGAGCCCGACGTGAAGAGCAACTTGCCGACGCTCTTCGGGCCGACGGTGGCGAGCGCCTTGTCGACGGCGTCGGTGCGCCTGGTCGCGATCAGATCGCTCCACGCACGGCTTTCTATGCCCTCGGGCGCACGCTCGACATGGACGACGGTTACGCCCGAGAGGTCCAGCGCTTTGAGCGCCTTTCCGAAGGCCACGCCGTCCTGCACCATCACGAGGCCGGGCTTGATGAGATCGAAGATGTAGCGGAGCTTCGCGTGGTCCTGGCTCATCAGCGAATAGGCGGGCGACACGGGCGCGGCGGGCACGCCCGCCTGCATCGCGGCCTGTGTCATCAGCGCGTGCTCGATCGAATTGCCCGAGAGGATCGCGACCGGCTGTTCCGGCGTCAGCTTCATGTCGATCAGCGCCTGCGTCACCGCGTCGACGTCGCGCTTGGCCTGCGCATAGCTCACGCGCTTCCAGGCGCGATCGGGTCCACGGCGCTGGGCGAGCCATGTCTGGTCCGGCCGTTCCTCAGCCCACTTGGCGAGATAGAGTGGAATGCAGCGCTGGTATTCGTTCAGCGGGATGCGCTGGCGCAGGATGATCTCGCCATTGGCGCGACGCTCGGCGTCGATCTCGCGCGGCAGAAAATCGATGGGTTTGAACGGCGCGGTAGGCGCCGCCATTTTCGGATGTTCGTTCATTTGGCGTTTCCTGTCCGGGCCTTTGGCCCTTGATGTGATTTGCCGCAATTTTCGGGCTGTGCGGCCGCCCCCGTCAAGGCGCGCCCTTGCCGGGCGCGGCCTTGCCGCCCTACCTTGCCCTCAGCGCATGGGTTGAAACCCGCGATTGAGGCTGGAGGCGCACATGGAAGTCCTGGAGAAGATCAAAGGTTACGCGGACCGCATGACGGAAATCCGCCGCGATATTCACGCCCATCCCGAGATCGGCTTCGAGGAAGTGCGCACGTCAGGCCTCGTCGCCAAGGAGCTCGAATCCTATGGAATCGAGGTGCACACCGGCATCGGCAAGACCGGCGTCGTCGGCGTCATCAAGGGCAAGAACGGGACCGGCAAGCGCGTCGGCCTGCGCGCCGACATGGACGCGCTGCCGATGGACGAACTCACCAATCTGCCCTGGCGTTCGAAGATTTCAGGCAAGTTCCACGGCTGCGGTCACGACGGCCACACCACCATGCTGCTCGGCGCCGCACGCTATCTCGCCGAGACCCGCGATTTCTCGGGCGAGGTCGCGCTCATCTTCCAGCCGGCCGAGGAAGGGCTCGGCGGCGCGCGCGCCATGATCGCCGACGGCCTGTTCAAGAAATTCCCGTGCGACGAGGTCTATGCGCTGCACAATTTCCCGGGCTCGCCGCTCGGCCAGGTTTCCATGCGCACGGGACCGGCCATGGCCGGATCGGATTTCTTCGACATTCACATCACCGGCAAGGGCGCGCATGGCGCCATGCCCGAATATTCCAACGACCCCGTGATGATTGGCGCCGCGCTCGCGCAGAGCCTGCAGACCATCGTCAGCCGTAACGCCCCGGCGCTGAAGAGCGCGGTCGTCTCGATCACCAAGTTCAATGCGGGCTCAGCCTACAACATCATTCCGGAGACCGCGCATCTCGCCGGAACGATCCGCATCTTCGACGATGAAATCCGCGCGCTGGTGTCGAAGCGCATGCGCGAGATCTGCGCGGGCTTCGCGGCCGCGTACAATGCGAAGATCGACGTCGACATCCGCGACATATTCTCCGTCATGCGCAACGCCGAGGAACAGACATCCGCGATGGCGGATGTCGCCACGGAATTGTTCGGCGCCGACAAGGTCGTGACCGACGCCGAGCCCAAGATGGGTTCCGAGGATTTCGCCGACATGGCCATGGCCGCGCCCGGCTCGTATGTCTGGCTCGGCATGGGGCCGGGACCGTCGGTCCACAATCCCGGCTATACGTTCAACGACGAGATCCTGCCGATCGGCGCCTCGCTGTTGGCGCGCATCGCGGAAAAGCGGCTGGCGGCAGGCTAGAACCCGCCCCAGTCGAACGAATAGGCGACGATCGCGCCCAGTGTGAACTGGTTGCGCGATCCGAGCGACGCGACGAGCGGGCTCGTGCTCGCCGAGCCGACAAGGCGGCCGTAGCGGGCATAGACCGTCGTGGTCCATTGTTTCGACCATTCGTAGGAAACCGCGCCAGCGACGCCGAAGGACTTGGCCCCGCCCTCGGCGCGATAGGCGGGGAGGCGCGGGTTCATCAGCGCCTCGTAGGCGCTCACGCCGAACAATTTGTCCATGTAGCTGTTATCGCCGAGCGAGAGGCGGGGTCCGACCGACACGGTCCACGGGCCACGGCGTTCGACCCAATCCATCGAGACATCGACCGTGTTGCCGTGGTGGCCGACAAAACCGTGACGCGCCTCGATCCGTGCGCGCAATTTCTCCATCGGCCAGAATTCCGCGAACAGGCCTGCCTCCACAGTCCAGTCGATATCGTGCACGCCGCGCAGATCGGCGTGTTGGGCCGAGCGGCGCGGTCCCTTGAGTTTGCCGACGACGCCCGCCTTCAGCCAGTTCTCGTCGAAGATCGCGAAGCCTGCGGAATCGTCGGGCGCGGAGAAGGACAAGGGGCTGCCGGCGCGACGAATGCTCAGCCCCGGCAGCAGATAGGGCGACAGGGTTCCCGACCCTTCCCACGCCGGCGACACGCCGCCATTGGCCTTGAGCGTGATGGTCCAGCCCTGCGCGGCGGGCTCGGCGGCGAATGTGGAAGACGAAGCGAGGACGAGCGCGAGCGCCAGGGCGCCGGCCGGGAAATTGTGGGCGTGCATTGCGAACTCTCGAACCCGGCCGGGAGCTGCACTGTGCCGCGTTAATCCTAATGTCCGGCAAGCAAACGTGGTGAACGATTGCTTACCCTCGCATCACTCCTCGTAGATCGACTTGAAGCGATCGCGCAGCACGTTCTTCTGCACCTTGCCCATCGTGTTGCGCGGCAGGTCGTCGACGAAAAGGATCTTCTTCGGCAGCTTGAATTTCGCCAGCCGCCCGTAGAGCGCGCGCGAAATGGTCGCCTCGTCGATGTCGGCGCCCTTGGCGCGCACAACGACAGCAGTCACGCCCTCGCCGAAGTCGGCGTGCGGCACGCCGATGACGGCGCTTTCGAGAACGCCCGGCAGCCCGTCGATCTCCGTCTCGATTTCTTTCGGATAGACGTTGAAGCCGCCGGTGATCACGAGATCCTTGCCGCGCCCGACGATATGCACGTAGTCGCGGTTGTCGATCATGCCGAGATCGCCGGTAATGAAATAGCCGTCCGACCGGAATTCGGCCGCCGTCTTCTCGGGCATGCGCCAATAGCCCTTGAACACATTCGGGCCTTTCACCTCGATCATGCCGATCTCGCCCTTGGGCAGCAGCGCGCCAGTCTCGGGATCGGCGATGCGCACGGAAACGCCGGGCAGCGGAAAGCCGACCGTGCCCGGTCTGCGATCGCCGTCGTAGGGGTTCGACGTGATCATGTTGGTCTCGGTCATGCCGTAGCGCTCGAGGATCGCCTTGCCGGTGCGCGCGGAAAATTCGCGATGCGTCTCGGCGAGCAAAGGCGCGGAGCCCGAGATGAACAGCCGCATATGCGCGGTCGCTTCCTTCGTCAGTCCGGAATGCTGAAGCAAGCGCGTGTAAAAGGTCGGCACGCCCATCAGGCTGGTCGCGCGCGGCATGTAGGACATCACTTGGTCGGCGTCGAACTTCGGCAGGAAGATCATTTTGCCGCCCGCCATCAGGAGCACGTTGATCGCCACGAACAGGCCGTGCGTGTGATAGATCGGCAACGCGTGGATCAGCGTATCGTCGCTTGTGAAGCGCCAGTATTCGACGAGCGCGCGCGCATTGGAGGCGAGATTCTCCTGGCTGATCATCGCGCCCTTGGAACGGCCGGTCGTGCCGGACGTGTAGAGAATGCCGGCGAGATCGTCCGGCCCGCGCTCGACGTCCGCGAAGGTCGACGGGCAGAAACGCGCGCGTTCCGACATCGAGCCGCGACCGTCCGCGTCGAGCGTCTCGACATGCGCGACCTTGGCCGCGTCCGCGGCGCCGGCGAGCGAATCCTTGCGGGCGGGATCGCAGACGAAGACGGTCGGCTCGGCGTCGGTCAGAAAGTATTCGATTTCGGCGGGCGTATAGGCGGTGTTGAGCGGCAGGAAGACGGCGCCGGCGCGCGCGCAGCCGAGATAGAGCAGAACCGCCTGCAAGGATTTCTCGATCTGCACGGCCACGCGGTCGCCGGGCTTCACGCCGAGCGCGACCAGCGCGCCGGCCATGCGGGCCGCGCCAGCTTCGACGTCGGCATAGCTGTGCAGCGCGCCGTCCTGCGTCTCGAAGGCTATGCGGCCGCGATCCGCCGGAAACCGCGACGAGAGTTCAGCGTAGAGATGCGCGGGCATGAGCTGGGATTTCCCTGCAAAAGTACCGTCATGCCCGCGCTTGTCGCGGGCATCCACGCCGAGCCGAGCAGCAAATATCCGATAACGGGGCGAGCAGAAATGGCAAGAACTATCCGCGCCGCTTGGCGTGGATGGCCGGGACGAGCCCTGCCATGACACTTGCTTCACCCCTGCGCGAAACTCGGCGCGGGAATCCCGAAAATCTGCCGCTCGCCCTTCAGCATGCGCTTCACGGCGCTCGACGCCATCACCTCGCCCTGGTTGGCGAAAGCCTCGTGGTTCTTCTCGATCTCGTCGAGATCGTAGAGGTAATTGACCATCACGCCGCCTGATTCTTTCAGGCCCTTGCGTGAAAGATCGCCCATCCAGTTGATGCGCTCGAGCCGTGCGCCATTGCCGAGATGGAAGCGGGCGACGGGATCGACCACGCGTCCGTTCGGCAGGCGCGCCTTGAGGAAATAATGGGCCGCCAGCGGCTCGATGATTTTGCGCAGTCGCTCAGCCTTTTCCGGCTCCTGCGTCCACGCGGGATTGTCGATTTCGGCGATGAGCGGCAAGGCCTCCGGATCGATCGGCGCATCTTCCGCGCTCGCGAGCCAGGCGCGGAATCCCGGAACCGGCGACAGCGTCACGAAAGTCTCGACGCGCGGCAGTTCGCGGCGCAATTCCTCCACCACCTGCTTGATCAGGAAATTGCCGAATGTGACGCCGGCCAGGCCCTTCTGGCAGTTGGAGATTGAATAGAAGACGGCCGTACGCGCGCGCTCCGGCGCGACAGGCGCGCGGTCATGCGCCAGCAGCGGCGCGATCGCGCCGGGAATCTGCTCGATCAGCGCCACTTCCACGAAGATCAGCGGTTCGTCCGTCAACGCCGGATGAAAGAAGGCGTAGCAGCGCCGGTCCGGCGGATCGATGCGCCGGCGCAGGTCGTTCCAGTCGTGGATTTCGTGCACCGCCTCGTAGCGGATGATGCGCTCGAGCACGCTCGCCGGCGTCGACCAGTCGATTCGCCGCAGGACGAGAAAGCCTCGGTTGAACCACGACGCGAACAGATGCGTGAAGTCCTTGTCGATCGGCGCCAGCGCCTTGTTGGCGCGCATCTCCGCCAGCAGTTCGGCGCGCATGTCGACGAGAGCGGCCGTGCCGCCAGGCGCGCGGTTGAGGCGCCGGAACAATTCGAGCCGGCGCGGCTCGGACGCATAATGCAGGTCGGCGGCCGTGCGGTCGTTGGATTCGGCCTTCCACTTGTCCATGGCCTTGGCGAGACGCTCGTGATCGGGGCCGAAATCGTCGGCGAGCGCTGAAAAGAAGCCGCGGCGCGCCTCGGCGTCGAGCGTGCGGTAGCGCGACAGCACCTCGGCCGCGATTGCGACACCGGTCGCCTCGCCGCGCCCGGTCAGCAGCGCGCGGCACATGTCGATCAGGCTGCCTGCTTGGCCGACAGCGTCCGTCGGCCACGTCTTCAGTCGCAGCAATGTTCGACCGCGCTCGGCGATGTTGGAGACGAGATCGGAGAAAAATGCGTTCGGCATGCCACACCATACAGGCGAATGGGCTTCGACCAATATGGATCAAGCGGCCCGCGTCGCAATGGCCGCGATTCCCCTCTACTCGCTCGACAGGATCGCGTTGCGCACCAGCGGGTAGATCTGGCTTTCCCACTTCTTGCCGGAGAAGACGCCGTAATGGCCAACGCCGGGCTGCAGGTGGTGGCGCTTGCGGAACGGTTTCAGGCTCGAGCAGAGGTCGTGCGCGGCCAGCGTCTGGCCGACCGAGCAGATGTCGTCGCGCTCGCCTTCCACCGTCAGCAGCGTCGTCCTGCGGATCGCCTTCGGATTGACGGTGCGACCCTTGTACTTCAGCTCGCCCTTGGCCAGCGCGTAATCCTGAAACACCAGCTTGACCGTCTCGATGTAGAATTCAGCGGTCAGGTCCAGCACGGCGAAATACTCGTCGTAGAAGGTCTTGGTCTGCTGCGCCTTCTCCATCTCGCCGGCGGCCAGCGAATTGTAGAGCTCGACATGCGCCTTCACATGCCGGTCGAGGTTCATCGACATGAAGGCGGTGAGCTGCATGAAGCCGGGATAGACCAGCCGTCCGCCGCCCTTGAAGCGGCCTGGCACCAGCGCGATCAGGTTCTTCTCGAACCATTCGATCGGCTTGGTGGTGGCGAGATGGTTGACCTTGGTCGGATTGAGCCGGCAGTCGATCGGCCCGGCCATCAGCGTCAGGCTGGCGGGCGTGGCGGGATTGTTGTCCTCGGACATTATGGCCGTGGCGGCGAGCGCCTGCACGCAGGGCTGGCAGACGGCCACGATATGCGAACGCGGCCCGAGCTTCTCCATGAAGTCGATGACATGGGAGATATAGCCTTCCATGCCGAATTCGCCGGCCGACAGCGGAACGTCGCGGGCGTTGTGCCAGTCCGTAATATAGACGTCATTATCCGCGAGCAGAACTTGCACCGTGTTGCGCAGGAGGGTCGCAAAATGGCCCGAAAGCGGCGCGACAACGAGAACCTTGGGTTGCGCGACGTCGATGTCCTTGCGGAAACGCAGCAGCGAGCCGAAAGGCGTCGAATAGGCAACCTCCTCGGTGACCGCGACTTCGCGATTGCCGACCTTGACCTTGTCGATCCGATAGGGTGGCCGGTGATGGGTCAGCCGCGCACGGGTCATCAGCTCATAGGCGGCCGAGACATTGCTCAGGAACGGGATGCCTGATTTGCGCAGCCAGGAATTTTCGATGACGTCCAGCGCCGATTGCGCAAACACGCGAAACGGATCGATCAGGTCGTCCTGCGCCTGATAGGCGTAATACATCATGCGCTGCAACATGAACCCCGCGATCGACCTGCGCTCACGCCAATTCCCCCAAGGCGCTCTGGCATGCTGCCATGCTAAGTTGGTGCAGCGCAACCTGCGATACGACTTTCGGACCGTTTCCTCATATGATTTGGGACAATGCGGACAACGGGCGGTAAAGACACAACACATGCCTGTGGATAGGGCTGACTGCCTGCAACAAGGGCAAATGGCGCCGCCGAAGCTGATTCCGCATTGCGGGATCGCATGGTAGGCTGGTGACCGAGTGGAGGAATGCGATGCCAAAAGGCGTGTTGACGATCACGAGCCGCAATTATTCGTCCTGGTCGCTGCGCGGCTGGCTGATCTGCAAGGCCTCCGGCATCGATTTCGAGGTCAAGACGGTCGGCGCCGACGATCCCGATGCGCGCGCGGAGTTGCTGCACCTCTCGCCCTCCTTCCTGACGCCGAAGCTCGAATATGATGGGATCGAGGTCTGGGACGTCCTGGCGATCGCCGAATTCCTAAATGAAATCA
The DNA here is from genome assembly GCA_020442275.1 of Rhodoblastus sp. GTDB lineage: Bacteria > Pseudomonadota > Alphaproteobacteria > Rhizobiales > Beijerinckiaceae > JAJXWB01. The sequence goes on along the minus strand of JAGRKN010000024.1, from coordinate 15,067 downwards.
AGCCTAAAGCCGGACTTCTGCCGGCCGACCGCGCCACGCGCGCCCATTGCCGGGCGGTCTGCGGCGAAATGCATCAGGGCTTCATCAACCTGCGCTCGGCCCTGCCGATGAACATCAAGGGCCACTATCCCGGCTTCAAGGTCTGGCAGGGCGCCCAGACCGATATCGACCGCGTGCTCTCGATCTGGCGCGGCTGTTTCACCGCCTACAAGGGCCCGTTCCTGTTCGGGGAGACCCATTCGATCGCGGACGCCATGTTCGCCCCCGTCTGCTCTCGCTTCAAGACCTACGACGTCAAGCTCGACGCCCAATGCACCGCCTACCGGGACATGATCCTCGAGCGTCGCGGCATGCAGGAATGGGCCGCCGCCGCACGGGAAGAGCCGGACGAGCTGGAAGAGCTGGACGTCGAGTTCTAGGCGACGCCCGGGGCCCCGATTGCCGTCAGTGCGAGCGAAGCGTAACGATCCATCCAGCTGACTTCCCGAGAGTTTCGGGGACGGATGGCCGCGTCGCTGCGCTCCTCGCAATGACGGGCGGCCGGGCCGCTTCAAATCACCACCCCACGCCCGCCGTCCCTCGCTGGCGGCTGTCGCTCGCCCCCATCATCAGCCCGTCCAGAATCTGGATCGTCGCGACCGACCCCAGCGTCCCGCCGACGACCACGTTCTGCCCCTTCTCCCGCAACAGGCGGATCGTATCGAGCGACAGGCCGCGCTCGACGCGCAATTCGTCCGGCAGCCATTGATGGTGGAAGCGCGGGGCTTCCATGGCTTCCGTCGCGTTCATCCCGTGGTCGATCAGGTCCGAAATCTGCTCCAGCACGGTCGTGATGATGCGCGGGCCGCCCGGGGAGCCCGTCACGATTTCGGGCTTGCCGTCCTTCAGCACGATCGTCGGCGTCATCGAGGACAGGGGCCGTTTGCGCGGTCCCGGCGCATTGGCCTTGCCGCCGACCAGCCCGAAGGCGTTGGGGCTGCCGGGCTTGGCGGCGAAATCGTCGAGTTCGTTGTTGAGCAGCACGCCCGTGCCCTCGGCCACCAGCCCGAGCCCATAGGAAAAGTTGAGCGTATAGGTATTGGCGACCGCATTGCCCTCGCGGTCCGCCACCGAAAAATGCGTCGTCTGGTCGCCTTCGTAGGGCGCGGGGTCGACATGGCTGATCTCGGCCGATGGCCGCGCCTTCTCCATCGAGATTTCCGACGCGAGTTTCGCCGCGTATTTTTTCGACAACAGCCCCGAAAGCGGGATTTTCACGAAATCCGGGTCCGCCAGCCATTCTGCGCGATCGGCGAAGGCGAGCTTCATCGCTTCCGCCATCACATGGATGGTCGCCGCCGTCTGCGGGCCGGTCTCTGATATAGGGAAATGCTCGAGAATGTTCAGAAGCTCGATCAGATGGACGCCGCCGGAGGAGGGCGGCGGCATGGAGACGATTTCGTGGCCGCGATAGGTCCCGCGCACCACGGATCGCTCGACGGGCGCGTAGGTCTTCATGTCCTCGGCGGTCATCAACCCGCCGGCGCCGCGCACGGCTGAAACGATTTTTTGCGCCGTCTCGTCCTCGTAGAAGGCCTTTGGCCCGCCAGAGGCGATCCGTTCCAGCGTCGCGGCGAGGTCGCTTTGCACGAGCTTTTCGCCGGGCCCGAAGGGCGCGCCGTCGGGTTTGAGAAAAATCGCGCGGCTCGAGGCAAAGCGGCCGAGCCTGCGGACGGCCTGCGGCAGCGAATCGGCGAGGTCGTCCTCGACCGGCACGCCATCGCGCGCGAGCCGGATGGCGGGCGCGAGCAGATCGGCCAGCGAAAACCTGCCCGAGCCCCATTTTTCCCGGGCGTAGGCGAGCCCGGCCACCGTGCCGGGCGTTCCGACGCCGAGCCCGCTGTCGCGCGATTTCTTCGGGTCCGCTGCGCCAGAAGCGTCGAGAAACACGTCCGCCGTGACCGCCGCTGGCGCGGTTTCGCGATAATCGAGCGCGATATCGCGGTTTTCCTTGGCCAGATGCACGACCATGAAGCCGCCACCGCCGAGATTCCCCGCGCGAGGAAGCGTGACGGCGAGCGCGAAGCCTGTCGCTACCGCCGCATCCACGGCATTGCCGCCACGCTTCAGGATGTCGAGCCCGATCCGCGCGGCGATCTTCTCCTGCGCCACCACCATGCCGTTGCGTGCGAGAACCGGCAGGTTTCTGGCGACGCCCGCGATGATCGGCGGTAGGGCGTCGGCGCGCGCCGGCGCCGTCAACGCCGTCAGGGCGAGAAAAACGACCAAGATTGCGCTGCTCCGCCCGCCTCTTACCCGACTTGTTTGCAAATCCTTTTCCATTGCCGGGCATCCTGCGAGGTCACGGGTGTCCAGATGCTACACGCAGCAAGCGCAAATGGCGCGGTCCATGACCGCGCCTGACGACCTCCTCGCCGCAGCCCGGGCCGCGCGCGCGCATGCGCACGCGCCCTATTCGGGCTTTGCGGTCGGCGCCGCCGTGCGCGGCGCTTCCGGCCGCGTCTATGCCGGCTGCAATGTCGAGAACGCCGCCTATCCGCAGGGCCTGTGCGCGGAATCCGTCGCCATTGGCGCCTGTGTGGCGTCGGGCGAAACGAAAATCGTCGAGGCGCTCGTCGTCGCCGACTCGAGAGCCCCCACAACCCCCTGTGGCGCCTGCCGCCAGCGTCTCCGTGAATTCGCCGCCGACGAGGCGCCGATCCACGCGGCCGGCGCCAGCGGCGTCCTCGCCACATATTCGCTCGGCTCGCTGTTGCCGCATTCCTTCGGCCCGAGCCATCTACCCCCTTCCAGCCGGAAATCAGCGACATGACCGAAGCCGTCGACCAGGCCGTTGAAATCATCTACTCGCGCGACGTCCTCTCGGTGGACGCGGCGATCATTCTCGGCGCGGGTCTCGGCGGTGTCGCCGACGGTCTCGAGGATGCGATCACGATTCCCTATTCCGATCTGCCCGGTTTCCCGCAGGGCCTCACGGAACCCGACGGCGCTCTCGTGATCGCCAATCACGATGGGATGACCATCGCCTATATGCGCGGCCGCTCGGAGTTTCATCAAACCGGCGACGCCGCGTCCATGGCCGCGCCGCTGGAAACGCTCGCCATGCTCGGCGCGACAAATTTCATCCTGACGAGCGGCGTCGGCTCGGTGCGGGGCGACATGCATCCCGGCAATCTCGTCCTGATTACGGATCACATCAATTTCGGCGGCATCAATCCGCTGATCGGCATGTCGTCCGACGGAGGCTTCATCAGCCTGACCGACGCCTACGATCCGAAACTGTACCGCCGCCTCAAGCGTGCGACGCTGCATTGCGGCGTGCAGACGCACGAGGGCGTCATGATGTGGTTCTCCGGCCCGTCCTTCGAGACGCCTGCCGAAATCAAGATGGCGCGGACCCTCGGCGCCGATGTCGTGACGACCTCCATGGCGCCGGAAGTGATTTTGGCGCGACGCCTCGGCGTCAACGTCGCCGCGGTCGGCGCGGTTACTCATTATGGAGCGGGCTTCCAGGGCGGCGACCCGCGCCACGATCAGACGATCAAGCAGGCGCAAGCAACAGCCATTGGCCTGCGACGCCTGCTGCGCGCATTCCCGAAGACGCGCGAACTGACCCCGGCCTGATGGCCGGGTTGCTCGCGCCGGAAATCATCCGCCGCAAGCGCGACGGATATTCCCTCGAACGCCCCGAAATCGATTTCCTGATCCAGGGTCTCGTGTCCGGCGTCGTCGGCGCCGAACAGGCGGCGGCCTTCGCCATGGCCGTGTTCTTTCGCGGCATGGACGCGCGCGAATGCGCCGCCCTGACCGAGGCCATGACGGCGTCGGGAACGCGACTCGACTGGCGCGGGCTCGATCTTGCCGGTCCCGTGCTCGACAAGCACTCGACCGGCGGCGTCGGCGATGTGGTCAGCCTCATGCTTGCGCCGATGGTCGCGGCCTGCGGCGGCTACGTGCCGATGATCGCGGGACGCGGCCTCGGCCATACCGGCGGCACGGTCGACAAGCTCGAAGCCATCCCCGGCTATCGCACGGCGCCGGACCTGGCGACCATGCGACGCGTCGTGCGCGACGCCGGCTGCGCCATCGTCGGCCAGTCCGAGGACCTCGCGCCCGCCGACCGGCGCCTCTATGCGATCCGGGACGTGACGGCGACCGTCGAATCCATTCCACTCATCACGGCCTCGATCCTGTCGAAAAAGCTCGCGGCCGGTTTGGATGCCCTCGTGATGGACGTGAAGACCGGCGCCGGAGCATTCATGGTCGAACGCGACCAATCGCGCGCGCTGGCGCAATCGCTCGTATCGACCGGCAATGCGGCGGGCCTGCCGACGCGCGCGCTCATCACCGACATGAGCGAGCCGCTTGCCTCCTGCGCCGGCAATGCGATCGAGATCGCCCGTGCGATCGATTATCTCACAGGCGTCCGCCGCGATACGCGGCTGCACGAGGTCGTGCTCGCGCTCGGCGCGGAAATGCTGACGCTCGGCAATCTCGCGTCCTCCCGCGAGGATGCGCGCGAAAAACTCGAGCGCGTCCTGGCGAGCGGCGCCGCCGCGGAACGGTTTGTGAAAATGGTCGCGGGGCTAGGCGGCCCGCCCGATCTGCTTGACGCGCCGGCCCGTCGTCTCGCGCAGGCGCCTGTGGTTGTCGAAGCGCGCGCGCAACGCGAGGGTCGTGTCACGGCAATCGACGTGCGCGCGCTGGGCCTTGCGGTCGTCGCGCTCGGCGGCGGACGACGTCGTGCGGGCGAGAAGATCGATCCTGCCGTCGGTCTGTCCGACCTTGCGCCGCTCGGCGCGGATATCGCCGCGAGGCCGCTGGCGCGCGTTCATGCGCGCGACGAGGCGAGCGCAGCCGCGACGATCGAGGCTGTGCGCCGGGCTTACGTGATCGGCGGCGGCGCGCCGGCGATCGAGCCCGTCATCGTCGAAAGCGTCGCCTGAGGTCGCCTATTCCCCGATGATTTTGACCAGCGCCCGCTTGCGCCTGCCGCCGTCGAACTCGCCGTAGAAAATCTGCTCCCACGGCCCGAAGTCGAGTCGGCCCTTCGTGACCGCGACCACGACTTCCCGCCCCATGATCTGGCGTTTCATGTGAGCGTCGGCATTGTCCTCGCCGGTGCGGTTGTGGCGGTAGCCGGACACGGGTTCGTGCGGCGCGAGCTTTTCCAGCCACAGCTCGTAATCCGCATGCAGTCCGCTTTCGTCATCGTTGATGAAGACAGAGGCCGTGATGTGCATGGCGTTGACCAGCGCGAGGCCTTCCTGAACGCCGCTCTCCTTCAATACCGCATCGATCTGCGGCGTGATATTGATGAAGGCGCGGCGACCGGGCGTCTCGAACCACAATTCCTTGCGATAGGACTTCATCGAAGCCTCCGTCTCAGGCCAGCGCGTCGAGCCGCCGGATGGCCGTGATCGCGCCGAAACTGTTGCGCGCTATTCTTTCGCGCGCTTGCGCCAGCGGTTCGCTCGCGACCAGCATGTGATGTCCGTTGGCGTGCAGCAATGTCCGCGCATCGCGCATGACGCCGACATGGCCTTTCCAGAAGATCAGATCGCCACGCCGCAGATGCGCGAGCTCATCCGTGACATCGAGCGCCTCGCCGAGCGCCTTCGCTTGCATATCCGTGTCGCGCGGCGCCAGAAATCCGCACGCCGCCAGCGACGCCTGCACGAGCCCGGAACAATCGACGCCCGCGGGCGTCTTGCCGCCCCATAGATAGGGCGCGCCGATCATGCTTTCGGCGACGGCGACGAAATCGGTCGCGTAGGAATCACAAGGCGCGAGATGGCGCGCGAACACGAAACCGCCGCGCGCCAGTCGCGCGAAATCGCCGGAGGTCCCGACTACCGCGACTTCCGCGCCTGATGGCAGCGCCTCCATGATCGGCGTCTTCATGTTCGCGGCGGGATAGACGAAGGTCGCGCGCGTCGTTACGCGATGCGTGGTCGCGATCGGCTCCGCTAGCGCGGCTTCCGAGAGGTAGCCGACATAGGAATCGCGCTCGAGCTGGACCCAGGCCCAACCTTCCTCGCGCTCGTAGACCGTAACGATCTCGCCGCCGAGCGCCTGCGTATCGAGGCTCGCGTCGGGCGAGGGCGCGCTCTTGAGATCGGCGAGCGGCGTTGCGACCTGCAGGCGCACGCCCTGGACGTAATGAGCGGCCTCCACCTTGCTTTTCAAATGCGCTGCGGCGAGATCGGGCCGCGCCGGCGTCAGGCGCCTGTCGAAATCCGTCATGGCGCGAGCCCTTTCGCCTTGTCCACCACGAGGTCGCCGAGTTGCTCGACGAACAGCGCGCCCTTCACCGTTCGCTGGACGATCACATTGCGACGATCGGCTTCGTCGCGCCGCCGCGTCACGAGTTCGAGCGCGCCGAGCGAATCGAGCGCGCGCGTCACGACAGGCTTGGTCACGCCGAGCCGAGCGGCAATCCCGCGCACCGTATGCGGCGGCCTTTCCAGATAGATGGTCAGCAGGATCGACAATTGCCGGAAGGTGAAATCCGGATGGCCCTGCGGCCCCTTGTCCCGCACGACGTCGAGCGCGACGTCGGACAGGAGGCGCAGCGCCTGCTGCGGAGAAAGAACGATGGACATGGATCGCGCTCCAGCTCCGCGGATTATTTCGTAGGCGTATTAAAGTCCCGTTCCTCCATCAGGTCTTGGCTTTCGCAAGGCGTCGTTCGACGAGGTCGAACACCAGTCGCGCCGCCTGGATGTCGCCGCCTTCCGGCCGGCCGGGCTTGGCCGAGCCGTTCCAGTTGTAGACGTCGAAATGCGCCCACGCGTTGGTCTTGCGTACGAATCGCTTCAGGAACATGGCGGCGACGATCGCGCCCGCGAACGGGCCGCTCGAGACGTTGTTGATATCGGCGGTCTTGCTGTCGAGCAGCGCGTCGTAAGGCGCCCACAAGGGCAGCCGCCACGCCGGATCTGCGGCGGCGACCGCCGCGGCTGAAATTTCGCCGGCGAGCTTTTCGTCGCCTGTGAAGAAAGCGGGCAGGTCGGGCCCGAGCGCCACGCGCGCCGCGCCGGTCAGGGTCGCGAAATCGACGAGCAGGTCCGGCTCGTCCTCGTCGGCGAGCGCCAGCGCGTCGGCCAGTATGAGACGGCCCTCGGCGTCCGTATTGCCGATCTCGACCGTGAGCCCTGCCCGGCTCGGATAGACGTCGCCCGGACGGAAGGATTGCGCGGACACCGAATTCTCGACGATAGGCAGGATCACGCGCAGCCGCACCGGCAGTTTGGCGCGCATGATCATGGCGGCGGC
>JAGRKN010000024.1:6120-7715 GCA_020442275.1 Rhodoblastus sp. | reverse complement strand
GTGTCGAAACAGACGCCCTTGCCGACGAGCGTGATCTTCGGTCCGCCCTTGCGCGGCCCCCAGTTGATGTCGAGAAGACGCGGCACTTCGGCCGCTCCCTTGCCCACGGCGTGAATCAGCGGGAAGCCGTTCTTGAGCAGCTGTTCGCCGCGCACGGTTTTCACACGCGCGCCATGCTCGGTGGCGAGCGCGGTCGCCGCCTGATCTAACTCGTCCGGCCCCATGTCGTTGGCCGGCGTGTTGATGAGGTCGCGACCGAATGCGACCGCGGCCGCGATCGCCTCGATCCGCGCGCGCTTCGCTCCCCGCGGCGCTTCCAGGACGACGTCCATCGGTTTCGACTTGCGATAGCGGGGGAACTTGTAGGCCGACAGCAGAAAGGCCAGTTCAGCGTGCTCCGGAGCCTGGCAATCCCCAGCGATTCGATAGCGGCCTCGCGGCAGCACGGTCGCCAGCCGGCCGAAGGCCATGGGGTCGATATAGGCGGCGCCTGGCTCGGCGATGCCGAACAGGACAGCGACGATGACGCCCTCGCCGTTCGGCGTGACGAGATGCGCGCCGGGCGCGCCGTCGAAGCCCATCGCGTTCGCGTAGGCGCGTGCTTCCGCGGGCAATGCATCCAGCGTCCGGCGCAGACCGGCGCGGCTCGTCGGAATGATCGGGATGGAATTGCGCGAGGGATCGCCGAGGACGGGAGGCATGGATCGCTCCGGGCAGGTCGTTAACACTCGATTAGGGTTAACGCTTTATTGCTCGCAAGACGGTTCCCGCAAGCCCGGATCGAGACACGTGCCCGCCAATTCCGTCCGAAACAGCCCCCATCCGGTTATCGCCATCTCCATCGTCGCGCTGGGCCTCGCCATGGGGCTGGGGCTCGGCGGCTGCAATCGTCCGTCCATGTCCGACGTGACGGGCTCGATCGGCGGCAGCGACTCTTTGCCGAATACCGACGCCGGGCTGCGCCGCTACGCGGAAGAATGGGGCCGGCGCTACGATTCTAACCGCACCGACAAGCGCATCGCCATGAACTATGCGCGCGCGCTGCGCGCATTGACGCAGCATTCGCAGGCGGTCGCGGTCCTGCGCGGCCTCGCCATCACCCATCCGCGCGACATGGAAGTGCTCGGCGCGTACGGCAAAGCGCTCGCCGACGACGGCAAGCTGCAGGAAGCGGCCAAGGTGCTTCAGAACGCGCATACGCCGGAGCGGCCGAACTGGTCGATCCTGTCGGCTCAGGGCTCGGTCGCCGATCAGCTCGGCGACCACGAGCGCGCCCGCGAATATTACGGCTCCGCGCTGAAAATGCACCCCAACGATCCGGCGGTCCTGTCCAATCTCGGCCTGTCCTACGCCCTGTCGCGCAACCTGCCGATGGCGGAGACGACATTGCGCGACGCCGCCGCCCAGCCGACGGCCGACATGCGGGTGCGCCAGAATCTCGCGCTGGTGCTCGCCCTGCAGGGCAAGTTCGGCGAGGCGGAAGAGGTCTCGCGTCGCGATCTAGCGCCGGCGGACGCCGCGTCCAATGTCGCGGAAATCCGCCGCATGATCTCGCAGTCGAACACCTGGAGCGCGATCCGCAAAGTCGACGGCAA
>JAGRKN010000024.1:0-6029 GCA_020442275.1 Rhodoblastus sp. | reverse complement strand
AAAAAACGCGCGCCCCATGGCGCGCGTTTCTTGTTTGTCGGAGGCGCGCCGCGCCCTTACATCAGCTTCTCGGACATCTGGATCAGCGCCGGCGTCAGGATGACGGCGAACAGAACCGGCAGGAAGAAGACGATCATCGGCACGGTGAGTTTCGGCGGCAGCGCGGCTGCCTTGCGCTCGGCCTCAAGAAGACGCGCGTCGCGGCCTTCCTGCGCGACCACGCGCAGCGCCTGCCCGAGCGGCGTACCATATTTTTCCGCCTGGATGAGCACGGTCGACACCTGCTTCAATCCGTCGACGCCGGTGCGGACGCCGAGGTTCTCATACGCCTGACGACGGTCCGGCAGATAGGAGAGTTCGGCGGTCGTCAACGCGAATTCCTCGGCCATCTCGATCGACTGAATGCCGATTTCGCTCGCGACCTTGCGGAAGGCGTGCTCGATCGACATGCCCGATTCGACGCAGATCAGGATGAGATCCATCGAGTCGGGAAAGGCGCGGCGCATCGAAGCCTGACGCTTGGAGATCTTGTTCTTGAGAAACAGTTCCGGCGTCTTCAGGCCGAGATAGGCGGCGGCGATCGCCGAGCCGATCTTCGTGATGACCATCATGTCCGAGCCGAACATGAGGAACATGTAGAGGAGCGTGATGACGAACAGGCCGATCGGCGCGATCGCCCGGAAGAATAGGAAGGCGACCTCCGCCTGGCGACCGCGAAAGCCCGCCATGGTGAGCTGCATCTTGGCTTCTTCGGTTCCCAGCCACTTCTCGAGACTGAAATTGTCGACGAGCTGGCGCATATAGGCCTTGGGCTGCGTGCGCAGCGACACCGTCTTGTCGCGGTGGGCGAGACGTTCGCGCTCGCGCGCGCGGATCTTCTCGCGCTCGCTGGCGACGGACTTCATCCGCTTGGCGAGCGAATCTGAATCGAGCAAAGGCATGGCGATCGTCAGGATCGTCGCGATGACAGCGACGGCGACCAGCAGCGCCACCACGGTACTCGGATTGCTCAGCTTGTCGTAGATCTGCTTGATCATGGATACGTCCCGGCGCGCTCGCCGTCAGAAATCGAACTGGATCATCTTCCGCATGACCGCGATCCCGATCACCATCCAGCAACCGCTGGCGACGAGCACGATACGACCGGTCATGGTCGTGAAGAGGAGCGACAGATATTCGGGCGACGACAGGTAGACGAGGCCGCAGACAAGAAATGGCAGGGCGCCGATAATGCCGGCCGACGCCTTGGCTTCGGCGGACATGGCGTTGACCTTCAGCCGCATCTTCTTGCGGTCGCGCAGCACGCGCGAGAGATTGCCGAGGGCTTCGGAAAGATTGCCGCCGGATTTCTGCTGCAGATTGACGACGATCGAGAAGAAGTTTGCTTCCGCGACCGGCATGCTCTCAGCCATGCGATCACAGGACTCGCCAATCGACAGACCGATCGACTGCGCTTCGAGGATTCGCCGGAATTCGCTGCGCACCGGTTCGGGAGATTCCGCGGCGATGATAGCGACGCATTGCGTCAGCGGCAGACCGGCCTTCACGCCGCGAATGATGATGTCGACCGCGCCGGGAAATTCCGAGAGGAACTTCTTGAACCGGCGTTTGATCCTGAAATTGACGAACCAGCGCGGCAGACCGAGCCCGGCGACGAGGCCCGAGCCGAGCGCGATCAGCGGATCGCCGTACGCGACGAAGGCGAAGAACGCCACGCCGACTCCGACGCCGGCGGAAATCAGATAGAAATTCTTCACTTCGATCGTCATGCCGGCCTGCAGCAGCTTGGAGGCCAGCGTGTTCGTCTTTTTGCGCGTCTCGTTCTCGACTTCGCGTACGCTGTCGAGAATTTGCTGACGGCGCTTGGTCGGATCGACCTGTCGTTCGCCGCGCTTGCCCTTGCTCGTGCTCGCTCCCTGGAACTGCGAGCGCCGCTTCTCGGCCGCCACCTGGCCCGACATGTAGGGATAGACGAAAACATAGAACAGCCCGCCGGCGGCGAGCATCATCAAACCCATGAAGATCAGCGACTGCTGTTCCATCTCAACCGTCCGATCAGTCCTGGCCGACTTCGCCCGCGTCGAGCGCGGCGCCGAGTCGCTCTTCCTCGCCGTAGTAACGGGCGCGCTCCCAGAAGCGCGGCTTGCCGACGCCGGTCGAGCGATGACGGCCGATCAGGCGGCCGTTCGCGTCCTCGCCGGCGATATCGTAGACGAGCAGGTCCTGCGTGATGATCACGTCGCCTTCCAGGCCCATCACCTCGGTGACATGCGTGATGCGGCGCGAACCGTCGCGCAGACGCGCGGCCTGCACGATCACGTCGACGGACGAAACGATCATCTCCCGGATCGTGCGCGACGGCAGCGAGAAGCCGCCCATGGTGATCATCGATTCGAGACGGCTCAGAGCCTCGCGCGGCGAGTTTGCGTGCAGCGTGCCCATCGATCCGTCGTGACCCGTGTTCATCGCCTGCAACAGGTCGAAAGCCTCGGGTCCGCGCACTTCGCCGACGATGATCCGCTCGGGTCGCATACGAAGGCAGTTCTTGACGAGGTCGCGCATGGTGACCTGGCCGGTGCCTTCCAGGTTTGGCGGCCTGGTTTCCAGACGCACCACATGCGGCTGTTGCAGCTGCAGTTCCGCGGCGTCCTCGCAGGTGATGATGCGCTCGTCGGAATCGATGTAATTCGTCAGACAGTTGAGCAGCGTCGTCTTGCCGGAGCCGGTGCCGCCGGAGATCAGCGTATTGCAGCGAACGCGGCCGATCACTTTCAGGAGTTCGGCTCCGGGTTCGGAAATCGCTCCGAAGCGCTGCAGCTGATCGAGAGTGAGCTTGTCCTTGCGAAATTTACGAATGGTGAGCGCAGGGCCGTCAATCGCGAGCGGCGGCGCGATGACATTGACGCGGGAGCCGTCGGCGAGACGCGCGTCGCAGATCGGCGAGGCTTCGTCGACGCGACGGCCGACCTGACTGACGATGCGCTGGCAGATGTTCATAAGCTGCGCATTGTCGCGGAAGCGTATGCTGGTGAGCTGGATCTTGCCGGAGACTTCGATGTAGGTCTTCAGAGCGCCGTTGACCATGATGTCGGCGATGTCGTCGCGCGCGAGCAGGGGCTCGAGCGGCCCGTAGCCGAGAACGTCGTTACAGATGTCCTCGAGCAGTTCTTCCTGCTCGGAGATCGACATCACGACATTCTTGATCGAGATGATTTCGTTGACGATATCGCGAATTTCCTCGCGCGCGGCGTCTGGCTCCAGCTTCGAGAGCTGCGCGAGATCGATCGCCTCGATCAGCGCGCCGAAGATCATGCTCTTGGTGAGGTAGTATTCGTCCGAGCGCCGCGTTTCCATGGGCATCGGCGCGGAAGGAGACGTGGGCGAGGCTGTCTTGGCAGGGGCCGGCGCCTGGGCCGCGGGTCGCGCCTCGGCCGCGCCAGCGCCTGCCGCCGGCTTTTGCGGAGCGCCGCCTCCGAACGTCGGACGCTTACCGAACATGCATCACTCTCCCGCCATCGATCGAAGCCGGACCGGTCATATGTTACGACGCCTTGCGTTTCAGGATGCGCGCCATGATCGGGTCGAGCAGCGTCTTCTTCTGTTTCTTCGCTTCGGCGCGCCCCATCACGGTGCGGCCGATCTCGGAAAGGATTTCACCGGTCTTGCTTGCCGAGTCGACCTCCACGATCATCTGACCGTTGTTGGTCGCCGTTCCGAAAAGCTTGGCGTCGAAGGGTATGACGCCGATCGCGTCCGTTTCGACCGCCTTCGTGAAATCCTTGAGTTCGATTTCGGGCCGTTTCAGCACGCCGACATTGTTCATGACCAGGCGGGGCTTGTGATCGTTCGGCCGCGACGCTCTCAGCACATCGAGCAGGCTCTTGGCGTTGCGCAGGTTGGCGAGGTCGGGCGAGGCGACGACCACCACGTCGTCAGCCGAGGTCAGGACGCGTTTCGACCAGGATGTCCAGACATGCGGCACATCGACGATGATGCAGGGCACGCTCGACCGCAGGATGTCGAAGATTGTGTCGAAGGCCGTCTCATCGAAATCATAGATGCGGTCCAGCGTCGCCGAGGCGGCGAGCAGGCTCAGATGATCCGAACATTTCGACAGCAGCCTGTCGATCATGTTGGCGTCGACGCGATCCGGCGCGAATACGGCGTCGGCGATGCCCTGCGGCGGGTCCTGGTTGAAATCGAGCCCCGCCGTCCCGTAGGCGAGGTCCATGTCCGCGATGACGGTCTCGATCTCGAGGTCGCGCGCGATCGACCAGCCGACATTGTGCGCGATCGTCGAGGAGCCGACGCCGCCCTTTGCGCCGACGAAGGCGATCACGCGGCCGAGCGGCTCCGATCCATCGCCGGAATAGAGCGCGGACACGGCGCGGATGAAGTCGAGCACGTCGAGCGGCATGACGAGATAGTCGCTGATGCCGCGCGCCATAAGCTCGCGATAGAGCGCGATGTCGTTCGTGCGTCCGACGATCACGACCTTTGTGCCGGCGTCGCAGAATTGCGCGAGATCGTCGAGATCGGTGTGCAGCTTCGAGCGATCGGGCCCCACTTCGAGCACGATCAGATTGGGCGTGGGCGCCGTGCGATAGGCCTCGATCGCCGCCGGCGCGCCGCCCATGTGGACTTTCACATGGGCCTTGTCCATCCGGCGATCGCCCGCCGCGTCCGAGACCACGGCGGCGAGATCGGAGGTCTCGCAGAAGACCTGCATCGAGATGCGCGGGATCGCCGCGATCTGTTCATGTTCGGGCGCGCGGGCCTGCGAGGAAGGCAGTTCGTCGTCGATCATGCGTCAGCCTCCGACCGAGCCGATGCTGCTGTTCTTGGTCGACCAGTTGGTCGCCGGGTCAGCGCCCTTGCGGACATTGCCGATGGCGCGCATCCGCATGCTCGGATCCGCCGGCGTCTCGCCGCGCGGTTCGGCGAGATCGCGCGGATCGGCGACCTGCGTGGCGATCATGTTCTGGCTGGCGCAGCCGAAGTTCCAGTAGCTGCGATTTTGCCAGCCGTCGGTGGACGAGGCGGAGGCGAGATCCTCCGGCCAGTCGCCGCACTTGTGCACGACCTTGGCCTTCAGGCCTTCGAAGGCGAGGCGAACGGGCGCGGCCAGCGCCGGGTTCTCGACCGGATAATGGCTGACCATCACCGAAGCGCGCGCGCCGGCCTTGGCCAGCTCGCGACGGATCGGCTCGATCGCGCGAACTCCCGCTTCGGCGCCGGGCCCGCTCTGCGGCACGGTGATCGAAATTGGTCCAGAACCGATTTCGCTGTAGCGGCGGGCGAAAGCCGTCACCTGCTCCTGCGACCGGAGGTCGAGGCGCTCGTGTCCCGAGCTCGGGAACACGTCGAGCGTGTGGCGCTGGTTCATCAGCGCGATCGGATGGCGCAGTCGCGCATCCATGCCGTTCTCGGCGTCGATCTTGGTGCGGGGCGTGCCGCAGCCCGCCAGCGGCGCGGCGAGCGCAAGCGCCAGCAATGCGGCCAGAGGCCTTGTCCGCGAGGGAAGTGTGAAGCTCAGCGCGTTACGCGACCGACTTGCCATTTGGGTGAGTCCTTTTGCGCTCAATCCTGGATGAACCCGAAGCGACCCTTCCAGTTCTGGGCGGCGCGCGGGTTGGACTTGGTTGAATAGAGGCGGTTGACGCGGCCGAGCAGCCACGCCTGCGGGTCGCTGGCGTCGGTGAAGCCGTCGTCGGGACGCTGGATTTCGTTCGGAGAAACCGACTTGGCGATATAGGGCGTCACGATGATCATCAGTTCCGTTTCCTGGCGCTGGTAGTCGCGGGAGCGGAAAAGCGCGCCGAGGATCGGAAGATTGAGCAGGCCGGGCAGGCCCGTGATCGAATGGCGCGAATTGTTGGTGATCAGGCCCGCGGTCGCCATCGAGCCGCCGGATGGCAGCTCCACCGAAGTCTCGTGCTTGCGGGTGCGGAAACCCGGGACCGAGATCGAGTTGATCGTCAGCGTCTGCGTGGTGTCGACCTCGGTCACTTCGGTGGCGAGACGCAGCA
>JAGRKN010000023.1 GCA_020442275.1 Rhodoblastus sp. | reverse complement strand
GTCGCGCTGTTGCTGTTCGGCGGCAAGGGCAAGATCTCCGACATCATGGGCGACGACGCCAAGGGCATCAAAGCCTTCAAGAAGGGCATGTCCGAGCACGAGCAGACCGAGACCGCCCAGCGGCCGGCCGACCCGATGAAGACGATCGACCACCAGGCCGCCACGACGGTCGACAAGGCCGCCGACGCGCGCAAGGTCTGATCGCGCGCCCGTCGGCCCGCTCGGGGTCGTCTCACAATGCTGGACTTCGACGTCGGCAAACTCGTCGTCATCGGCGTGGTCGCGCTCATCGTGATCGGGCCGAAGGATTTGCCGCGCGTGCTGCGGCAGGTCGGTAACGCCGTCGGCAAGATGCGTCGCATGGCCGCCGAGTTCCAGGGCCAGTTCATGGAGGCGATGCGCGAGGCCGACGTCGAGAACCTCAAGAAGGAGGTCCAGAGCGCCGCCGATCTCGCCAAGGTCGATGTCGCCTTCGATCCGGTCCGCGACGTGAAGGAGCAGATCACCGCCGCCGTCGAGGGCGACGTGACGCCGGGCCCTGCCGCGCCGGCCGAAGCTGCGACGACCGCAACGCCCGAGATTGTCAGTCTGGAACTCGAGGAATTGCCGCCGCCGCCTGAAAAGCTCGCGGTGGAAGCCGCCTTCGCCGATACGCCGCCGCTCGAGACCGTGAAGGCGGTCGAGGCGCACGAGCCGCAAGTCGCGCCTGAAAAGCTCGCGGAAAAGCACGCATGAGCCAGGCCGATATCGACGCCACGCGCGCGCCGCTGATGGAACATCTGATCGAGCTGCGCTCGCGGCTCATCAAGGCGTTGCTCGCCTTTCTCGTGATGTTCATCGTCTGCTTCTTCTTCGCCAAGAACATCTACAACATTCTCGTGCTGCCCTATCAGCACGCCGCCGGTCCCGAGGCGAAGCTGATCTACACGGCGCCACAGGAATTCTTCTTCACCCAGATCAAGGTGGCCATGTTCGCGGCCGCCTTCCTGTCGACGCCCGTGGTCTTCTCGCAGATCTACGCCTTCGTGGCGCCGGGCCTCTACAAGAACGAGCGCGACGCCTTCAAGCCGTATCTCTACGCGACGCCTGTGTTCTTTCTGGCCGGCGCGCTGCTGGTCTTCTACGTCGTCATGCCCAACCTGCTGCATTTCTTCATCGGCATGCAGCAGGCCAACGAGCCCGGCAAGGCGCAGATCGAACTGCTGCCGCGCGTCTCGGAATATCTCGGCCTGGTGATGACGCTGATCTTCGCCTTCGGCATCGTCTTCCAGTTGCCGGTGGTTCTGACGCTCTTGGGCCGCGTCGGCATCATCGACAGCGCCTTCCTGAAGAACAATCGGCGCTACGCGATTGTCATCGTCTTCGTGGTGGCGGCGGTGCTGACCCCGCCCGACGTCTTCAGCCAGCTCGCACTTGCGATCCCCGGCATACTTCTCTACGAGGCCTCGATCATTTCGGTCGGGATGATCGAGAAGAAGCGGGCGCAGGAAGCGGCCGAAAAGGCGGATTGATCTCTCCCTCGCCCCGCGAAAGCGGGGAGAGGGCCGGGGTGAGGGGCGATGCGACTGGGGCGAATGCCTCTCGCGGTTCCGCGCTCCTTGCCGCCGGTTTTCCGAACGGCCCGGCCCCTCACCCCGGCCCTCTCCCCGTTTGACGGGGAGAGGGGGAGCGCTCGTCATGTTCGATATCAAGGCCATCCGCGACAATCCGCAAGCTTTCGATCACGCGCGCAAGCGTCGTGGGCTCGAGCCGCTGTCCGCGACGCTCATCGCGCTCGACGACAGCAGGCGCGCGGCCATCGCCAAACTCCAGACCGCGCAGGAGCGCCGCAACGCCGCCTCGAAGGAAATCGGCCTCGCCATGCGCGAGAAGGATATGGCCAAGGCCGAAGCGCTGAAGGCGGAAGTCGCGGCGCTCAAGGAGAACTGGCCGGCCATGGAGCAGGCCGAGCGCGACGCCAACGAGGCGTTGAACAAGGCCCTGTCCGAAATCCCGAACTCGCCGCTCGCTGAAGTGCCCGAAGGCAAGGACGAGCACGACAATGTCGAAGTGCTGAAGTGGGGCGAGCCGAAGCAATTCGCGTTCACGCCAAAAGAGCATTTCGACATCGGCGAACAATTGGGCCTGATGGATTTCGAAAGCGCCTCCAAAATCTCCGGCGCGCGCTTCGTCGTCCTGAAGGGCAAGCTCGCCCGTCTCGAACGCGCGCTCGCACAATTCATGCTGGACACGCACACCGACAAGCACGGGTATTCGGAAGTCGCCCCGCCGCTTCTGGTGCGCGACGACG
>JAGRKN010000200.1 GCA_020442275.1 Rhodoblastus sp. | reverse complement strand
CCTCGATGGCGGCCTGATCGACGTAACGCTCCATGAAGACGTAGGTGTCGGGTTCGGCCGCCTTGCAGAGCTGGTAGAGCTTGCAGCCGGGCTCCTCGGCGTTCACCTTCGCGGCGAGCTCCTTGGCGACCGCCTCGAATTCGGCGCCCTGGCCGGGCTTGGTCTTGATTGTGGCGACGACGGCGATCATGTCGGACTCCTGAGGTTTCCTGCTTGGACGCTGGCGCGTCCTCGTTCTTCGAAGGTTGCGGCGACAAACTGCGCGATGGATCGAGAAAGGCAAGAGTTTTTCGCGGATGACGGCGATGCGCCGGACGCGAGCCACGATGCTGCGCAGGCCGAGATCGAGCGGCTCGAAGCGCGGATGGACGAATTGCGCGACCGGATCGAATCCTGCCGCAAGGCGATCATGCTATCGCGTCTCGCCGTCGCACTGGCCGCCGCACTGTTTCTCGCGTTGCTGATCGGGCTCGCGCGCTCCACGCCCATGTTGTTGCTGGCGATCGCGAGCGCGCTGGCGGGCTTGGTCGGCATGGGCTCGAATCGGACGACCGCCGAGCTGGCGCGCGCGGAACTCGCCGCATGCCGCACAGAGCGGAATGGATTGATCGACGCGCTGGCGCCGCGGGTGCTGGACTGACTTGAAACCACGCCGTCATTGCGAGCGGAGCGAAACAATCCATCCCCGGACAATGATCCAGTCTCGGGGATGGATTGCCTCGTCGCTCCGCTCCTCGCAATGACGGCGCGGAATTCGTTTCATCCTAATCCGCGAACTCCGTGCGCAACTGGCGTTTCAACAGCTTGCCCGCCGTATTGCGCGGCAGGTTCTGCACGTAGATGACCTTCTTCGGCACCTTGAACGGCGCAAGGATTTCGCGGGCATGGGCGATGAGACCCGCTTCGTCCTCGGCATGGCCGGGTTTCAACACCACGATCGCGGTCACCGCCTCGATCCATTTGGGGTCGGGCAGGCCGACGACGGCGACCTCGGACACGGAGGGATGCTTGAACAAGGCCTCCTCCACCTCGCGGCCTGCGACCACGACACCGCCGGACTTGATGATGTCCTTCACGCGGTCGACGACGAAGAGATAGCCTTCCTCGTCGAAATAGCCGACATCGCCGGAATGGAACCAGCCGCCGGCGAAGGCCTCGGCCGTCTCCTCGGGCTTGTTGTAATATTCGTCGAGCAATTGCGGCGAGCGGTGCACGATTTCGCCGTGAACGCCGGGCGCGCAATCGTTCATCTCCTCGTCGACCACGCGCGTCTGCACGGTGATGATCGCGCGGCCGGCGGAGGCCGGGCGATCATCGTGCTCTTCCGGTTTCAGGATGGTGGCGAGCGGCGCGATCTCGGTCTGCCCATAGCAATTGTAGAAGCGCACGCCCGGCAGTTTTTCGCGCAATTCCTGCAGCACCGGCACCGGCATGATGGAGGCGCCATAGTAGATGTTTTTCAGCGTACGCAAGTCGCGCTTCTCGAAATCGGGATGGCGCAGCAGGCTGATCCACACCGTCGGCGGCGCGAAGAAAGAGGTGATCTTCAGCCGCTCGATCAGTTCGAGCACGACATCTGGAACCGGGCTTTCGATCAGATGCGTCACCGCGCCGACCATCATCTGCGGCATGGTGAAGGCGTGCATCTGCGCGGTGTGATAGAGCGGCAGCGCGGCGAGCGCGACGTCGCCGCTCGAAAATTCCAGCTCGATCGCGCAGGCCAGATATTCCGCGACATAGGCGCGATGCGACATGACGGCCGCCTTGGGCGCGGCCGTCGTACCCGACGTGTAGCACATCTGCGCGGGATCGCCGTCGATGCAATCGGATTCATCGATGCGGGCGCCTGCCTTGTCGAGCGCGCTCGCGAGAATATCGCCGTCGCCGCCACGGATCAGGCCGTAATGCTCGACCTTCGCGGTCTTGCGCACGACATCCACGGTCGGAGCGAGATCGGGATCATGGAACAAGGCCTTCGCGCCGGATTGATCGAGAATGTAGGAGAGTTCGCCCGCGGTCAGCGCATAGTTGATCGGCACATGCACGAGGCCGATGCGGACGCAGCCGAGCCACAGCATGAGATAGGCGTCCGAATTCTTGGCATAGGCGCCGACGCGGTCGCCTTTCTTCAGGCCCATGCCCGCCAGACGATGGGCGACACGGCCGGCCGCCTCGTCGATATCAGCGAACGACCATGTGCGTCCGGCGAATGTCAGCGCGGCGCGCCCGCGAAACTTCATCGCCGAACGGCGCAGCCCGTCCGAAATCGTGCTGCGGTGAAGGGCGGGCGCATTGACGGACGACATTCGATTTTCTCCCGTATCAGTTTGGCCGGTCTCCGGCTCTTGAGGGCAGATTTGTAGCGGGTCAGCGGTCCGTGGCAAATGGGAAAGAAAGGGAGGCGGGACACATGCAAATCGGCGAATATCGCTACATCGCGCAGGAGAAGGTGATTTTCGGGCGGCCGGCCGCGGAGGTCGTGGCGCAGCAGGCAAACGCGCGCGGGGCCTCGCGCGTCTTCATCGTGTCGGGCCGCTCGCTCAGCCACGAGACCGATGTCGTGACGAACATTGCGGCGGCTCTCGGCGAACGCTTCGCCGGCCTGTTCGACGAATGCGAGGAGCATACGCCACGCGAGAGCGTGATCGCGCTGGTTCGCCGCCTGCGCGAGACGGGCGCCGATCTCGTCGTCACGATCGGCGGCGGCACGCCGATCGACACGGTCAAGGTCGCCCTGCTCTGCCTGGAGGTCGGCGTGGAGACCGAGAAAGACCTCGACAATTGGCACGTGCGGGTAAACGCGGATGGTTCGCGCTTCGTGCCGTCGGTTCCAATGGGCAAGGTGCGCCAGATCGCCGTGCCGACGACGCTGTCGGGCGCGGAATTCAGCGACCTCGGCGGCTGCACGGACCGCGCGGCCGGCGTGAAACAGGGGTTTACCGCGCCGGGCGTGTGCCCGGTCGTCGTCGTGCTCGATCCCGCCGTGACCGTGCATACGCCCGAGAAACTCTGGCTCTCGACCGGGGTGCGCGCGGTCGATCATGCGGTGGAAGCCATCTGTTCGATCAATGCGCAGCCGCTGACCGACGCCTGCGGACTCGAGGCTTTGCGGCGCTTTGCCAAGGCGCTGCCTCTCACACGCAATGATCCCGCCAATCTCGACGCGCGGCTCGACTGCCAGCTCGGCGTCTGGCTCGCGGCGGGCTCGATCAATCGCGTGGACTATGGCGCGAGCCACGGCATGGGCCATGTGCTGGGCGGCGCCTATGGCACGCCGCATGGCATTACCTCCTGCATCCTGCTGCCGGGCGTGCTCGCCTTCAACCACGCCGCCACGGCCGCGCAGCAGACGCGCATCGCGGAGGCGCTGGGCGCAAGCGACGCGCCGGAAGGCGTGCGCGCCTTGATCGCGTCGCTCGGTCTGCCGACGCGCCTGCGCGATGTCTTGCCGGACAAGAGCCGCTTTCCCGAACTCGCGCAAAAGTCGCTCGCCAACCAGTGGGTGCGCACCAATCCCGTGCGCATCGATACGGTCGACGATGCGCTACAAGTTCTCGAAGCCTGCTGGTGATCAGCGCGCGAGCAGCGCGCGCAGGCGCGCGGGTTCGACCGGCTTGCGCAAGACGGGAATGTCCTGCGCGGCGGCGCGCTGGTCGAGCGCCTCGTCGACTTCGCCGGTGACGAGCGCGCAATTTGCGCGCTCGCCGAAGCGCGCACGAATACGTCCGGCGAGATCGAGGCCCGTTTCGGTCCCGGCGAGACGATAATCGATCACCACATGCCAGCGTGTCGCGGGATCGCTCGCGGCGAGAATCGCGAAGGCGGCATGTCCGTCCTCACAGAACTCAGCCTCGACGCCCCAGCGGGCGAGCAGTTTTCGCATGGCGTCGCGCACGCGGGCGTCGTCGTCCACGACGAGCGCACGTCGCCCTCGCAACGCCGAGGGCGCGGTCGTCGCAATCGCAGGCGCAGGCTGCATCGCCGGCGCCCCGCGCGCGGCAGGGACTAGGACCGAGAAGCGTGACCCGCGCCCGACCTCGGAGCATAATTCAATCCTCCAGCCCATGCCCTCGCACAGGCGCTTGACGATGCCGAGGCCGAGACCGAAGCCCCGCGCGCGATTGCGTTCGGGATTGTCGAGCTGGAGGAAGTCCTCGAAAATGTCGGCGTGGCGCTCGCGCGGTATGCCCGCGCCGGTGTCGACGATTTCGACGACGACGAGGCCGCCGCGCCGGCGCGCGCCGATGAGCGCGCCGCCCTTTTTGGTGTACCGCAGCGCGTTGGACAGGAGATTGTTGAGCACGCGCTCGAGAATGTCCGGCGCGACATCCGCCGCCAGCGAGGTGGGCGCGACGCGCAATTTCAGACCGGCTTCCGCCGCCTTCGGGCGCGCCTGAACGGCCAGACGTTCGAACAGAACGGTAAGCGAAGTCGGCTCCGCCTTCGCGCGCGAAATCAGCGCGCTCGTTTCCTGCACGCCCATGATGGCGTTGAACTGCGTATCGAGGCTGGCCGCGCAGGCGGCGAGACTATCCAAGAGATTTTCGCGGTCGGCGGCGCCGGGATCGTCACGCAACAACGAGAGATAAAGGCCCATGGCGTGCAGCGGCTGGCGCAGGTCGTGCGCGGCGGCCCCGAAGAAGCGGCCGCG
>JAGRKN010000199.1 GCA_020442275.1 Rhodoblastus sp. | reverse complement strand
TCGACGGCGTCTACACGACCGATCCACGCATCGTCCCGAAGGCCAAGCGCCTCGACAAGGTCGCCTTCGAGGAAATGCTGGAAATGGCCTCGCTCGGCGCGAAGGTCCTGCAAGTTCGATCCGTCGAGGTCGCCATGGTGCACAAGGTGCCGACCTATGTGCGCTCCTCCTTCGACGATCCCGCAAATCCCCAGTCCGGCACGCTGATCTGCGCCGAGGAGGACATTATGGAAGCCCAGGTTGTCACCGGCATCGCCTTTTCCCGCGACGAGGCGCAGATCACCCTTCGCCGCGTGGCCGACAAGCCGGGCGTGGCGGCGGCCATCTTCGTGCCGCTGGCCGACGCCAATATCAACGTCGACATGATCATCCAGGTCGTCTCGGACGATCAGGCGACGACCGACATCACCTTTACCGTGCCGGCCGCCGACTACGAGCGCGCCCGCGCCGTGCTGGAAAAGGCGAGGGAGGCCGTCGGCTTCGCCTCGATCGCCGGCGCGACCGACGTGGTGAAGGTTTCGGCCATTGGCATCGGCATGCGCAGCCACGCCGGCGTCGCCGCGCGCGCTTTCAGGGCGCTGTCGGAAAAGGGCATCAACATCAGGGCGATCACCACATCCGAGATCAAGTTCTCGGTCCTGATCGACGCCGCCTATACCGAGCTCGCCGTCCGCACGCTGCACTCGCTCTACGGCCTCGACAAGGCCTGACCTTCGGGTCCCTGCCGCCTCGCCTGCCCGGTCGATATCGCGTAAATAGGGGCGAGGCGAGTCGCCCCGACCGTCGCCTGCGGCCCGTTTCCTGCTAGTAGTCGGGCTGTGGTCGGGCATGTGGCTCGCCCATTCATCCGGGCGTCCGCCCAACGGAACACGATACGATGCGCAGCGCACTCGGCGGACCTCGCCTCCTGCTGCGCCGGCTCCGCGAAGTCATGGCGGAGCCGGTGAGCCCGCAGGCGCGCCTCGACAAGATCGTGATCCACATCGCCGCCAACATGGTCGCCGAGGTCTGCTCGGTCTACGTGCTGCGCGCCGACAACAGGCTCGAACTCTACGCCACCGAAGGTCTAAACCGCGAGGCGGTGCACCTCACCACCATGCGCGCGACCGAGGGCCTCGTCGGCCTCATCGCCACATCCGCCGAGCCTCTCGCGCTCGCCGATGCGCAATCGCACCCGGCCTTCTCCTACAAGCCGGAGACGGGCGAAGAGATCTACCATTCCTTCCTGGGCGTGCCGATCCTGCGCGGCGGCAATACGCTCGGCGTTCTCGTCGTCCAGAACCGCGCGCGGCGCATCTACACCGACGAAGAGGTCGAGGCGCTCCAGACGACCGCCATGCTGCTCGCCGAGATGATCGCATCCGGCGACTTGCAGGCGATCGCCCTGCCCGGCGACGAGACCGCGCTGCGCCGCCCGGTCGCGGTCAAGGGTTCCGCCATCGCCGACGGAATCGGGCTCGGCCATGTCGTGCTGCACGAGCCGCGCGTCGTCATCAAGCAGATCGTGGCCGAGGACGCCAAGACCGAGAGCCGCCGTCTGGAGGACGCCGTGCAGGCGCTTCGCGACGAGATCGACACGCTGATCGCGCGTGGCGACCGTCTCGGCGCCGGCGAGCATCGCGAAGTGCTGGAGACCGTCCGCGTCTTCGCCAACGATCGCGGCTGGATGCGTCGCCTGACCGAGGCGATCCAGACCGGCCTGACGGCGGAAGCCGCCGTCGAGCGCGTGCAGAACGACGCGCGCGCGAAACTGCAGCGCCAGACTGACCCCTATCTGCGCGAGCGCCTGCACGATCTCGACGATCTCGCCAACCGCCTGCTGCACAAGCTGACCGGCGCGGATTATGTCGTCGCGCGCGAAATCCTGCCCGACAACGCCATTCTGGTGGCGCGCTCCATGGGTCCGGCGGCGCTGCTCGACTATCCCCGTTCCAAGCTGCGCGGCCTCGTGCTCGAACAGGGCGGCGCCTCGAGCCATGTCGCGATCGTGGCGCGCGCCATCGGCATTCCCGCTGTGGGCGACGTCGCCAACATCACCGATTTCGTCGAGACCGGCGACGCGATCATCGTCGACGGTTCGACCGGCGACATTCAGGTGCGCCCCGGGCACGACGTCGAGGCCGCCTATGCCGAGAAGGCGCGGCTGCGCGCCCGCCGGCAGGAGCAGTACATCAGGCTGCGCGATGTGCCCGCCGTGACCAGGGACGGCGTGAAGATCAAGATGCACATGAACGCCGGCCTGATCATCGACACCCAGCATTTCGCCGAGACCGGGGCGGAATCGATCGGCCTGTTCCGCACCGAGCTGCAATTCATGCTGGCCGCCCGCTTCCCGCGCGCCGGCGAGCAAGAGGCGCTCTACCGCGCCGTGCTCGAGGCCGTGCCCGACCGGCCCGTCACCTTTCGAACGCTCGACATCGGCTCGGACAAGGTCCTGCCGTACATGGCGAAGGTCGACGAGGAAAATCCGGCGCTCGGCTGGCGCGCGATCCGCATCGGCCTCGACCGGCCTGGGCTCTTGCGCCAGCAATTGCGCGCCATGCTGAAGGCGGGCGCCGGCCGCGAATTGCGGATCATGTTCCCGATGGTGGCGACCATCAAGGAATTCGAGGCCGCGCGCGAAGTCGCCATGCACGAGGTTTCCTGGCTGAAGAAGCACGGCTACTCGACGCCCGAACCGCTCAAGCTCGGCGTGATGGTGGAAGTGCCCTCGCTGCTCTGGGAGCTCGGCGCCATCTGCGCGCGCGCGGATTTTCTCTCGGTCGGCTCGAACGACCTCATCCAGTATCTTTTCGCCGCCGACCGCGACAACAAGCGCGTCGCCTCGCGCTTCGATCCGCTCTCGCCGCCCGCCCTGCGCGCCTTGCGCGCGATCGCGGAGGCGGGCGGCCTGACGGGCACGCCAGTAACCCTGTGCGGCGAGATGGGCGGCAAGCCGCTCGACGCGCTGGCGCTGGCGGCCATCGGCTACCGCTCGCTCTCCATGTCCGCGACCTCGATCGGCCCGGTCAAGGCGACGCTACTCAGCGCCAATCTCAAGGAAATCGCCGAATTCCTGGCGCCGATGATCGACCAGGGAGACGACCGCCAGCCGCTTCGCGAACAATTGCGCGCTTTTGCGGAAGCGAGGGGCGTGCAGCTCTGATCAGCCGTCCTCGCAGATTTCCTTCGTCCTGAACCTCTTCCGGAATCTCTTGGCGAGATCGGCGCGCACGGCGTCGTCCCTCGCCTGATCGGCGTTGAGCTTCAGAAAGCCGATCGCGCAGTTCGACCAGTCATGGCTGATCACATCGGCGCGGATCAGCCGGTCGGCGTCCTTGGTCCCCTCCAGCGCCAGACCGTTCTTGCGGCATTGTGCGGGATTGCCGTTGTCGATGCAGCGCTTCTTCACGAGCTCGCGCCAGACCGGTCGCAACCCTGCGGGATCGTCGGCCTTTTCGATCAATCGCGCGCACGCCTGCGCCGCAGGCTGAAACTCGAGGAGAATGCGCGCCGAGGCGCCGGCCAGGAGCGCGCGGCCCTTGATGCGGTCGAACGCGCAGGTTTCGGCGATCTGTTCCAGACGCCGCGCGCGCAGGTCCGCGAGGCCAGGCATGTCGAGATACGTCTGGGCGCGAAGCGGCTTTGCGGGGGCGATGCAATTTTCGTAATCAGCCCTGATCAAGGCCTCTGTATACACTTGGCTCTTGTCGTGGACGGCGAAGTTCGGATTTGCGAGCCCCTCGCCGAGAACCACATTGGCCGTGTCCTTCAGCTTGCGCTCGTCGACCTTCGCCGGATCGAATCTGATCTTGTAGTCGCAGCCCGGCCCGGAGACGGAGATGGTCTTTTCCGCCGCGAGGGCTGATGCGGCGCCGACAATCGGAAGCAGAGCGAAAAGCGCCAGCCGCAGCAGTCTCATTGGACAATCCCCCCGGATTTGCAGGCTTTACCCCTTGCAGTCCTGCCCCTCCCCGGTCAATACCGGCGCTCAAAGAGGCTCGACCCGGCGCGAAGAGGCGCCATCCATGATACCCAGCGACAAGCTCGACATCATCCTGCGCCGCCACGACGAGATCGGCGCGAAACTCGCCGAAGGCGCAGACGGCGCGACCTATGTCGCGCTCTCGCGGGAACTTGCGTCGATGGAGGACGTCGTCGTCGCGATCCGCATGTATCGGGGCATCGCCGACGAGGTGTCGGGCCTCGACGCCATGCTGGCCGATCCCGCGCTCGACAGGGACATGCGCGAACTGGCCGAAGTCGAGCGCGCGGAAGCCGGCGAACGGCTTGAAAAGGCCGAGAAGGACCTCCAGGTCGCACTGCTCCCGAAGGACGCCGACGACGAGAAGAGCGCCATCGTCGAAATCCGCGCCGGCACCGGGGGCGACGAAGCCGCCCTCTTCGCCGGCGATCTCTTCCGCATGTATGTCCGCTACGCCGAGGCGCATGGCTGGAAGGCCGAACTCGTTTCCGCCAGCGAAGGCACGATGGGCGGCTACAAGGAAATCATCGCCGAAATTTCCGGCCGCGGCGTTTTCGCGAGAATGAAATTCGAGTCGGGCGTTCATCGCGTGCAGCGGGTTCCTGCCACGGAGACCCAAGGGAGAATCCATACCTCTGCCGCCACGGTCGCCGTCCTGCCGGAGGTCGAGGAAGTCGACGTCGCCATCAACGAATCCGACCTGCGCATCGACACCCTGCGCTACGGCGGCGCCGGAGGCCAGCACGTCAACAAGACGGAATCGGCGATCCGCATCACGCATATCTCGTCTGGCATCGTAGT
>JAGRKN010000198.1 GCA_020442275.1 Rhodoblastus sp. | reverse complement strand
GAGAAGGCCGCTGCGATGATGCTGACGATTTCAATGTTGTTCATTCCCGTCTCCGTTCGGGGTGGACGCGCGCTGGCCGCCGCCTTCGCCGACTGCCGCGCCGATGAAGACGGTCGCCAGGACCGCGAAAATGTAAGCCTGTACTGCGCCCGTCAGCAGATCGAGCGCCATGAGGGGAATCGGCACGAGCAGGCCAGCCAGGGACAGGACGATGCCGACGACGAACACGCCGCTCATCACGTTACCGAACAGGCGGATGACGAGAGAGAAGGCGCGGGTGATCTGTTCGACGACGTTGAGCGGGATCATGGCCCAGCTCGGCTCGGCGAATGTGGCGAGATAACCGCGCAATCCGCGCGCGCGAACGCCGAGACCGATCGTCGCGCAGACGACGATGAAGGCAAGAGCGGCGTCCGTTTCGAGGCGCGCGGTCGGCGGATCGACGCCAGGAATCAGCGACGTCCAGTTGGCGGCGAGGACGAAGAGGAAGATCGTGCCGATCAATGCGCGATAGGGCGCGGGATCCGCCTGCATCACGCCCTTGATCTGTTCGTCGACCGCGGTAACGAACAATTCGATCGTCGCCTGCAGTCGCGATGGCCGCAGGGCAAACCGCCGGCTCGCGAACCGTGCGCCCGCGCCAAGCGAGAGCACGATCGCGGAGGCGACGAGAACGGGAGCCGCGACCGGGACGGGCCCGACGTGGAACAGGGGCTCGAGCGTGAGCGGCGAGCGGATCATCGCTGAGGCCCCCATCGCCGCGTCAAAATCTCCCGCGCGAGAACTATGCCAGCAAGGGCGCCGATGAGCGCGACGCCGCCCAGATGCGCAACGGCGTAAAGGATGAATGCTGCGGCGACGAGCCGCCCGATCTGCATTGCGGCGGCGGCCGCCGCGCGCCCGTCGACGAAGAGCTGGGCGTTGCGCCAGAGCAGGCCGAAATAGACGAGGCCGCAAACCAGCCCCACCGCGACGCCGATCGTCGCCTGTTCCGGGAGATTGCCGCGAAGATGATCGATCATGGCGTCGTCCGTTGCATCCATCGCCAGGCCGCCCACAAGCCGACCGCCGCGCCCACGAAAAGAAATGCGGCGGCGAACATGATCCGGGCGCCGAAGAAACGATCCAGCCAGCGGCCGAGCATGAGGCCCGCGAGAATCGGAACGATGGTCGTCCAGCCCAGAATTCCGATCTGGCCGAGACGCGCGCCAAGCGAGGGCTCTGGATGGCGTTTGCCCTCTTCGAGACGCTCGGCCGCGCGAACGGCGGCTTCGGCGAGCTTGTCCTGAGCCTCGCGCGGCGCGTTCACGGACCTGCCTCCGGTGGTGGCGCGGCGTCCGCGGTCGGGTGGAGATAGCGCATCAGCTGGCGCACAGCGCGCGCGCGAAGCTGGGTCTGCTCGACCTTGACGCGACGCCCGGCCTCGGCCTCTTCCTCGCGCATCGCTACGACACGCGCGCGCAATCTGGGCAGATCGTCGCCTGCCAGTCCCTGACGACAGGCAATCTCGACGCGGGCGCCGCCGACGACCGTCAGCACGCCCGAGCGCACGGCGCAGAAGAATTCTCGGTCGGATCCGTCGCGCCAGCGCACGACGCAATCGGTCAGAACGGTGAGCATATCCGCATGGCCCGGCAACAGGCCGAACCCGCCGCTGACGTCTTCCGCGCGAACCGCGCGCGCATCATCGGTATCGACCAGAATGGCGGAGGGAGTCGTGATCCGCAGGCGTAGCGCGCTCATGCCGGAACCTTCGTCCTCGTGCGCGAGGCGCGCTCCTTGGCGCGCGCCTCCTCGATATCGCCGACCATGTAGAGCGAGCTCTCATCCCAGTCGTCGCATTCTCCGCTCAGGATCGCCTTGCAGCCGGCGATCGTGTCGGCGGTGGCGACCGACTGGCCCTTCATCCCGGTAAAGGCCTCGGTGACGATGAAGGGTTGCGTGAGGAAGCGCTGCAAGCGACGCGCGCGCGCGACGATGCGACGATCCTCCGCGCTCAGCTCCTCGACTCCGAGGAGCGAGATGACATCGCGCAATTCCTGGAAGTGCGCGATCGCGCGCCGCGTTTCGGTCGCCACCCGCACATGCTCCTCGCCGACCACGAGCGGATCGAGCAGGACCGAGGAGGACGAAATCGGATCGATGGCCGGATACATGCCTTCGGCCGCCATGCCGCGCGACAGCACGACCATGCTGTCGACATGCGTCGAGATGGTCGTGACCGCCGGATCGGTGAAATCATCGGCCGGGACGTAAACTGCTTCGATCGCGGTGATGGAGGCTGCGCCGACGGAAGCAATGCGTTCCTGGAGGGCGGCGACCTCGCTCGCCAGCGTCGGCTGATACCCTACGCGCGACGGCGCCCGGCCGAGCAGTCCGGACACTTCCGCGCCCGCCTGCACGAAGCGGAAGATGTTGTCGACCAGCAGCAGGACGTTCATGTGCCGCTCGTCGCGAAAATATTCGGCGACCGTGAGCGCCGTCATGGGCGCGCGCCACCGCGCGCCGGGCGGCTCGTTCATCTGGCC
>JAGRKN010000022.1:571-14367 GCA_020442275.1 Rhodoblastus sp. | reverse complement strand
CCTCTTTTCCTGCCTTCCCCTCATCGTCGTCGCGGCAGCCGTGCTGCTGGCGAAAGTCGGAGCGTGATCCAATGCAGACAGGCGAGCGCGCGATCTTCATCGCCCTGTTGCTGGTGGCGGCCTTCAGCATGGCCGGGTGCGAGGCGGCGCGAACGGCGGCCAAGTTCACCATCGGCTGCGCCATGACCAAGGGCCCCTGCGGTCAATGAACCCCGCGCTCGCCGGGTCCGCGAGCATCATGAAGGAGAAGACCGAAATGGTCCGCTGCAAATTCATCGTCACCGCCATCAACCATATTCATCTGGGCCATCACCCGACGCAGAAGGATCTGTTCTGCGCCGAAGTGACGCTCGCGCCGGTCTGGGAAGAGAACGGCGTCAACCGCCAGTGGTCGAAGGCGACGCCGCAAGGCCAGATCAAGATGACGATCACAAACAAGAAGGCGTTCGAGCAGTTCGAGCTCGGCGGCTTCTACTTCGTCGACTTCACGCCGACGACCTTCGACGCCGCCTGATCGGCGCACAGTAATCGCGCGGCCAGTCCGCCCGCCCCCGGTGAGCCGCGCGAGACCTCCTGGCCGGGGGCGGGCAACCATCAGGAGAAGACCATGAAAACCTACTTCGAAGCGCGGCGACGTCTCGCCGCGTTCGCCCTCGCGTTGCCGCTCGCCTGTCTTGCGCTCGGCCTGATGATCTCTGCTGCATTTGCCGGCGACGACACCGTCGTTCACGTCGGCCCGCTCTTCAAGGCGCTCGTCGAGCCCGCCATCCAGAGCTTCGTCGCGGTTGTGGTCGCAGTCGCTCTCGCCTATGCAACGAGGCTGCTCAAGACGAAGACCGGCATCGAATTGGATGCAGACGCGCGAAAGCGTGTGCAGGACGCGGCGATGAACGCGGCCGGCATGGTTCTCGCCAAGATCGACGGTCCGGTGTCCAATCTGTCGTTCGACGTCAAGCACCCGCTGGTCAAAGAGGGTGTGGACCTTCTGATGGCGAAGGTGCCGGACGCCCTCGAGCGCTTCGGGATCACGCCCGAGAAGGCCGCCGAAATGATCCTCGGCAATATCGGCATCCTGCAGGCGTCCGCGCCCGTGGTGCCGGCGGCTCCCGCTGCCCCTGCGCCATGACGTGGGTCGCAGCTCTGTTGGAGGCGCTGTTCGGCGCCTTCTTCAAGAATTGGTTCGGTGCGCGCGAGACAGCAGCGGCGCGCACCGACGCCAATGCGGCGCATGAGCGCGCCGCCGCGGCCGAAGCCGCAAATGAAACTCAGGCAGCTATCACGGAAATTGCCAATGCGCGCGCCGATCTACCTCCTCCTCCCGATGACGCTGCCGATCTTGCTCGGCGCCTGCACGAGCGCGCAGCAGCAGATCGCGGAGCCGGTCGCAGCGGTTAAGACGGAAGCCTCAACAAAGGAGGCGCGGCTCGCCGAAATCAAAGCGCAGATCGCCAAGGTCTGCCCGAAGAACATGACGCCTTCCGAACTCGACAGGGCGGCGGTTCTGGTCGAGCGACTGGCCCGTGATGGCGAGGTCGTTGCCGTCGTGAAGCGGCTATTCCAGTTCGACAGCGAGGCGCGCGCCTGCCGCGGTTTGCGATAGATCAAATAACAGGGCAGCCCAGCACTGCCCAAGCTACTGACTGAGGGTGAATCCGGGATGGCTGACGTAGAATGCGCACGCAACTCTAACAGATCGGTGGGTTAGACATGCCGCAAGACACTGCCGACCTGCCCTCCCGGCTCGCCGTCCTGGAACACACTGTCGAGGAAATTCGGCGCCATGCCGAAAAAGCCGAGGAGGACCGCGAAAGGTCCGGCGCTGTGCTTACGAAGATGGCCGCACAGCAGGAGCTCATCGTCGAGCGAATGAACGCGATCGGCGCCATGACCAAGGTCGCCAGCGACTTCATCGCCGCCGTGCGCGAGGTCCCCACGCGCGCCGACTACGAAAAGCTGATGGCCGAAATGCACGAGGCGAACGTCCGCTTCGCCAAACTGTCGACAGAATTCGACAGCGAGAAGGATCTGCGCGAAAAATCGTCGCAACGCATCTGGCAGGTGATCACGGGGACAATCCTGCTGGTGGTCGGTGCGATCACGGCGGCAGTCACAAGCCTGCTGAAGCACGGATGACCCGCAATCCGGCAACCGATGCCCTACGGGCGCGGCGCCGTGTGCATCAGATCGTCAGCCTTGTCGATCATGCGAAGGCTGGGCAGAGCGGTCCGCCGGATCCGCCGAAGCGCGATCATCTGCGGGTGGTGAAGTGACCATCTGCTCGCAATAGTCGGCCTGCCGCTTTACCCACTCATCGAAACCATCTGCAACGCCGCCCATTAGGCGTCCTATGTCCCGGAGGATGAGCGCCGGATTATTGCTCGGCTTCCATGTCGAAGGGTCGTCTTCCCGCTGATCTGGATCTCGCGGATCGAATAGCTTCGGCGCTTCCATCTTATCCTCCAGCCCCTGTCCGGCTCGGCCGGGCACGGGATTTTCCGTTTCAGGAAGCCGTGATCAGCGCCACCGTGAAGGGGGCGCCGCTCGCGCGATCTTCCTCTATGCGCTGGGCATCATCGAAATTGCCGCGCCACCCCTTGTCCGACGTGCGATAGTTGCGGACCCGCACAGTTCGCACCCCTTTGGTCCGCAAGTATCCAGACGCATCGCCAGCGTGACAGGCGACGACCATCCCGGGCGGCAGCTCCCGCAGCTTCTCGATCAGTTCAGCGACGGTCATAGGTCCATACTCCAGCCCCTGTCCGGCGCCCGCCGGGCAGGGGATTTTTGCCGTGTGAGGCCTAGGCGAGTCTGCAGGCGCGCAGTATAACGTAAGCCCCGCTGATTTTGAAGGCGCATGGAATCGCCCCGTGCCGAAGCCGACGAAAAGAACCTGGACCAATCCCACCACCGGCGATGTCTCGGAAGCGTGGCTGGTCAACTATGTCGACCGGTCGGGCAAGCGCCGGCGCAAGCAGTTCAGCAAGGCGCAGGGGGGCAAGCGCGCCGCTGATGAATTCGCGCGTACGGTCACGAGCTCCATCCGCGACGGCAGTTATACGCCGGACACGCTGACCGTCGGCGAAGCCATCGACCGATGGCTGGAAGCGTGCGAGCGCGGGCGTGGCGGCCGAGAGGCCGTCGAGCCGCATACGCTGCGCGTCTACAAGACGATCGCCCGAAGGCATGTGCAGCCCGCGCTTGGCGCGCTCAAGCTGACGGAATTGACGCCGGGCCGCGTGAAGCAGTTCCGCGACGTCGACATGCTTGGAGCCGGCCGGTCGCGGTCGCTGACGAAGAAGACCATCGGCGTCCTCTCTGCGGTTTGCCGCGAGGCGATCGCCGACGAGCGCCTTGGCGTCAATCCCTGCTCGTCGGTCCGGCTCGTCAACGCCGGCCGCCACAAGGAGCGGGTGACGATTCCGACGAAGGAAGAGGCGCAGGCGCTCCTCACGCGCGCCAAGGAGTGGGCGGCGCCGACCGGTCGTTTCGCCCGTCGAGGCGTCGAAATGTCCGTGCGTCCGTACATCGAGCGCCCGCGCGCGATCTGGTTCTACACGCTGGTCCGCTTCCTGGTCGGCACCGGGGTCCGCCTGTCCGAGGCTCGAGGCGCGCCGGTCGCCGCGCTCGACCTGCGCCGCCAGATTTTCACCGTCCGCCAGCGCGCGGACGAATCCAACAATATCGGCCCGTGCAAGTCCGCCGCCGCCTACCGCGACGTCGAACTGTCCGACAGCCTTTGCGCGGATCTGGAGGCGTGGCTGGCCGTCGGCACCGCGCGTGATTTTCTCTTCGGCAACGAAAGCGACAAGCCCGTCGGCCCCCAGAATATTTATCGGCGCTACTGGCTGCCGCTGCTCCGGGATCTTGGGTTCGCTTCCAGAGAGGAAACCGCCCCCGGCCTGCTGCGGCACGACACCCAGTTCACGGTGCACGCCTTGCGGCATTTCCACGCCTCGATGATGATCGAAGGCGGCATGCAGCTGAAGGCGCTGCAGGAGCACATGGGCCACGAATCCGTTCAGCTGACGATGGACACCTATGGCCATCTGTTCCGCGACGACGCAGCCCGAGCCGAGCGTCGCCAGATGGTGGCGGCGGCCGACGAGCTGTTCCTGACCGGCCCGACGATTGACGTGACGCCGTCGCCGTAAATGCGACGTTGCAAATTGCAACATGTCGTGCCATAAGCGAGTCGCCTCTGGCGTAGAGCGCGGTTACTTCTCTTGAAACGATGATACCGCACTCGTTTGTTCCGGGGCAGCATATCGGGGCCGGTGCCGTAGAGTGCGGTTACTTCGCTTCGGGAGCGCGGGGTCGTTGGTTCGAATCCAACACGGGTGTCCGTCAGGACATTCGGTAGCTCAGGGGTAGAGCACGCAACGTGCCGGGCTCGTCTGTTGCCCGGCCCCGCTATGCTGAACCGGCCGGCAGGTCGGAGTGCTTCGCGTAGGGTGCGGTTACTTCGCTGGATGACCTTTCGGGTTCGCCTGAAAGCTGAGGGTTCGACCCCCTCAAGTCCGCGCCCGCAAGTTCCAGCACTTCGCCCTGCCGTTCGTCACGAGGCTCTGACAGGAGAGCCCGATGCGTCTGAACACCAAGCCTGCATATCCGTTCGGCGGACTTACCTTCGAAGGCGCGCCCGCCGCCCGCATGTCGACCGAACAGGCGCTGCGCCGCTCGGTCATGTCTTGCCTGCTCTGGGAAGACGAATTCTATGAGGATGGCCAGACGATCGCCGCCCGCATCGTCGACCTTGTCGGCCAGGCCGATCCCGACGCGGTCGTCGCCATGATCGACGAGGCGCGCAACCTCCAGCACCTGCGCCATGTTCCGCTGCTGATGGTCGCGGCCCTCGCGAAGCGAGGCGGCTGCGGGCCGCAGGTCGAGCGGGCGATCGTTGGCGCTGTGAGGCGCGCCGACGAACTGGCCGAGCTCCTTGCAATCCACGCCAAGGTCAACGACGTAGCGCCCTCGGCGGTGAAGAAGAAGATCCCGGCAGCCATGAAGCGTGGTCTGGCCGCTGCATTCCAGCGGTTCGACGAATACGCGCTGGCCAAGTACGACCGCGCCGGCGCGGTCCGTCTCCGCGACGTGCTGTTCCTTTGCCACGCCAAGCCGCGTGACGACGCGCAGGCCGCGCTGTGGAAGCGCCTTGTCGACGGCCAGCTGGTGACGCCCGACACATGGGAGGTCGGCCTTTCGACGGGTGGCGACAAGAAGGCGACCTTTGAGCGCCTCCTGCGCGACGGAAAGCTGGGTTATCTGGCCCTGTTGCGAAACCTTCGGAACATGGTCGACGCCGGGTGCGATCTGGATCTGGTCCGCAGCGCGATCGTCGCCCGGCGCGGCGCCGAGCGGGTCCTGCCGTTCAGGTTTGTGGCGGCCGCGCGTGCGTGCCCGCAGCTCGAGCCCGAAATTGACGCCGCGCTCTGCGAGGTCGTCGCTACGGCGCCGCGGCTTGTCGGCCGGACGGTGGTGCTCGTTGACCTGTCGGGATCCATGGAAAACCAGTTGTCGGCAAAGTCGGACATGAAGCGGCTGGACGCTGCGGCGGCCCTGGCGTCGGTGATCCATGCGGAATCGCTGCGGGTGTTTTCGTTCTCTTCGCAGAACGCTCCGAATGTGCCCGGCGCTGGCTGGGGCCGGCCGCAGCAGATCAAGGTCGTCGAGCATCCGCCGCGGCGCGGCATGGCTGGGGTCGATGCAATCATCACCGGCCACGGCGCTCGAGGAGGAACGTTCCTGTTTTCGTCGGTGCAGCGGATCAACGAGACGGTCGACTATGACCGGATCATCGTCATCACCGACGAGCAGGCCAGCGGCAGCCATATCTTGGGCAGCGACGGCGACCCGGTTCGCGCGCTGCCGGCGCCGAAGGGCAGGGGCTACATGATCAACGTGGCGTCCGCGCAACGCGGCGTCGGCTATGGACCCTGGCAGCACATCGACGGCTGGTCGGAGAACGTGATCCGCTTCATTGTGGAAGCCGAGAATGTCGCCGGAAGAACTTAAGGCGGCAGCCATCAAACTGTTTGGCGAGCGCGGGTGGTCATCCGCGCTCGCCACGCATCTGGGCGTCGACCGCACGCAGGTCTGGCGCTACATCAATGGAAAGACTGACGTTCCGGGTCCAGTGGCCGCTGCCGTGCGGTGCTGGCTGCGCTCGGGCAAGCCGCCAGATAGCTCAACAGGATAGAGCGTCCGGTTCCGAACCGGGAGGCCGCAGGTTCGAGTCCTGCTCTGGCGACCAGCGCGCAAGGCGCAAAATCGGCGCAAATGGCGTTTATTTTTCCTAAGCCACGGAAATCGCGCGCTGTGCGTTCTCCCTCTTAATCAGCGGGTCCTAGGTTCGAGCCCTAGTGCGCCCACCATCGACATCAAAGGCACTGAGGCGACACTGACGGCGGGTTCGGCCGGCGGCGCTCCAATTCGTCGATCCCCGTTTCCTGTCCCGCCGCTTCCAAGGGCGCCGCGCCACATTTTTGCGCGTGATGGGACTTGCGGCGCCGAACGGCGCGCTCCATACGGCCGGAACAGCGGCGGGGCGGGGCTTGTGTTTGCCCCGGCGATGAGGACTTGTGTATGACCTGCCCAGGCAAGGCCGCTGCGGACAGAGACGAAGGTCCGGGTTCCAAACGCCTGCAAAAATGATCATGCCTGCCGGTAGAAGAAGGATCGAAACATGTCGCTGCTCGAAACCTATCGCGCTCATGTCGCCGAACGCGCCGCGCTCGGCATTCCGCCGCTGCCTTTGTCCGCCAAGCAGACCGAGGGGCTGATTGCGCTGCTGCGCCAGCCGCCGGCCGGCGAAGAGGCCTTTCTGGTCGACCTCCTGACGCATCGCGTGCCGGCGGGCGTCGACGACGCCGCGCGGATCAAGGCGGGCTTCCTCGACGCGGTCGCCAAGGGCGAGGAAAAGAATGCGCTGGTTTCGCGCAAGCTCGCGACCGAACTGCTCGCCACCATGCTCGGCGGCTTCAACATCAAGCCGCTGATTGAGCTTCTGGCCGATTCGGAAGTCGGCGCTGTCGCCGCCGAGGGTCTGAAGAAGACCCTTCTGATGTTCGACTATTTCCACGATGTGAAGGAACTGGCCGACAAGGGCCTCGCCACCGCCAAGGGCGTGATGCAGTCCTGGGCCGACGCCGAATGGTTCACCTCGCGCCCCGAGGTGCCGCAGTCCATGACGCTGACGGTGTTCAAGGTTTCCGGTGAGACCAACACCGACGATCTCTCGCCCGCGCCCGACGCCTCGACCCGCCCCGACATTCCGCTGCATGCGCTCGCCATGCTGAAGAACCCGCGCCCCGGCATCGAGCCGGACGAGCCGGGCGTGCGCGGCGCGGTGAAGCAGCTCGAAAAGCTGATCGCCAAGGGCAATCCGGTGGCCTATGTCGGCGACGTCGTCGGCACCGGGTCTTCGCGCAAGTCGGCGACCAACTCGGTCCTGTGGTTCACGGGCGAGGACATTCCCTATGTGCCGAACAAGAAGTTCGGCGGCGTGTGCCTGGGCTCCAAGATCGCGCCGATCTTCTACAACACGATGGAAGACGCGGGCGCGCTGCCGATCGAGCTCGACGTCTCGCAGATGGAAATGGGCGACGTCATCGAACTGCGCCCCTACGACGGCAAGGCGCTGAAGAACGGCGCCGTGATCGCCGAATTCAAGGTGAAGTCGGACGTGATCTTCGACGAAGTGCGCGCCGGCGGCCGCATTCCGCTGATCATCGGCCGCGGCCTCACCACCCGCGCCCGCGAGGCGCTGGGCCTGCCGGCCTCCACCCTGTTCCGCATGCCCGCGCAGCCCAAGGACACGGGCAAGGGCTTCACGCTCGCGCAGAAGATGGTGGGCCGCGCCTGCGGTCTGCCCGAGGGCAAGGGCATTCGTCCGGGGACGTATTGCGAGCCAAAGATGACGACCGTCGGCTCGCAGGACACGACGGGACCGATGACGCGCGACGAATTGAAGGATCTCGCCTGCCTCGGCTTCTCCGCCGATCTGGTGATGCAGTCCTTCTGCCACACGGCCGCCTATCCGAAGCTCGTCGACGTGCAGACGCATCGCGATCTCCCGACCTTCATCTCCAACCGCGGCGGCATTTCGCTGCGCCCGGGCGACGGCGTGATCCATTCCTGGCTGAACCGCCTGCTGATGCCCGATACGGTGGGCACTGGCGGCGACAGCCACACGCGCTTCCCGATCGGCATTTCCTTCCCGGCGGGCTCGGGCCTGGTGGCGTTCGCGGCGGCGACCGGCGTGATGCCGCTCGACATGCCCGAATCCGTGCTCGTGCGCTTCAAGGGCGAGATGCAGCCCGGCGTCACGCTGCGCGATCTCGTCAACGCCATTCCGCATGCCGCGCTCAAGACCGGCGAACTTACGGTCGAGAAGAAGGGCAAGAAGAACGTCTTCAACGGGCGCATTCTGGAAATCGAGGGCCTGCCGAATCTGAAGGTCGAGCAAGCGTTCGAACTCTCCGACGCTTCCGCCGAACGTTCGGCGGCGGCCTGCACCGTGCGGCTCAACAAGGAGCCGATCATCGAATACATGCGCTCGAACATCGTGCTCATGAAGTGGATGATCGCGCAGGGCTACCAGGACAAGCGTTCGCTCGAGCGCCGCATCGCGAAAATGGAAGCGTGGATCGCCGATCCGCATCTTATGCAGCCCGACGCGGACGCCGAATATGCGGCGGTGTTCGAGATCGATCTCAACGAGATCAAGGAGCCGCTGCTCGCCTGCCCGAACGATCCCGACGACATCAAGACGCTGTCGGACGTGGCCGGCGACAAGGTCGACGAGGTCTTCATCGGCTCGTGCATGACCAACATCGGCCATTTCCGCGCGGCGGGTAAGATTCTGGCCGGCAAGTCGGACATTCCGACGCGCCTGTGGATCGCGCCGCCGACCAAGATGGACGCGCATATCCTGACCGAAGAGGGCTATTACGCGACCCTCGGCAAGTCCGGCGCGCGTATGGAAATGCCGGGCTGCTCGCTGTGCATGGGCAACCAGGCGCAGATCCGCAAGGGCTCGACCGCGCTCTCGACCTCGACGCGCAACTTCCCGAACCGTCTCGGCATCGACACGCGCGTCTATCTGTCGTCGGCGGAGCTCGCCGCCGTCGGCGCGCTGCTCGGCAAGATCCCGACGATGGACGAATACATGGCCGCCGTCGGCGGTCTCGCGGGCAAGGGCGCAGAGGTCTATCGCTACATGAATTTCGACCAGATTCCGGAATTCGTGGAAGTGGCGGAGACGGTCGACGCCTGATCGGACGCTCGAATGCATTGAATATGGCCCCGCCGCTTTTTGCGGCGGGGCTTTTTCATGCGCGCGGGAGCGTGAGCAGCAAGGCGATGACGCCGGCTGCCAGCGCGATCTGGAAACGCACAGTGGCAATGAGATGCATGTTGAGCGCACGCGAGATCTGCGCCTGCGCGAGCATCGCGGCGCGCATGATAGCCGTGGCGACGCCGATGAGCGCGATTAGGGCGGCGAGCCGGGACAGCGTCCAGAGGGCAGAGCCCGCCAGGAGCGCGGCCGAAGCGAGTTCGAATCCGTAGAGCAGCACCGTTCCGCGCTCGCCGACAAGTATTGCGAGTGTGCGTCGTCCATTCTTCGCATCCTGCGCGCGGTCGCGATGATTGTTGACGGTGAGGACGGCGGCGGCGGGCAGGCCTGTGGCGATTCCGAGCAGGATCGCCGTTGTGTCGATCGCATCCGCGGCGATCCAGACCGTGCCCGCGAAAGCCGCAACGCCGAAGAAGAGAATGACGAATATTTCGCCCAGGGGCGACGCCGAGATCGGCGCGGGGCCCCAGGAATAGGCCCAGGCGCAGAGGAGCGACGCGAGGCCGATGGCAAGTATCGGAAAGCCGCCGTACGCGACGACCACGGCGCCCGCGAGTGCGGCGACGAAGCTTGCGAACAGTGCGCCACGTCGCACGCGCTCCGCCGACATCAGGCCGGCGCCGACGAGACGCGTCGGCCCGAGTCGTTCAGCGCCGTCCGCGCCGCGCATGCCATCGGCGGAATCGTTGGCAAGATTGGTCGCGATCTGGATCGCGACCGCCGAGATGATCGCCGCGATGACTGGAATTACGGCGAGGCGATGAAAGATCGCCTGCGCGTAGGCCGCGCCGACAGCGATCGGCGTCAACGACAAGACGAGCGTCTGCGGTCGCGCGCCGGCGAGCCACAGTTTTAGGGAAGATGAGGCGTCGGCGCTCGACATGCGTCATTCTCGCGCATCGCGCGCGATCAGGGAATGACGGCGGTGGCCTCGATTTCCACTTTCGCGCGGTCCTCGACGAGCGCCGCGACCTGCACCAGCGACATTGTGGGGAAGACGGACCCCAGCGTGCGGCGGTAGGCGGCGCCGACGTCGGCGAGCCGGGACAGATATTCCTTCTTGTCCGTCACGTACCAGGTCAGGCGCGCAATGTGCTCGGGCTTGCCGCCGCCGGCCTGCACCACAGCGACGATGTTTCTCAACGCCTGCTCGACCTGAGCGACGAAGTCGTCGCTCTCGAATTGCTCATTTTCGTTCCAGCCGATCTGTCCCGCGATGAACAGCATCTTGCCTTCCGCGACAATGCCGTTCGCATAGCCCTTCGGGCGCGGCCAGCCTTCGGGCTGCACGATCTTCATCATCAAATCTCCTGCTTTCGCGCTTCGGCTCGCAGCACGAAGCGTTGAATCTTGCCGGTCGTGGTTTTTGGCAGCGCGTCGACGAAATGAATCGCGCGCGGATATTTGTAGGGCGCCAGCGTCGCTTTCACGTGATCCTGCAGCGCGCTCGCCATCTGCGTCGTCGTCGCGCTGCCATCCTTCAGCACGACATAGGCCGCGACGATCTCGCCGCGCTCGGGATCGGGCGCGCCGACGACGCCGCATTCGGCGACGGCGGGATGGGCGAGCAGGGCCGCCTCCACCTCTGGCCCGCCGATGTTGTAACCGGATGAGATGATCATGTCGTCGGCGCGCGCGACGAAACGATAGAGGCCGTTCTCGTCGCAGGTGAAGGTGTCGCCGGTGAGGTTCCAGCCGTCGCGCACGTAATTCGTCTGGCGCTCGTCCGCGAGATAGCGGCAGCCCGTCGGGCCGCGCACCGCGAGGCGGCCGGGCGTGTTGGCGGGAAGGTCCGTCATGTCGTCGTCGACGATGCGCGCTTCATAGCCGGTCACCGGCCAGCCTGTGACGCCGCCCTTCGACTGGCCGATGCGGCTCGTGATGAAGACATGGATCATTTCCGTCGAGCCCATGGAATCCAGGATTTCGACTCCGGTCTTTTCAATCCAGTCGTCGTAGACGGGCTTGGGCAAGGTCTCGCCGGCGGAGACCGCGAGACGCAGCGACGAAAAATCCGCGCCGTCCTTGAGCGCGCCGAGCAGCACGCGATAGGCGGTGGGCGCGGTAAAGACGATGGTCGCGCGATAGGCGTCGATATATTTGACGAGATTGGGCGGAGTCGCGGTCTCGATCAGCGTCGCGGTCGCGCCGAAGCGTAGCGGGAAAACCGCGAGACCGCCCAGTCCAAACGTGAAGGCGAGCGGCGGCGAGCCGACGACAACGTCCTTTGGCGTGATCTGCAGGACTTCGCGCGCATAACCATCCGCCATGAGAAGGATGTCGCGATGGAAATGCATCGTCGCCTTCGGCTTGCCTGTTGTCCCTGACGTGAAAGCCAATAGCGCGACATCGTCGCGGCCGGTCTTCACGGCGTCGAAGCGTGTAGACTTGTTGAGCGCCGCGCGATCGAGTTCGGCTTCGTGGTTGGCCGTGCCGTCGAAATGCACGACGCGCTTGAGGAAGGCGCTGGAAGCGGCGGCCGTCTCGAGTTCCTCCGCAAGCCGGCTGTCGCAGAGCGCGAGCGAAATCTCCGCCTTGTCGATGATTTGCGTGAGTTCGCCGGCCCGCAGCATGGGCATGGTGTTGACGACGACGGCGCCGGCCTTGGTGGCGGCGAGCCAGGCCGCGACCATGGCGGGATTGTTGCCGGAGCGCACGAGCACGCGATTGCCAGGCTTGACGCCGAAATCCTCGACCAGCGCGTGAGCGAGGCGGTTGGTCCAGTCGGAGAGTTCCTTGTAGGTGCGCACGCGGCCATTGCCGATCAGTGCGATGTGATCGCCAAAACCCTGTTCGACGAGACGGTCGCTGAGTTCGACGCCGGCGTTGAGCCAGTCGGGATATTGGAATTCGGGCCGGTCGAGCAGGAAATCCGGCCAGAGTTCGGGCGGTGGAAGATTGTCGCGCGCGAACGTGTCGATGTGGCCGCTCGGACCGAGCGTTGCGTGTGTCGTCGTCTGCCTCGACATGTCGCCTCCCGGCTTCCTGCTGCGCCTAGCCCGCCATCACTTCGCCGCCGGCGATGGGCAAAGCCTGGCCGGTGATGGAATGTGCGGCAGCCGATGCGAGCCACAGCGCGGCGTCCGCCACTTCCTGCGGATCGATCAGCCGCCCCTGCGGATTGGTTTTCGCCAGTTCGCGCTTCGCTTCCTCCGCGGTGCGGCCGGTCTTGGCGACGATGGCGTCCACGGAACGCTGCACGAGCGGCGTGTCGGTGAAACCGGGACAGATGGCGTTGACGGTAATGCCGGTGCGCGCCAGTTCGAGAGCGAGCGCGCGCGTCATGCCGACCACGCCGTGCTTGGCGGCGCAATAGGCGACGACATAGGCGTAGCCCTTGAGGCCTGCGGTGGACGCGATATTGATGATGCGCGCGCCCGCGCCTGTCTTGCGGAGATCGGGCAGGACTGCCTGCGTGACGAGAAAGACTCCGGTGAGGTCGACGCCGATCGTATGCGCCCACATGGCCTCGTCGATCTTGTCGAACGGCGCGCTCGGCGCATCGCCGGCATTGTTGACGAGAATGTCTATCGCGCCGAATTTTTCGCGCGCTAGGTTCAGGCCCGCGGCAATGGCGTCTGACTTCGTCACGTCGAAATCGGCGAGCAGGAGCGATGCGCCGGGGGCAAGCGTGCGCGAAACGTCCTCCAGCGGCGCGCGGCGACGGCCGGCGAGCGAGACTCGCGCGCCGCGTTCGGCGAAGCTCCGCGCGATCGCGGCGCCGATGCCGGAGCCGGCGCCCGTGACCAGCACATGGCGGCCCGAAAATTCGCTGCTGTTCATGCGTCTCCCGTCGCCGATTATTTCGCGCCCGCCGTGGCGCGTTGCAGCCCCGCCTCGAACTGTATCTTGCCCGAGAGATATTGCTTCGGCCAGACGAGATCGACCACGCCGAGCTTTGCCGCCTCGTGCAGCAGCCAGGCGGGGTCGGCGAGATGGGGCCGCGCCACGGCGCAGAGATCGGCGCGCCCGGCGCCGATGATGGAGTTCGCCTGATCGAGTTCGGAGATCGCGCCGACCGCGATGGTCGCAATGCCCACCTCGTTACGGATCTTGTCGGAGAAGGGCGTCTGGAACATGCGGCCGTAAACTGGCGCCTCGTCCTTCGTCACCTGTCCCGCGGAGCAGTCTACGACGTCGCAGCCAGCGTCCTTGAACATCTGCGCGAAGATCGCGGCGTCGTCGGGCGTGTTGCCGGCCTCGTTCCAGTCGGTGCAGGACAAGCGCACGGACATTGGCCTTTCGGCCGGCCACGCCGCACGCATCGCCTTGAAGATTTCGAGCGGGAATTTCGCGCGCGCTTCGTGACCGCCGCCGTATTCGTCGGCGCGCTGATTGGTGAGAGGCGACAGGAAACTCGAGAGCAGGTAACCGTGCGCGCAATGAAGCTCGAGCCAGTCAGCGCCGGCCGCCGCCGCGCGAAGAGTCGCGGCGACGAAAT
>JAGRKN010000022.1:0-500 GCA_020442275.1 Rhodoblastus sp. | reverse complement strand
AGGGCAGAGGCGGACAATAGCGGCCAGCCGCCCGACGCCAGCGGTTCGTCCATGCCCTCCCAGGCGACGCGCGTCGCGCCCTTGCGGCCTGCATGTCCCAATTGGATGCCGAATTTCGCCGGCGTTTCATGGTGGACGAAATCCACCATGCGCTTCCATTGCGCGGCCTGCGCATCGTTCCACAGGCCGAGGCAGCCGGGCGTGATGCGCGCGTCCGGCGAAACGCAGGTCATTTCGCCGAAGACGAGCGCCGCGCCGCCGAGCGCGCGGGCGCCGAGATGCACGAGATGAAAGTCGTTCGGCAGACCGTCGGCCGCCGAATACATGGCCATGGGCGAAACGACGATGCGATTGGACAGCGTCACGCTTCGTACTCGAAAAGGCGTCAGCGCCGGGGGCAACGTGTCGTTGGCGGCCTTCGCCTTCGTCGCGAAATCGTGCTCGAAGCCTTCGAGCCACCTTCGGTCGCGCAGGCGCAGGTTCTCGTGGCTGATGCGCTG
>JAGRKN010000197.1 GCA_020442275.1 Rhodoblastus sp. | reverse complement strand
AGCTTTCGATGAAGCCGTTCTCCCATGGACTGCCCGGCGCAATGTAGGCCGTCCTCGCGCCGACCGCCGCGATCCAGTCCTGCACGGCCTTGGCTACGAACTCGGGACCGTTGTCGGAGCGAACGTGGCCGGGAACGCCGCGCAGGATGAACAGGTCCGACAGGACGTCTGATACACCCCCATTGAATTGTATGCGTCCAACGCTTCCCGTGTAGCGTAGACCGCGTCGGACAACGATGATCGCGACCTTCGGATTCTCTCCGGTGTGATCAT
Organism: Rhodoblastus sp.; assembly: GCA_020442275.1. GTDB lineage: Bacteria > Pseudomonadota > Alphaproteobacteria > Rhizobiales > Beijerinckiaceae > JAJXWB01. The sequence goes on along the minus strand of JAGRKN010000197.1, from coordinate 1,727 downwards.
CATAGGTCTGAGCATATGTCCGGGCATAGAACGTTTCATGTTTTGGATGCGCTGGAGGCGAGTCCTGCGCGAACGCGGCGGATCTGGTCGCAGGCGGCCAAGGATTTGATTCTGGCCGAAGTCAATCTCCCGGGCGCGAACATCTCGGCGGTCGCTCGGGCGCACGGCGTGAGTGTGAGCCAGGTCTTTCATTGGCGACGTGAAGCTCAGAAGACGAACCGGATCGCAGCGTCCGGCTCCATGGCGAACACTTCGACCGAACCGACCCTCTCGTTCGTGGAGATGACACCAACGCCGAAGGCTGAGTCCTTGGCGCCGATTTCGACCGACGTCTGCGAGATCATCGTCGCTGGCGTCGCCCTTCGGATCGGGGCGGGCGTATCGACGAAGCGCATCGTTGAGCTCATTCGCGCGGCGCGTCTGGCATGATCCCGCCGCACGCGCGCATCGTGCTCGCCACGCGGCCGGTCGATTTCCGTAAAGGCCCAGACGGACTGACGGCGCTTGTGCGCGACGCTGGCAGCGATCCCTTCAACGGCGCGTTGTATGTTTTTCGGGCCAAGCGGGCAGACCGGGTGAAGATCGTGTGGTGGGACGGCACTGGCCTGTGCCTGTTCGCCAAGCGGCTTGAAGCGGACCGTTTCTTCTGGCCAAAGTTGACGACGGGAACGGTTCGCATGTCCGCCGTGCAGCTTGCCGCCCTCGTCGAAGGGATGGACTGGACGCTCGTCCGCAGCGCGCCGCTGGCGAGGCCGGCAAGCGTAGGATGAAGCTGCGACAAAGTGATTCAGGCGCGAGATAGGGGCACCACAAATCGCCGATTTTGTGATTGATTCAGGGGCATGGAAGGCGATCTCCACGAGCTCCCGGATGACCCGGCCGCATTGAAGGCGATGATCGCCGACATGCAGGCCTCGCACTCCTCGCTCAAAGCGGAAGTCGCGGCGCTGAGGTCTGCCGGCGCCGATGCGCAGGCGCGGATCGATCGCCTGCAGCTCCTCCTGAAGACCATTCAGCGCGCGACCTATGGGCGCAGCTCCGAGAAGCTCGACGAGAGCCAGTACGCCTTTACCTTCGAAGAAGTGCAGACCGGCCTGGGCGCGGTCGACGCCCAGCTCCAAAAGTCGCACCCGACGCCCGCCCGCAAGTCTGGCGGCCGGCGCCCGCTGCCGGCCCATCTCGAACGGGTGGAAGAGGTCATCGAGCCCGAAGACCAGCCCTGTTCGTGCGGCGCCTGCACGCGAGTGAAGATCGGCGAGGACGTCAGCGAGCGTCTCGACGTCGTCGCGCCGAAGTTCCGGGTGATCGTGACGCGGCGGCCGCGGTATGCCTGCCAGTCTTGCCGCGAGAGCATTGTCCAGGCCCCAGCGCCCGCCCGCCTGATCGAGGGCGGCATCGCGACGGAACGGCTTCTGGCCAGCATCGCCGTCTCCAAGTACGCGGACGGCCTGCCGCTGTATCGGCAGGAGGGGATCTTTGCGCGCGACAAGGTCGAACTCGGGCGCAATCTCATGGCCGGCTGGATGGGTCACGTCGGCTTCCACCTCGAGCCTCTCGCAGATCGGCTCTTCCAGATCATCCGCGCCGGCGACAGGATTTTTGCCGACGAGACGACATTGCCGGTTCTCGCGCCCGGACGTGGGCGAACCCGAACGGGCTGGCTGTGGACCTACCTGCGCGACGATCGACCCTTTGGCGGAGCCGGACCGCCGATCGTGGTCTACCGC
>JAGRKN010000430.1:1424-1656 GCA_020442275.1 Rhodoblastus sp. | reverse complement strand
GCGCCGCCCCGGTTCCCCTGCCCCGCTGATCGAATCCTCCCGACGCATCTAGCGCGGGCCGCATACGGCCTGCGCTTTCGTCCGCGCCTCCGGCATGCGAAGGCTTGTCGGCCGAAGCTCGTTCGGCCTCCGGGACCGGTTTTCGTGCAGACCAAGACTTCCAAACCGGGATCGCCCGGCCTGTTCCTCGTCTTCCTCGCGATGGGAGCGCTCGCCTTCGCGCTGCTGCTCG
>JAGRKN010000430.1:0-1391 GCA_020442275.1 Rhodoblastus sp. | reverse complement strand
GGGCTGGCGGCGGCGACGCCGTTCTCAGCGCGGCCTTCACGATCATCTACGATGTGCTGATGGTCTGGACAGCGCTGGTCGTGTTGACGGCGGTCGCGGCCATTCAGGGCGACATGCCGGCCAGCGGCTGGATTTCGGCGATCGTGCTGCTGCCGGCCTCGGGCGCGGCGACGGCGGCGGCGATCGATCTCGCCACGCGGGGCGGCCGCTGGGCGCTTGTCGTCCCCTGCCTGCTGCCGCCGCTGATCGGATTTTACGCGACATGGGCGCGCCTGCCCCGGCTGCGGGCGGCCGTGCCGGCCAAGGCCGCGACCTATGGGGTTTGGGGGGTGGTTTTCGTGCTGTCGGCGGTCGCCGGCTATGCGGCGATGTGATGCGCGCTCAATAATGCGGCGGCGGCGGTTCCGGCTCATTGCGCGCGGGATAGGAATTGCGCACTTCCTCCCGCAGCATTCTCAGCTCGCGCTCCAGCGCATCGATCCGCTTCCACTGCGCCGTCACCGTCTCGTTGAGCGCCTCGATCGTATGGTCCTGATGGGCGACACGTATTTCGAGGGCGTCGAGACGGGCGTCGGGCTTGTCCTGCATCGTCAGCTCTTCTGGTCGGCGTCCCGCGTCTTCCACAGCGACCAGCCAACGCCGGCCGCCAGGATCGCGAAAGTGACCGACAAGGAGACCGCCGGCGGGATTTTCGCAAGCCCGAAAGCGTCGGCGACGAAGATCTTCGCGCCGATGAAGACCAGAAGCACGGCCAGCGCATATTTGAGATAGTGGAAACGATGCACCATGGCCGCCAGCGCGAAATAGAGCGCGCGCAGGCCCAGAATCGCGAAGATGTTTGACGTGTAGACGATGAACGGGTCGGTGGTGATGGCGAAGATCGCCGGCACGCTGTCGACCGCGAAGACGACGTCGACGATCTCCACCATGACGAGGCTCAGGAACAAGGGCGTCGCCAGCCATTTCGCCTTGCCGGCCGCATCCGCCGCACGCACGAAAAAGCGATCGCCGTGCAGAGCGTCGGTGACCGGGAGGACGCGCCGCACGAGGCGCAGCGCGGCGCTGTCCTTCAGATCGTATTCCTCATCCGCGCTCAGCCACATTTTCACGCCGGTGGCGATCAGGAAGGCCGCGAAAATATAGAGCACCCAGCCGAAGCGCTCGACCAGCGTCGCGCCGACGCCGATCATGATCGCGCGCAGGACGATGACGCCGAGAACGCCCCAGAACAGCACGCGATGCTGGTACTGCCGGGGGATGGCGAAATAGGAAAAGATCATCGCGATGACGAAGACATTGTCCATCGCCAGCGACTTTTCGACCACGAAGCCCGTGACGTATTGCAGCGCCGGCGCCGCGCCCAATTGCCACCAGACCCAGCCGCCGAAGGC
>JAGRKN010000196.1:12258-19393 GCA_020442275.1 Rhodoblastus sp. | reverse complement strand
GGGTGTCAAGGTTGGCCCGCAGCCAACCGCTTCGCGAAGGCCTCGCCATCGCGCAGGCCCAGTTCGTAGGCGGCTTTCAGCCCGTCGGCGTCGGTCACCGTGAACTTGTCGACCGTCACCGGCTTGGACGGCCGCACGACTGTGCGCAGCGCGGTCGATTCGAGCGGGCGGGCGGATCGGGTGGACAGGACGAGCGTGCGAGCGCCCTCGGCCTCCACCGGACCCAGCCGGATCAGCGGGGGATTGTCGACCAGGCCGCCGTCCAGCGCCGGGCGGCCATTGACGCGGCCGATCGGCATGAAGGGCGGCACCGAGGCAGTCGCCATCAGGGCGTCGGCCAGTTCCGCGCGCGAGCGCGCTGCATGTGTCGAGAGCCAGTCGGGTTGGAGGCCAAGGTAGAGGCCGGCGCGGGAGTGGGCGGCGCCGGTGATCGCCTTCTCGATCTGGTAGGCCCCGATCGAGGAAAGCGCGGCGACCGCGCCCGGCATCCAGGTCGGGGGATGGGCGACCTGGATGAGGATTTCGGGCGCCTGACGCAGGGCCGCCATCTCTGCCTCGCCGAATATTTCCTCGATCAGCGTGCGGAACAGGCCGCCGACGAGAAAGGGCGAGCGACCACGCGCCAGCAAGGACCAGTCCAGCCCGCGCTTGGTTTCCGCGCAGGCGCGAAACACGCGCTCGCGGACGCGGTCGCCGGCGCCGATCAGCGAAAAACAGGCCTGGAAGGCGCCCGCCGACACGCCGACGACGAAACGCGGTCTTTGCGGGCGCAGCGCCGTCAGAGCGTCCCAGAAGCCGCCCTGCCAGTAGCAGCGGGCGCCGCCGCCGGCAAAGGCGATGGCCGCGAAATCGCCTTGCTGGGGAGCGGCGGGCTTGTCGGTCTGCGGCGCGTGCATTGGCGGATGCCTACCGCGCTGCGAAATGCATGTCGAGATTGCGCGCGCCGGGGCTTGGCCTGCGGCCGTCAGACGCTATTGTGTCGCCCGACGCCGGCCGGCGGCCGCGCACGAAACAACGGGAGCGAAATATGCGCGACTATCTGAAGTTCTACATCGATGGCAAATGGGTCGACCCGGTTGCGCCCAAGACGCTCGACGTCATCAATCCCGCCACCGAAGCCGTCGCCGGCCGCATTTCGCTCGGCGGCGCCGAGGATGTGGACCGCGCCGTGAAGGCCGCCCGCAAGGCGTTCGAGACCTGGTCCCAGACCTCGCGCGAGGAGCGCATGGACCTGTTCATGCGCATCATGGCGGAGCTGAAGAACCGCCACGAGGACATGGCCAAGGCCATCACGGAAGAAATGGGCGCCCCCGTGTGGCTGGCGCAGCGTGCGCAGGCGGCCATGGGCGCGGCGCATTTCGGCACCGCGCTCAACGTGCTGAAGTCCTACAAGTTCGAGGAGCCGCAGCGCGGCACGACGCTGATCGTGAAAGAGCCGATCGGCGTTTGTGGCTTCATCACGCCGTGGAACTGGCCGCTCAACCAGATCGCCTGCAAGGTCGCGCCGGCTCTCGCCGTGGGCTGCACCATGGTGCTGAAGCCCTCCGAAATCGCGCCCTTCTCGGCGCAGATCTTCGCCGAGATCATGGACGCCGCTGGCGTGCCGGCCGGCGTGTTCAACATGGTCAATGGCGACGGCCCGGGCGTCGGCGCCGCCATTTCCTCGCATCCGGGCGTGGACATGGTGTCCTTCACCGGCTCAACCCGCGCGGGCATCGAGGTCGCGAAGAACGCCGCGCCGACGATCAAGCGCGTGCATCAGGAGCTCGGCGGCAAGAGCCCGAACATCATTCTGGAAGATGCCGACATGAAGACGGCGGTGACCGGCGGAGTACGCTCGGTGATGACCAACACCGGCCAGTCCTGCAATGCGCCGACCCGAATGCTCGCGCCGAAGTCGAAGATGGCGGAGGTGGTCGCCATCGCAAAGGCGGCGGCGGAAGCCACCACGGTAGGCGATCCCAATGGCAACGCCCAGATGGGCCCGGTCGTCTCCGAGGCGCAGTGGAACAAGATCCAGGGCCTGATCAAGAAGGGCATCGAGGAAGGCGCGACGCTGGTCGCTGGCGGCCCCGGCAAGCCGGAGGGTCTCGAGAAGGGCTATTACGTCAAGCCGACGATCTTCGCCGACGTGACGCCGAGCATGACGATCGCGAAGGAAGAAATCTTCGGGCCGGTGCTGTCGATCATGCCTTATGACACGGTCGACCAGGCGGTGCAGATCGGCAACGATACCGAATACGGCCTTGCGGCCTATGTCTCGGGCGGCGATTTCGAGAAAGTCCGCGCGGTGGCCTCGCGGATGCGCGCCGGCCAAGTGTCGCTCAACGGCTCCGGCCCCGACATGATGGCGCCCTTCGGTGGCTACAAGCAGTCGGGCAACGGCCGCGAGTGGGGAGACCACGCCTTCGCCGAGTTCCTCGAGACCAAGGCGATCATCGGCATGCCGAAGCTGGAAGCTGCGGAGTAATTCCGCGCGATTGGCCGACGTCAGGATCCGACAAAATCCTGGGCGTCGGCCAGTGATGGAAACAGACGCGGTCCGAGCAGCGTATCGACGACGACGGACCCGTCGCTGTTTTCAACGAATGACCTGTCGCCGATCACGCCGCGCCTCGACTGCGTGCGCGGCGTGATCGGCGACGGCGATGCTTCCCGGCGCTGAGCCGAACGCGCGAGCGCCGCCACGAAAAATGAATCCAATGCGCCGAAGCCGACGCGAAGCGCATCGAGGATGAGCAGAGTCGCCCCCGTGGCGAGCAACGCGATCGCCACGCCGAGCGCCAAGAGCAGCACGCCGTCGCGCGGCGCGTCGAACGTCAGCTTGGCGGCGCACAGGCACAAGAGCAGCGCCCAGGCCAAGCCGCCAAGAGCGACGCCCGCCGACTTCAGCCGCGTGACCGATTGCTGGACTTGCGCCGTCATTTGCGAATCTCGTCCTTCGAGACGTAGTTGAATTCCTGGACGAGAATTTCCTTCACGAGTTCCGGCGGCACGCGCTCCACGACCCGCGTCTTGAGCGTCCGGATGATCTTGTCGAGGTCGGCGCGCTGGAGTTTGCGGAAATCGATCTTCTCTTCTGCATAGAGCATCCGGAACGCTTCATCGAGGATGACGCCCTCCGGCGAGACGGTTGCGGCCTTCAGAGCAGTGGCCTCGCCGGTAAAGGCGAATTGCGCGACGACATAGCCTTGGACGATGCCAGCCATGAGGATCGGCACGTTAATGATGCGCGTCTTGCGCTGCTCGAGCGCCGGCGGCGCCTTGTCCACCGCTGCCTGCGCGCGTTGCGCCTTCCAGTAGGCGACGCCGAAATTGGCGGACAGGCTGAGAACGGAGACCCATACGGCAAGCAGAAGCGGTTTGATCAAGCTGGCGGCCTCTTGCCTGCGGCGCGCGTTGAATATGTATGGTCGGAGTCCTCCTCCGCCATCGATTTCATGATGATTGCCGAAACCTGCCGAGCCGCATTGACGTGACAGCGCAGGGTCTTCTGGTTGCGAATGATGGCGTCCTTCAAATCGTGCAGCGCCGCGTTCAGTTCCGGATCGCGTGGCGGGTTGACGAGAGCCGGCGCCCGTCGCGAGAGTTCGAGAAGACACAGATCCTTGCGGTGACGGAACTCGCCGTAGTCGGCCGCAGCGCCGCTTTCGAGTGCGACGGTTTCCTCGTTGATCGTGGCGCACGTTCGGCGAACGGCGCGAAGGAGCCCGTCGAGCGGCGCCTCCGGCGCTTCGTTGTCGAGCGCGAGATATGGATCGCGCATGGTCAGGTCTCCGTCGAAATCCGCGCGGCGGCGCCCCCGATCGCGACCGCTTGGGATGGAGCGGCGATTGCGGGCCCGCGCGACAGGTGAAAGACCGAGGCCGATACGCTCTCCGCCAACTGCTGAGCCAGCATGGAACTCCAGATCGACGAGGCGGAGCTGTTCGCCCCGCTCAATCCGGCAAGCTTCGGCATCATCGCTTCGAATGTCTTCTGCAAGAGCACGCCGCCCAACGCCTGATAGGCGCTCGCGACAGGGGCAGCGATGCCTTGCCTGCGAGGCGATACGCTTCTGGGCGGCGGAGTTACCGCCGCCGGCGCCTGCGCCGCGAGGGGCTTGCTCAGCGGACGCTGCGACGGCTCGACCAAAGACGCAAAATGGCCGACGCTGTCGTTTGACAGGGCTTCGAGACGACGACGCGCCGCGGCGGCGCGAATGGGATCGGCGGCCGCCGCGACCTCGGATATAATATCGCCTGATATCGCCAGCACTTCTCTCGCTCCGCACCGTCAGACATTATCCTCTTCTGGCTTGCGGGAAGCTGGCGGCCATGGCGGTGAGAGGCGGATTTCCTCGAGGTCGCGGCGTTGGCTCTTGTCCGCGATTTCTTTCTGGACCCGCTCGAGGGCGCGTTCAGCCGTGCGGACGCGCCGGTCCGCGGCCAGGCGCCGCTCCCTCTCGTCAGCGAGCCGCGCCGCAATATCGAAGCGTTCGCGCGAAATCGCCGTAATCCGCATGGATGCCGCGCGCTGCAGCGCGTCGCCGCAGGCGCCCGCTCCCAGAGCGGTGACGAGATCGAAGGCGCGCCTGTCCAGCGCCGCGTCTTCGTTGGCAAGGGCGGCGCAACGCGCTTCCATCGCGGTTTGCATGGCATCGTACATGCGGACCATGCGAACGAGACGGGCGCGTCTTTCGTTCATGGTTCATATCCGCCAGAGCCAGTGCGTGAAACTCGCGATGAACTGCGTCGCGATGTCGTTCCACGTGATCGACAGAAGAACCAGTCCGCCGACAAGAACGAAGGGCGCCGCGACGAAGTAGATGGCGATTTGCGGCGTGATCTTGTTGACCAGTGCAAAGGCGAAGTTGGAGACGATTCCGAACGCGAGAAATGGGGCGGCGAGGCGAAAAGCGACCAAGAACCCGAAGGACAGCGTTTCAGTGATCTTGCCGAGCGCGAGTTGCGGCGCGATGGCGCTTCCCAGCGGCAGGACCGTATATGATTCGTATATCGCGCGGACGATCTCCCAATGAGCGTTCGACACGAAGAGCAAAGCCGTTGTCGCGAACATCACCAAGGCCGCGAACTCTGGAATGCTCTCGGATTCGTCGACCCTCGGCGCGAAGGACGAACTGGCGCCGATCGCCAGCGCCGCCGCCGTGAACATCGTCTCCAGCGCGGCAAAGACTATGCGGGTCATGATGCCGATCGTGCCGCCGATCAGACATTCGCGCGCGATGAGGGCCGCCGCTTCCATCGTCGTCAACGGGTTGGAAGCCGACCCGAAACTCTCCAGGATCGGCGGGCAGAGGGCGATCGTGAGACCGATCGCGATCAGAAGCCTGAACCGGACGGGTATGCGCGGGCTCGAGAACCCAGGCGCGAAAGAGAGGCAAGTCCCGATGCGGCAAAACACCAGAAATCCGGCGACGAACGTGAATTGGTCGAACCGGATCAAGATATCGATCCTAGCGTCTTGATATTGACGCCACGCGCGATCTCGAGCGTCGACAGGACCGAAATGTTAGGAAAAAGTCGCTCGGTGATCATGCGCAGGTACGGACGGTTTTCGGGCGTCGTCACCAGGGCGAAGGCGTCGCCACGATCCAGGAAAGGCGCAAGCGCGGCTCTCGCCTCGGATTGAAACTGCTCTATCAGAGGCGGGTCGATGTCGAATTCGACAATCTCGCCTTTCGCGTCCCGTTTGAGGTGTCGATGAAAAGTCTGATCCCACCTTGCGCCCGCGCGCACGACGTTCAAGACGCCATCGACGACAACTTCGTTACAGATCTGCGGCGCAATGCGGATGCGGACATGTTCGACGATTTGCTCGACTCGACGCAGGTAGGGCACGACTTCGGCAATCGCCTCGAGAATCAGGTTGAGACTTCGGATCGATATGCGTTCGGCCAGAAGGGCCTTGAAGACGCTCTGAAGCCCGGAATAGGAAATCTGGGCGGGGCACACTTCCTCCAGGAGCTTCCTGTATTCGGGATCGAGCGAATCGAGCAGGGCGCGCATGTCGCGATAGGAAAAGAGCTGCGCGAGGTTGCTTCGCAGCACTTCCGAGAGATGCGTGAGGATGACCGAGATTGTGTCGACCGGATCATATCCCGCACGTTTCGCCTCGGCGATGAAAGCCGGCGAGATCCACATCGCATTCATGCCGAATGCTGGTTCGCGCGTCAGCTCGCCGATCAGATCCGGCTTCGGGCCGTCGCCGAAAATCACGAGGCTGTCGCCGACGGGAATCTCGACTGACGCAACGACCGCATCATGAATTCGGATCTGATAGACGCGTGGCGGCAGGTCGATTGAATTGGACAGTTTGATGTCGGGGATGACGAAACCGTAGCGGCGCGCGAATTTCCGTCGCATTTTCGCGACGCGATGCGACATTTCCTCGAATGTCGGGACGACGCGGGAGGCCAGTTGCTGGCCAATGCACAGTTCAACCTCGGTCGCGCGGAGATATTCCCTGACGGAATCGCTTGCCGCATCGGCGGCGGTGCGTTCCGCCTCGGTCTCGCGAAGCAACTCCGAAGCGGAAAGCCGGGCCAGCTGCTTCGGTATCGCCACGCCGCTGAAGGCGAGCAGCGCGCCGAGAAGCGCAAACGGGAGGAAAGGCAGGCCGGGAATGAGCGCGAGGATGATCATGAGCCCGCCCGCCAGGAACAGCGCGCGGGGATGTCGGGTGAGCTGCCCGACGACCGCCTGGTCGGCGGAGCCTCGCGTGCCTCCTTTCGAGACGAGGAGGCCCGCCGCCAGCGAAACGATGAGGGCAGGGATCTGTGAGACCAGGCCGTCGCCGACCGAGAGCTTGGTGAAGATGTTGACGGCGTCGGTCGCCGTCATGTTGTGGCGGGTGATGCCGATCAGGATGCCGCCGAAAACGTTGACGGCCAGAATGATCAGCCCGGCGATGGCGTCGCCGCGAACGAATTTGGAGGCGCCGTCCATCGATCCGAAGATCATAGCGGTCTTCGTCGCTCTCATGATCAGCGGTTCGTTCGTCGGCGCGCAGGTCTATGCGTTCAGTGAGCAGGCTTACGAGCGAATCGCGAGCTCCGGGAAATGACGAAGAGAGGGGTCGGGAGGGAACGATGGGGCAACGTCGAGCGCGGGATGACCGTCGCTGGCGTGGCGCT
>JAGRKN010000196.1:0-12020 GCA_020442275.1 Rhodoblastus sp. | reverse complement strand
CCGAGGGTGATCGACACCTTCGAGGATCATGTTCTCGTCGAGGGCGATATGGGGCTGATCATGCTGCGACCGGGGGCAAGCCTGCGGGGTATCGGCAGGCTCGAGGAAATTCGGCTCATGCGTGGGCGGTGGGTCGCGATTTTTGGTCCTGAACAGGGCGCTGTTCAAAGCTCGAGATAGGAGCGGCGTATCTCTTCGTCATCGAGCAGCGACGCGATTGCGCCGGAATATTTGATCTGCCCGTGGTCGAGAACATAGGCGCGATCAGCTACGGTAGCCGCGAATGGCAGGTTTTGTTCGGATACGAGGATCGCGACGCCAGAGTTCTTCAGTTCGGCGATCATGTCGATCATTTGATCGACGATAATCGGGGCGATTCCCTCGGAAGGTTCATCCAGAAGAATTGCGACGGGATTGCCCATCAGCGTTCGCGCGATAGTCAGCATCTGCTGCTCGCCGCCCGACATGCGGCCGGCTGATCTGTTGCGCGCCTCCGCGAGATTCGGAAAGAGAGTGAAGAGGCGATCGGGAGTCCATGCTTCCTGCGTCGCGCTTGTCGGGTCGCGTCTGCCGACCTCGAGGTTTTCGAGAACTGTCAGATCGGTGAAAATCCTGCGATCTTCGGGAACGAAGCCGAGACCGAGCCGCGCGATCTCATATGGGCGCAGTCCGATGATCTCGCGCCCGCGAAAATCGACCGAGCCGGAACGCCGATCAACCAGGCCCATGATCGATTCGAGCGTCGTCGTCTTGCCCGCTCCGTTTCGACCCATGAGGGCGACCACTTCGCCGGGCGCGAGTTCGAATTCGACTGAAAACAGGATCTGTGCCGCGCCATAGAACGCCTCGAGGCCGCTGACCTTCAGGAGCGGCGCCGTCATGTGCGTATCCCCTCGAACGCACGGTCCGAGCCGAAGTAGGCGCTGCGCGCCGCAGGGTCGTTACGAACAGCATCCGGCGTTCCCTGCGCGATCAGCCTGCCGCGCGCGAGAACGAGAAGCCGATCGGCGAAACCGAAGACCGCGTCCATCGAATGTTCGGTGAAGAGCACGCCGATGCCACGCTGCCGTGCGAGCTCTTGTGTGAGCGTCATCATCGCGATGCGCTCCTTCGGCGCCATTCCGGCGGTCGGTTCGTCCATCAGCAGCAATTTCGGATTGTTCGCGAGCGCGATCGCAAGCTCGACGCGTTTCACGTCGCCGTAGGCGAGGTCGCCACAGGCGCGCCTTGCCTGGTCGCCCATTCCGACCTGATCGAGAAGCGCGCGCGCCTCCGCCTCCGGGTAGCGGGCCATCGGCCGCCAGAATCGATTGATGGACCGGCCGTGCGACAGCGTCGCCAGCTGGATATTTTCCAGCACCGTCATGGAGGAAAAGGTGGCTGCGACCTGAAACGTCCGGCCGACGCCCAGTCGCCAGATGTCGTTCGGCGGACGCCCGGCAATCTCACGCCCGTCAAGGCGAATGCTGCCCGCGTCGGGTGGCAACTGACCGTTGATCATGTTGAAACATGTGGACTTGCCGGCCCCGTTCGGGCCAATGATCGCGAGCATCTCGCCCGCCTCGAGCGTGAAGCTCACATCGACGACCGCGTGAACGCCGCCGAAACGCTTGGCCAAACCTTCCACGGACAGCAGGCTCATCGGCGGAGCGTCCATTGTCTGATCGTCCCGACGATGCCCGCCGGAAATGCAAGCACGAGGGCCAGGATAAAGAGACCGAGCATGGCGCGCCAATATTCCACGTGGCGTGCGATCTGATCCTGGAGGAAGAGAAATAGGGACGCGCCGACGATCGGGCCGGACAGTGTTTCGACGCCGCCGAGAAGCACCATGACGAGGCCGTCGATGGAACGACCGACGCCGAGCGTCTCTGGCGAAATGCTCCCCTTGGAAAAGGCAAACAGGCCTCCCGCAAGTCCCGCGAAGGCGCCGGCGATGGCGAAGCCGATCCACTGAATGCGGCGCACGTCTAGCCCGATCGCCGCGCTGCGCGCCACGGAATCGCGCGCGGCGCGCATCGCATAACCGAAGGGCGCGAACAGAATCCGTCGCAGCAGAAAGGCCGCGGCGCCGCAGACGATCAATGTCAGGCTGTAGTATGCGGCCTTGGATGAGAAGATGCTCGACGGCCAGACGCCGACGATGCCATTGCTGCCGCCGGTGAGGCCGTCCCATTGATAGACGATCGACCATACGATCTGGCTGAAGGCGAGCGTGAGCATCGCAAGATAGACGCCTGACAATCTCACGCAAAACCATCCGAAGACGACAGCGCCTGCGAGCCCGCCAATGGGCGCGGCAAGGAGCGCCGACCACATCGGCAGGTCCAGCGCCTTCGCGCACAGGGCCGCCGCATAGGCGCCCAGGCCGAAATAGGCGGCATGGCCGAAGGAATGCATGCCGCCGGGTCCCATCAGGAAGTGGAGCGACGCGGCGAACAGAACGGCGACAAATACATCGATGCCAAAGACGAGTGTGTAGGATCGCGCCTCCACGAGAAAGGGAATCGTCAGGAGGACGGCTCCGATCGCGAGATAGGCGAAATCGTAATTGCGCCTCGGAGGCTCGAGCAGCGCGCTCGTCGAGGCCTGCGGACGGATGGCGACGTCTGGCCTGCCCATGAGGCCCCACGGCCTGAGGATCAGCACGATCGCCATAACTGCGAATTCGGCGACCAGCGTGAATTTCGGAAATGCAATGACAAAGCCGAGCGGCGTCTGCCAGTCGCCGAGCGCGATGCACAGCGCCTTGACTTCGGCAATCAGCAGCGCGGCGACGAAAGCGCCGGGTATCGATCCCATGCCGCCGACCACGACGACGACGAAAGCATCGCCAATCGCGGTCATGTCCATCGACAGGCCCGCCGGCTCGCGCGGCAGCTGCAAGGCGCCGCCCAGCCCAGCGAGCGCCGCGCCCAGCGCGAAGACGCTGGTGAACAAGACGGCCTGATTGACGCCGAGCGCGGCGACCATTTCGCGATCTTGCGTCGCGGCGCGCACGAGCACGCCCCAGCGCGTTCGCGTCAATAGCAATTGTAGCGCGAGCAGAACGATCGGGCCGGAGGCGATCAACGCAAGGTCATACTCCGGCACGCGCCGGCCGAGAATTGTAATCGCGCCTGCAAGGCCGGGCGCGCGTGGGCCCAACAGATCCTCCGCGCCCCATAAGGCGAGAGTCGCGTCCTTGATGACCAGCGTCAGCGCGAAGGTGGCCAGCAGCTGGAACAATTCGGGCGCGCGATAGATGCGTCGCAAGATCGTCAATTCGACGATCATCCCGACGACACCGATCGCCGTCGCGCTGGCGAGGATCGCGAACCAGAAGCCGAATACGCCCTGCAAGCGATCCGTCAGCGACCAGGCGACATAGGCGCCGAGCATGTAAAGGGAGCCATGCGCGAAGTTGACGATGCGCGTGACGCCGAAAATCAGCGACAGGCCCGACGCGAGAAGAAACAGCGTCGATGCGGCGGCGAGCCCGTTCAGGGCTTGAACGAAAAGGCCTGACAGGCTCATCCGACCGCAATCCGGACTGTCATGGTCTGCGCGACCGGATCAGTCGGCAGGCCGCATCTTCTTCACGTCGTCGTCGCTCGGCTGGTAGTCGGCGCCGTCGCGATAGACGAAATCGACCATGACGCCCTTGCCGTCCTTCAGCGCCGTCTTTCCGACATAGGCGCCCATCGTGGACTGATGGTCGATCGCGCGGAACTTGACCTTGCCGAGCGGCGACTCGAATTCCAGTCCCGAGAACGCCTGGGCCAGCTTGTCCGTATCGGCGCCGCCCGCTTTCGAGATTGCGGCGGCGATCGCCTTGATCGTCGAATAGCCGACGACAGAGCCGAGCCTCGGATAGTCGTTGTACTTCGCCTGATAGGCGTCGAGGAACGCCTTGTGTTCAGGCGTCGTGAGGCCGTACCAGGGATAGCCGGTGACGATCCATCCCTGGGGCGCCTCGCCCTTGAGCGGGTCGAGATATTCAGGCTCGCCGGTCAGGAGGCTGACGACGGACGCGGATTGGAAGAGACCGCGCAGCGAGCCTTCACGCACGAATTTGGCGAGGTCGGCGCCGAAGAGGACGTTGAAGATCGCATCCGGCTTCGCATCGGCAAGCGCCTGCGTCACCGCGCCCGCGTCGATCTTGCCGAGTGGCGTCGCCTGATCGCTGACAAATTCGACGTCCGGCTGCGCCTTCTTGAGCAGGGCCTTGAAAGTTGCGACGGCCGACTGCCCGTACTCGTAGTTGGGATAGACCATGGCCCAGCGCTTCTTGCCCAGCTTGGCTGCTTCCGGAACGAGCATCGCCGACTGCATGTAGGTCGAGGGACGCAGGCGGAACGTGTAGCGGTTGCCCCCCTGCCAGACGATCTTGTCGGTCAGCGGCTCGGAGGCCAGGTAGACGACCTTGCGCTGCTTGGCGAAGTCGCTCAGGGCGACGCCGATGTGCGAGAGAAAGCCGCCGGCAATCAGGTCGACCTTCTCGGCCGAGACGAGCTCCTCGGCCATGCGCACGGCGTCGCCGGGATTGGCGTTATCGTCGCGCGCGATCACCTCGATCTTGCGGCCCGCGACGCCGCCGGCGGCGTTGACTTGCTCGACTGCCAGTTCCATGCCGCGCTTGTAAGGCTCGAGAAAGGCCGCGAACGCCTTGTAGCTGTTGACCTCGCCGATGCGGATCGGCGTTTGCGCGGAGGCGAACGTGTTGAACGACAGAACAGCGGCGGCAATCGCGCCACCCAACAGCTTGGCCTTCATTCCTGCCTCCTTCTTGCGCACGCCTGTTCGATGTTCAGGGCCGCCAGACTTCAGATTACGCCAGTGCAAACGTCGTTCCGCGCGGCCCATTCTGCAAGGCCCAATCATGTCGCGCGACACGTTTTGCTTGCTTGACAGACAGCGGGCGGCAAGTCGAATATTTGCATACTAATGGTTTTGGCCCGGCTGTAAATCGCAATCCGTGGCACGAAAGGAAGCGCCATGACAGCGCTCGCCGATGGAAAAGTTCGGTGCGACGCCTGCCCGGTCATGTGCATCATCAAGCCCGGCGCGGCTGGCGCGTGCGATCGATATGCGAACGCCGAAGGCGTTCTGGTTCGCACGGATCCGCATGTACTCCTCGAGCGAACGATCGGCGGCGGCGGCCGCGTGAAGAGGTTTCTGGCCGCGGCAGCTGATTGGGACGGAGAACTGGTCGGCGGCGACGCGACTTTCGTTACGGCTGTCGGCGCCGGCACGACCTATCCAGACTACAAGCCCGCGCCTTTCATCGTTTCCTCGCGCGTCGAGGGCGTCGATGTCGTGACGGTGGTCACGGAAGGCATCTATTCGTATTGCGGTCTCAAGGTGAAGATCGATACAGATCGCCATCTGGGCCATGAGTGCAGTCTCGTGCGCGCCGACGGCGAGCCGGTCGGGCATGTCACGACGGGCGAATATGGCTCGCAGATGCTGTCGCTCGGTGGCGTCAATCATCTTACGCATGGCGGCAAGAGCGAAGGGCGCGTCACCTGTCGCACGCTCATGGACCTCGCCAACGGGCGAGCCGTGGAGCTGACGATCGACGGAGGCGCGAGCGTGATCGTGCAGGCGGGCGCGGCGCCGATCGTCAACGGCGTCCTCGAAGAGCGCATGCGCGTTGGTTGCGGCTCGGCGACGATCGGCATGTTCGCGCAACAATGGTTCGGCAAGGTCGATGAAGTGGTCGTCGTCGACGATCATATAACGGGCGTGCTGTCCGAGCATCAGGCAGGCAAGCTACTCGGCGTCCAGGCGACGGGCATTCGCATGCGTGGCCGCAAGTCGACGCCCGGCCGCTATTTCCAGGTCGCCGATCCCGGCGTCGGTTGGGGCGGCACGAACATTTCCGATCCGCTCGAGATCATCCAGGGTTTTGATAGCGCGAAAGGCGCCCGCCCAGGGCTGCGGATGCTGATGGTGTCCACGACGGGCGAACAGTTCGCTTATTACGAACTCGACGACGATCTGAAGCCCGTGGCGTGCGACTTGCCGCAGGTCCTCTCGGAATCGGTCGCGCGCATCAAGGAGAATTGCGAGCCGGCGCTCTGCACCGTGCTGTTCATGGCCGGCGCCGGCGGTTCGCTGAGAGCCGGCGTGACGGAAAATCCCGTGCGCCTCACACAGTCCGTCAAATCGGCGCTCACGCGAGTCACCGCCGGCGGCGCGCCGGTCTACGTGTGGCCTGGCGGCGGCATCACCTTCATGGTCGATGTCACGCTGCTGCCAGCCAATTCCTTCGGCTATGTCCCGACGCCCGCGATCGTCGCGCCGATCGAATTCTCGATGTCGCTCGAGGATTATGCGGCGCTCGGAGGCCATGTCGACCACGTGCGGTCGCTCGACGAGATCATGACAAGCGGCGATGGCAAACTCCGTGAGCCCTTCGATCCGACGCTGCCCTGGCCGCTGCAGTCGACGGCGCGCCGTTCATGAATTCGCGCCTACAAGCGGCCCTGCTCGAGGATGGACGTCTGCATCTCAATGACGGGCCGATCGATCTGATCGTCCTCGCGGAAGGAGACGGGAGCTCGCGGGAGACCGCATTCGCAGCGGCGATCGCGCGCTTTGCGACCATCCTCGACGAATTGTGCGCGGAATTGCCAATGCTGCGTTCGCAAGCGCGCGCCGATGCGCCGGTGTTGTCGGGCATTGTTGCCCGAGACATGCACGCGGCATCCCTCTCGGTGGCTGGCGGCAGGTTCATTACGCCCATGGCGGCGGTCGCGGGCGCGGTCGCCGACGAAATTCTCCGACGTATGCTACAGGCCGCTCCGCTCCGGCGCGCCTATGTCAACAATGGCGGGGACATCGCGCTGTATCTCTCGGGCGACGCAGTGTTGACGATCGGCGTGGTCGACAGGCCGGAGGCGCCGAACATGTTCGGCATTTCGGCTCTCGATGCAACGCATGGCGTTGGCGGCGTTGCGACGAGCGGCTGGCGGGGGCGCAGTTTTTCGCTCGGCATAGCTGATGCCGTGACGGCGCTCGCGGCCAATGCCGCGCAGGCCGACGCCGCAGCCACATTGATCGCCAATGCCGTCGATCTGCCGGGTCATGCCGCCATCGCTCGCGCGCCGGCGAACGATATCGATCCGCAATCCGATCTCGGCGAACGCCTCGTGACGCGCGGCGTCGGCGCCTTGTCGGAGGCCGATGTCGCGCGCGCGCTCGCCAGCGGCGAGGGGGAAGCGCGCCGCTTGATTGCCTGCGGCGCGATAGTGGCGGCCTCGCTTCGGTTGTGCGGGGTTACGCGCGTCGTCGGAAGTCTTGCCGCCCGATCGCCCGGCGTCGAATCGCGACCCGCGAAGACTGGCGCAATGTTGCATGGGCTGGAGGAGCGGAAATGGCGCCGAACATTCGCAAGCTTGTGACGATCGTCGAGGAAACCTGCTCCGAGATGGGCCGTGCGATTGCGCCGCCGACCCGGCGCGCGGCCGCGATCGCGGTGATCGCCAACCCTGCTGCTGGGCGTTATGTCGAGGATCTCTCCGAACTCATCAATATCGGCGAGGCGCTGGGCGCTCTTCTGACAGAGCGCGCGGTGGCTGCGCTTGGCATTGCCGGCGACAAGGTCGAAAGCTACGGCAAGGCGGCCGCCGTCGGCGAGAACGGCGAGCTCGAACATGCCGCCGCGATCCTGCATCCCAAGCTCGGCGCGCCGGTGCGTAAAACTCTCGGCAAGGGCGCCGCGCTCATTCCGTCCTCGAAAAAGCGCGGGGGGCCGGGCGTCGCGCTCGACATTCCTCTCGGCCACAAGGACGCGGCCTTCGTGCGCAGTCATTTCGACGGCATGGAAGTTCGCATCGTCGATGCGCCACGCGCCGATGAGATTATGGTTGCTATCGCCGTGACGGATTCCGGCCGCCCGCTGCCCCGCGTCGGCGGCTTGAAGAAAGACGAAATCAAGGGCGAAGACGGGCTGCGCTGAGCGGCGGCGCCTATGCCAGCGCCTTGATCGCCGCGAGCAGTCGATCCGGCGTCGCGGGGGCGCGCCGCACCACGACGCCCGTTGCGTGACGAATGGCGTTGAAGATCGCGGGCGCGGTCGGAATGAGCGCCTGCTCGCCGATGCCTTTCGCGCCGAAGGGCCCGATGGCGTTCGGCGTCTCGATCAGGATCGTCTCGATCGCGGGCGCATCGCCGATGGTCGGGATCAGATAGTCGTGCAGGTTCTCGCCGCGGCCGGGATGGAACTCTTCCATCAGCGCCAGGCCGAGCCCCTGCATCACGCCGCCCTCGATCTGTCCTTCGAGCAAGGTCGGATTGATCGCCCGCCCGACATCATGCGCGGCGATGATCTTTCGCACCTTCACGGTTCCCAGCCTGATGTCGACATCGACTTCGGCCATATGCGCGCCGAAGCCGTAGATCGCGTAGGGCGAACCCTGGCCGTTATCGTCGAGCGGCGTCGTCGGCGGATCGAAACTTTCTTCCGCGGTCAGCAGATAGCCGAATGCGTCCGGAGCGAGCGAAGATAGCGCGATCTCGTGCCGCTGGCCCTTGTCGAGGAGTTCGATCCGAGCCTCGTCCAGCCGAATTTCCGATCCATCCGAAACATTCGCCAGCCGCATTATTTTCGCGCGCAAACTCCGTCCGGCCGCTTCGGCGGCGCGGCCTGTCACGAAGGTTTGCCGTGAAGCGGAGGTCTTGCCACAATCGGGCGTGAGGTCCGTGTCGCCGGAGACAAGATCGAAACGCTCCAGTCCCACGCCGAGCGCACTGGCTGCGATCTGAGTGATCACGGTGTTGGAGCCCTGACCGATATCGACCGCGCCCTGATGCAAAGCGATGCGCCCGTCGGGCTTGAGGCCGATGCGGATCGTGGAGGGATTGGGCAGGGAGGTGTTGCCGCAGCCATACCACATGCCCGCAACGCCGACGCCGCGTCGCAGCGCGCCGGTCGCCTGCGTGTTGAAAGCTTCGGCGTGCCGCCTTGCGAGCGCCCAAGGCGCGCGCAAGGCTTCGAGACATTGCCTGAAGGCGATACCTTCGCCGAGCAATTGGCCGGTCGCCGTGGGCATGTCGCCGTCGAGCGCGTTTCGCAGGCGAAGTTCGAGCGGGTCGATGCCGAGCCGCGCGGCGAGCTGGTCCAGCAATTGTTCCTGCGCCACCGCCATCTGCGGAACGCCGAACCCCCGGAAGGCTCCGGACGGCGCGCAATTCGTGTGGATCGCCCGGGTTCGAGCGCGATAATTGGGAACGAAATAGGGGCCGGACGCATGGACCGGCACGCGATTGGCGACGGTCGGCCCCCAGCTCGCATAAGCGCCCGTGTTGAAGTCCGCGGTGAAATCGATGCTCGTCAGTCTTCCGTCTTCGTTCGCGCAAATTCGGGACGCGATACGGGAGGGATGTCGCTTCGTTGTTGTCGCGATCGATTCCGGGCGGGAATAAATCATCGCCACAGGTTGGTTCATCAGCCACGCCGCGACCGCGATGTAGGGCTGGACGGAGAGATCGAGTTTCGAGCCGAAGCCGCCGCCGACCGCTGTGGGGACGATCCGCACATCTTCGTTCGCAATGCCGAGGATCGCCGCGACATCGTCGCGGTCCATGTAGGGCGATTGTGTGCAGGCGACGATCTCGATGCGGTCGCCGGTTCTGCGCGCATAACCTGCTTCGGGCTCGATATAGGCGTGTTCGACAAAACCCGTTTCGAATTCGCCTTCGATGATGACACTGCCCCGCGCGTCGGGCGTCGTGACATCGCCTTTCTCGACGCGTCCATGAACGAGAATATTTCCGGCGCGGGCGTCATGGATCAGAGGCGCATTCGCCGAAACGGCCTCCTCCATCGTGAGCGCATGCGGCAAGGCCTGCCATTCGACCGGAAATTCCGAGAGGTCGATGTTTTCGATTGTCGCGCGGTCTCCAACGATTGCGGCGATGGCCTCGCCCTTGAACCGCGTTTCTGTGACCGCGAAGACTGGCTGATCCGCGAAGGGCGGTATGACGCCGTGAAGATTGCGCCCGGGAATGTCTTTCGCCGTCAGGACGCGCACGAGCCCGGGATGGGCGGTGATGAATGTTTCGAAGTCGCCGAACGAAAATCGCGCGCGGTGATGCGGCGAGCGGATGGCGTGGAGAAAAAGTGCGTCCTCTGGAATGGAATCGGCGCCGAATAGTTCGCGGCCCTCGACCTTCGCGCGTCCGTCGAGACGTGCGATGCGCTCGCCGACGAAGCCGCGCTCGCCAACGGCGGACCCGGCGCGATTTCCGGCGGCCATATGGACGGCGTCGAAAATCTTCGTATAGCCCGTGCATCGGCACAGGACGCCCCCAAGCGCCCGGTCTATGTCCGCGTCGCTCGGCGACGGGTTCGCGTCGAGCAAGGCAGCTGCGGACATGATCATGCCCGGCGTGCAGGCCCCGCATTGCGCCGCGCCCGCGGCATGGAATGCGTCGAGTAGCGCCGCCCCGGATCCGGTCGCGTTCGCGACGCCTTCGATCGTCACGATCTCCGCGTCATCCGCCTGGCCTACCGCGATCAGGCAAGAACAGACGGGTTCGCCATCGATCAGGACGGTGCAGGCGCCGCAATCGCCGGCCTCGCATCCGATCTTGGTTCCCGTCAGTCCGAGCTCGTTGCGCAAGACGCTCGAAAGGCGTTCCGCTCCGTCGATCTTCAGCGCTTGCCGCTCGCCGTTGATCCGCAGGTTTATACGATGCGTCGTGTCATCCATGGCGTTCGTCCGCCAGTTGAACGAGCGCGCGCCGGACAAGCTCTATCGCGGCCTCACGGCGGTAGGCGCCGGTCGCCCTGAGGTCGTCGATCGGGCTGAGTTCCGCAAAATCGTCGGGCGAAACGACGTCGCCGATCGAAGGGTTCGCGGCGCGGCCGGCAAGACGCACTTCGAGATCGTGCAGGCGGCGCGCGACTGCGGATGCTGAGCCGACCGCTATGCGGGCGCGCTCCACCATTCCGTCTCCGCTGATTTCGATGAGGGCTGCGACCATCACGATGGAAATCACGAGATGCCGGCGCGCGCCGAGCTTGAGAAATGTGGAACGGCCGTGGTTGTGGTCGTCTTCGATCAGCACGGCGGTCATGATCTCGTCGGGCGCCCGCGCCGTGTGGCGATTGCCGAGGAGAAACGCATCGAGAGGCATGGTTCGAACGCCGCGTGGCGAGGCGAGTTCGACTGTCGCATCGAGCGCGAGCAGAGGCGGAACGCCATCGGCGGCGGGCGAGGCGTTGCAGAGATTGCCGCCGATGGTCGCGCGGTTCTGGATCTGTACGGCGCCGATTTCGCGCGCCGCTTCACGCAGCATGTCGAACGACGGCGGCAGATCGGCGCGGGCGATGTCGGTCCATGTCGTCGCAGCGCCAATGCGGAATGTATTTGCTTCGCGACGGACGCCGCGTAGGTCGCGCAGTCGGGAGATATCGACGAGCCGCTTCGGCGGCGGGCGATCGACATGAGCCGGGAAAATATCAGTGCCGCCGGCGATGATCGTCGCGCTGTCCGTGGCGAGCAGGGTGAGCGCTTCGGCGGTCGATTGCGGTCGATGCAGCATGCCAAGCCTTCCGCATGACGCCGACATGCGCGGCGACAACCGTTCGTACACGAATAGTCGGGCGCGCCCTGCGCCTTGTCAAGGCGCGGGCCAAGGTCGATGCTGCACGACGAGTCGCGTGAGAGACCGATGAGCGAAACGACAGCAATTCCGTCAGTGTCCAACCCCGGCGCAGGCGTCGATGCGCCTGCCTATGCGCTCGATGGACAGATCGGTTTTTTGCTTCGTCAGGCGCAACAGCGGCATACGTCGATTTTCGCGCGCATGATGCTCGAGGATGTCACGCCGACCCAGTGGGCGACGCTTGCCAAGCTTCACGAGATTGGCGGCTGCTCGCAAAACCTCCTTGGGCGCCACGTCGCGATGGACGCCGCGACCATCAAGGGCGTCGTCGACCGGTTGCTCACGCGTGGACTGATCGTCGCGAACGCCGATCCGACCGACAACAGGCGGCTGACGATCGACCTGTCCGAGCGCGGCCGCGA
>JAGRKN010000195.1:34215-35464 GCA_020442275.1 Rhodoblastus sp. | reverse complement strand
TTGCGCGGCGAAGCCGCCCTTGTGCTTGGCGTGCGCGGCGGCGCCGAGCTTCACGACGTCGAGCACGGTGAGATCGTGCAGGGAGACGACGCTCTGGAAGGTGCGCGCGACGCCGAGCCGCAAGAGGGCGGCGGGCGTGAGGCCGAGGATCGGCTTGCCCTTCCAGTTCGCCTCGCCCATGTCCGGCTTGTTCACGCCGGCGATGCAATTGATGAACGTCGTCTTGCCGGCGCCGTTCGGCCCGATCAGGCCGATGATCTCGCCCGGCCCGACGTCGAGGTCCATCTCGGAGACGGCGGCGACGCCGCCGAAGCGGATCGAGAGATTTCGAACAGAGAGGCTCATGACCGCCCGCTTGCGCTGATCAACGAGAGCAGGGCGTCCTTCACGCGCAGGCCGGGCTTGAGGCCAGCCGCGACGGCCAGCGCATTGGCGTGGCTGATGACGCCATTGTCCCACATGTCCTGACTATCGCCGATACAGCCGGTCTCGTGGCTGATCGCGCCGGCGGCGACGCCGCGCGCCTGCAGCATGTCGAGCGCAAGAATGCCCGCCCGGTTCTTTCCGACGCCGGCGTCGTTGAAGAAGACGCTCGCCAGCGGCGTCTCGAGCGCGAATTCGCCGGAGCTCGCGCCGCCGTGCGAGGCGGAGACGACATGCGCGCCCTTGTCTTCCGGCGCGACCTTGGTGATGGAATCGACGAGCAGGACGCGTCCGTTCGGAGCGCTCGCGACAAACGATTTCAACATGGGGCGTTCCTCGATTGTGTTGGCGGGTCAGGTGATCCGCTGAATGCTGGCGGCGATCTCCGCGGGTTCGAACACGCGCTTCCAGTCGTCGCGCATCAGAACCGGCTTGCCGAAAGCGATCGCCTTGTTGCAGGCGTCCGAGAACTGGCCTTCGATCTCGCCGAAGATGACAGCGCCGAGAATGTTGAGATGGCCGAGCAGGAAGTCGCGCGCGGCCTCCTTGGGCACGCCGCGCGCCACGACCTCGTCCATCGCCTCGCGCATGACGGCGAGCAGCGAGGCGACCACCGTCTCGGACAGGCCCGGTTCGAGCAGAGCCATCTGTTCGACGCTCACGCGATGCGAGCGCATCACGGGCGCATAGATCGCGCGGCCGATCTTCTCGCCGAGCGCATAGGCGGAGTCCGGGCCCTGCATCAGCGCGCAGACGATATGCTGGCGCGCCGCGCCGCCGCCGAAGAAGTCGCGCTTGGCCGCCATCTCCGTCTCGTCATTGAAGA
>JAGRKN010000195.1:577-34030 GCA_020442275.1 Rhodoblastus sp. | reverse complement strand
CGGCGCCGTCGAGCGCCGCGTCCTCGTCGACGCAGGCGATGCCGAGCTCATCGGCGAGCCGCTTGCGGCCGGCCTCGCTCACTTCGACGTGCCGGACCTTGAAATCGGTGTTCTTGAGGTTCGCCGAGAGGCGGCAGCCCATCTTGCCGCCTGCGCCGAACAATGCGATCGTCGTCATCGTTGCGTTCCTGCCCTGGTTGTTCGGTCGATGGTTCCTGCCGGGCGGTTGTCGTCCGCAGTTTCGTTATTCGGCCGAATGCGCGCGAAAAACAAACGAGTTAATTTCGCCGCGCTGTGAGAAAAAATCAGATCGTTCGTCGTCATCGCGCCGGCCCCGCAAGGCTTTCGATCGCCTCGTCCTGCATGCCGGGTTTACGAAATTCCGAGGTCAGCCAGTCGACGAGCGCGCGCGTGTCGGCCCGCAGCCGCAGATGTGGCGCGACCCACAGGACGAGCCTGTAGGGGCCCGGCACGAATCCGAATGGCGCCACGAGCTTGCCGGACCGCAGATCGTCCAGAACCAGCATTTTCGGCGCCATGGCGACGCCGAGCCCGCAGGCCGCCGCCTGGATCAGCAGATAGAAATGCTCGTAGGAATTCTGCGGCGTCACGCTCATGTCGAGGCCGGCCGCCGCAATCCAGTCACGCCAGCCGTTCGGCCGCGTCTTTGTCGACAACAGCGCACAATGCGCGAGATCGGCGGGTGTCTCGATCGCTTGCGCGGCGAGATAGTCCGGCGAACAAACCGGGCCGATCCACTCGTCGATCAAATCCTTGATGACCACGTCTTTCGGCGGTTCGATCATATTGTTACGGATCGCGACGCTGATCTTGTCCCGCACGAAATCGATCCGGTCGTAGTTCATGTTGAACTGCAGTTCGGTATCGGGATGGCGTGCGTGAAACCCGCCGATGCGCGGGATGAGCCACGACATCATGATCGTCGAGGAGCACGAGAGCGTCAGCGGGCCCGGCTGCAATTGCTCGACGCTCGCATTGATCAATGCGAAGGCGCTGGACAGGTCCTTCGCGAGCCGCGCGCCTTCCGGCGTCGCCTGTACGGAGCGGGCGCCGCGCGCAAGCAGCGCGACGCCGAACATGTCCTCGAGGCTCTTGATGTGGCGGCTGACCGCGCCATGCGTTACCGAGAGCTCCTCGGCCGCTGCCGTCATGCTGCTGAGCCGGACAGTCGCCTCAAGAGCCCGCAGGGCGTTGAGCGAAGGCCGCCTGACGGGCTGCGCGGCGCGCGCCGGCTGTGAGTTTCCTTCCGTGGCCTGCATAAGGGGAGACAGCCGCGGCGCGGGGGGGTGCGATACGGGCTGACGCGCAAGGCCGCCCGCAAGCCCCCGCGCCGCCGGCGCTTCGGCCGGCGACGGGATTGTCGTGCGATCGTTCGTGCGGCCCGCCGCAACCATGGTTCTTTTCCTTCCGTTCAGACCGTGCGGCCGCCGTCGACCGGCAGTTCGACGCCGGTGATGAACTCGGCCTCGTCGGAGGCCAGATACAGCGCGGCATTGGCGATGTCCGAGGGGCGCGACATGCGGCCGAGCGGAATGGTCGCGAGGAATTTCGCGCGATTTTCGGGCGTGTCGGGCATGCCCATGAAAGCTTCGAGCAGGCCGGTCTCGCCGATCACAGGGCAGATCGCGTTGACGCGAATTTTCCAGGGCGCGAGCTCGACGGCCAGCGACTTGGATGCGAGGTTCACCGCGCCTTTTGTCGCGTTGTACCAGGTCAGGCCGGGACGCGGACGGATGCCGGCGGTCGATCCGACGTTCAGGATCACGCCGCCGCCATTGTCGCGCATGACGGGCGCTGTCGAACGCACGAAGTTGAAGATTGATTTCACATTGACGCGAAACATGTGATCGAAGGTCGCCTCGTCCACTTCCATGATCGGGCGGTTCTTGTGCGTGACGCCGGCATTGTTGACGAGAATATGCGGCGCGCCGAATTTCGCCCTGGTCTCGTCGACCACGCGCTGCACATCGCCGGCGTCGCCGACATCGGCCTTGATTGCGATCGCCGCCGCGCCGATCTCACTGGCGACGCGCTGCGCCTCGGCCTCGCGGATGTCGACGACCGCGACCTTCGCGCCTTCGGCGGCGAAGAGTTTGGCGACGCCTTCGCCGAAGCCGCCGCCGGCGCCGGTGACGATTGCGATCTTGTTCTTCAGTCTCATGGCATACTCTCCATCGCGCCGGCCGGCGCTTCGCTTGAGTTCGAGAATTCGTCGCGAATGTTCCGACTGTGCTCGCCGATCTTCGGGATCGGACCGAGTTCCGGCATGGCGCCGTCGCGCGTCGTCGGCGGCGCGACGATCGAGACGGCGCCATTCGGCGTGTCGACCGCGACGCGACGCAATGCCGGATGACGTGCGAGTTCGGCGAGCGTATTCACGAAGCCGTAGGCCGTGCCAGCTTCGCGCAGCCGCTTCTCCGCTTCGTCGCGGCTCAGGGCGGCGAAAGCCGATCCGACATGGGCGTCGACCTTGTCGCGATTGGCGACGCGGGTGTTGTTGCTCTCGTAGCCTGCTATTTTCGGCAGGTCGGCGTCGTCCATCACGACGCGGCAGAAATTCGCCCATTCCCGTTCGTTCTGGATCGAGATCAGGACAAGGCTGCCGTCGTTCAGCGCGAATGCGCCGTAGGGGCAGATCGAGGGATGGGCGAGCCCCATCCGCTTCGGCTCCACGCCCGTGCCTTCGAAATAGAGCAACGGCACGTTCATCCAGTCGGCCATGCCGGCGAACAGGCTGGTCTCGATCGCGGAGCCCTTGCCCGTGATCGAGCGCGCGATCAGCGCCTCGAGGATCGCGGCATGCGCGGCCATACCGCAGGCGATGTCACAGACCGAGACGCCGACGCGGCCGGGGCCCGCGGGATGGCCGGTCACGCCGGCAAGCCCGCTCTCGGCCTGCACCAGCAGGTCGTAGGCCTTCATGTCCGTGTAGGAATTGCCGGGGCCATAGCCCGAAATGTCGACCGTGATCAGCTTCGGATTCTCTTCGCGCAACGCGGCCGAACCGAGGCCGGCGCGCTCGGCCGCGCCCGGCGCGAGGTTCTGGATGAACACGTCGGCCTTCTTCAGAATATTGTGCAGGAGCGCGGCGTCCGCCGGCTTCTTGATGTCGGCGACGAGGCTTTCCTTGCCGCGGTTCAGCCAGACGAAATAGCTCGACGATCCCTTTGCGGCCGTATCGTAGCCGCGCGCGAAATCGCCTTCGGCGCGCTCGATCTTGATGACGCGCGCGCCGGCGTCCGCCAGCCGTGACGAGCAATAGGGCGCCGCCACCGCCTGCTCGAGCGAGACCACGAGCAGGCCTTCCAGAGGTTTGCGCGAGGAGGCTTTGAGCTGCGTCATGACTTCAACCGTGCTTGATCGTGATGGTCTTGAGCGCGCCGAAGGCGTAGAGCGCCTCGAAGCCCTTCTCGCGGCCGTGGCCGGAACCCTTCATGCCGCCGAACGGCAGTTCCACGCCGCCGCCCGCGCCGTAATTGTTCACGAACACCTGGCCCGACTGGATCTTGTGCGACAGCCGCATCGAGCGACCGAGATCGCTTGTCCAGACGCCGGCAGCCAGACCATAGGGCGTGCCATTGGCGATGCGGATTGCGTCTTCCTCGTCCTTGAAGCGGATGGCGACGAGCACAGGCCCGAAGATTTCCTCCTGCGCCAGCACATGGTCGGGCGGCACGTCGCCGATCAGCGTCGGCTTCACGTAATAGCCGCCTTCCGGTACGTTCGTGCCGAACGAACCTTCGGCCAGGATCGGCAGATTGTCGCGGCGCGCGATGTCCAGATAGCGCTCGATCCGCGCCTTCTGCGTCGCGTTGACGACCGGTCCAAGATCGAGGTCCTGGCTGCCAGAGCCGACGCGCAATGCACGAAAACCCTCGGCGAGCACGCCGGCGAACTCGTCGTAGACGCTGTCCTCGATCAGCACGCGCGAACCGGCGCTGCAGGTCTGGCCGGCGTTCTGCGTGATGCCGCGCACGATAGTCGTGCCAGCCGCGGCGAAATCCGCGTCGGCGAACACGACCTGCGGCGACTTGCCGCCGAGTTCGAGCGTGACGGGAATGGTGTTTTTCGCCGCCGCCGTCTGCACGAGAACGCCGACCTCGCGCGAACCGGTGAAGCTGACATGGCCGATGCCGGGATGCGCGGCGAGCGCGGCGCCGGCTTCCTCGCCGAGGCCGGTCACGACATTGAACGCGCCCGCCGGAAAGCCCGCCTCTTCAGCCAGCCGTGCAAGGGCCAGAGCCGTGAGCGACGTGTCTTCGGCCGGCTTCAGGACAATGGCGTTGCCCATGGCGAGCGAGGGGGCGACCGAGCGGCCGGTCATCTGCAGCGGATAGTTCCACGGCACGATATGGCCGGTGACGCCGTGCGGCTCGTAGAAGGTCATGACCGAGAAGCCGTTCTGGAACGGGATCGTGTCGCCATGCACCTTGTCGGCCGCCGCGCCGTAATATTCGAAATAGCGCGCGCAGACCGCGACGTCGTTGCGCGCCAGCGTCATCGGCTTGCCGACGTCCTCGCTCTCCAGCTTGGCGAGTTTCTCGCTGTCGCGACGAATGAGCTCGGCGAATTTCATCAGGAGGCGCCCGCGCGAGACGGCGTCGAGCTTGCCCCATTCTCCGTTCATCGCCGCGTGTCCGGCCGCAACCGCCGCGTCGATCTCTGCCGCGCCGCCGCGCGCGATCTCCGCCATCTTGGCCCCGTCGGACGGATTGAGAACCGCCACTGTTTCGCGGGAAGGCGTCCAGCGCCCGTCGATGAAATTCTGATGAACGTCCATCTTGCATGCTCCGTTTCGGGCAGGCGCCAGGCAGCGGCGAATCGCTACCGCTGGCGCGTCAAACTTCGGAATCGTCGGGAGGTGGTCCGCATTGGCCGGCCTGACGGTCGGGCAGGCGCAATCGCGCCCGTTGCGCGAAACCGAATTTGGCTGCGCGCTCGATCACAGTGTCAGGGATCCGAAAGCCGGGCTCCTCCCGTGAGCCGTTCTTATAGGTCCAGAAAAACGACAGATTTCGATTGCTGTCCAATACATAATTTGACACCATGCTATTCTCGAAAGGTATCGATTAGATGGAGCTTCGACACCTCAGATATTGCGTCGCGGTCGCGGACGAGGAGAGCTTCAGTCGCGCCGCGACGCGGCTTCGGGTCGCGCAGCCCGCGCTGAGCCGGCAGATCAAGGCGCTCGAACAAGAGGTCGGGGTCACCCTGTTCCGTCGTCTATCCCGGGGCGTCGCCTTGACCGAGCCGGGACGTATCTTCATGGACGTCGCGCGAGCGGTTCTCGCCGATGTCGAGGCGGCGGTTCAGAAGACGCGGCGCGCCGCGCGCGGCGAGATCGGGCTTCTGCGGATCGGTTTCACGGGCTCAGCGTCGTTCCACCCTTTCGTGACCCGCGCCATTCGCGACTATCGAACTCTCTATCCGCATGTCGACGTCGAGCTCGTCGAAGAAGCCACCGCTTCGCTGCTCGCACGCTTTCGCGCGAACCGGCTGGACGTGGCCTTTCTTCGGCCGGCGCCGGGCGAGGTCGATCATCTCTGGGCGACGCCGGTCTTGACGGAGCCGCTCGTCGTCGCCATGCCGAGCGAACATCCGCAGGCCGCCAGGAAACGCGTCGATCTCAAGTTATTGGCGGGCGAGGAGTTCATCCTTTATCCGCGGCAAAACGGGCGCGCCCTGTTCGACCTCATCGTATCGGCCTGCCGCGATGCCGGCTTCTCGCCCAAGGTGCTGCAGATCGCGCCGCAGCTCACCTCGATTGTCAATCTCGTCGCGACGGGCATCGGCCTGTCGATCGTACCTGCCTCGATCGCCCAGGTGACGACGACCGGCGTCGTCTACCGGCCGTTGGTGCAAACCTCCGTGAAAGCGCAAATCACCCTGGTCAGGACCGACTCGCCGGAACCTCGTCCCGCGCTGGTGTTCACGGGCATGGTGAGAGACATGCTGTCAGCGAGACGGTGATCGCCTGCGTCAACGGCGATGGAGTTCTCGTCCGACGGCGCTCGAAGATTTCGCGGTTCGACTTTCCCGCCGTTATTTGCCCGGCCAGCATTTGGACAGGACTTCGGTCGGCCAGGGCATCTTGGTGCTTGCGCGCCTGTTCACCCACACATGCACGGCGCGCCCGCGTCCAACGGACCTC
Source organism: Rhodoblastus sp. (assembly GCA_020442275.1). Taxonomy (GTDB): domain Bacteria; phylum Pseudomonadota; class Alphaproteobacteria; order Rhizobiales; family Beijerinckiaceae; genus JAJXWB01. The sequence continues at coordinate 27,858 of JAGRKN010000195.1, read as the reverse complement.
GGCGTCTGGTCGCCGTCCAAGCCCAGGTCGAAAATCTCGATTGCATGCTCCAGACTCGTGACGCCGACGCGCGAAACGTCGATGCGGCATTCCGCGATTGTGGGCGGCTTCAATTCACCTCTGAAATCGTAGCTGACATGCGCCATCATCGCGGCCTGGCCGGGTACGCCGCCGCGAATGTCCATCGCCCGGTACCAAGACTGGAAAGTCAGATTGATGAAGTGGAAGTAGCGCGCGTTGTTGACGTGATCGTTGAAGCGATCGGCGGGCAGATCGTCTTCGCCGGTCTGGATACGAAGCGCGTGTGACTGCAGGGGCGGTCGATTCACTGGCGAGTCCTCACGCTGGCAGGTTCCATACTCGCTTCAAAAGCGCCCGATCGACAAGGCTCGCCGCGCGGTCGAAGCCGAGAATTCGAACCAGATGTCCGCTTCCAGCGCGCGCGCGTCGTCCCCGGCGAGCGTTTCAACATGCGCGTGCAGCTCGATGAGGAGATCGCGCAACGTCTGGTTGACGCGATCGAGTGCGCTCACATGGATGGAGTCTTCACGCAGGCAACCGACGGTTTGCAAGCGCGTCAACAGATCCGGCGTTTTCACGATCGACGACGCGCGTTCGAACAGTCTACGCATCGCCTCGTTTTCCTCCAAACGCCGCGCCGCGGCGCGGTCGAATTCCTCGGAGGCGGCCTGCGACAACATGGCGAGGCGGAGTGCCGCGCCCTGTTCGAACGCCGTCGGCAACTTGGGCGCGAAGTCCTCGCGCAAGGCGCGCACCAATTCGCGGAAGTAGACGGAAACGTCGGGCTTCATGTCGAGATCCCGTGCGATAGACGGCCCATCAGTTCGAGTGTCGCGCGGTCCTGGCTGTTGACCTGCATCCAGCCGGCGAGCGCCATCAAAGGGTCGTGCGTGGCGCCGGTCTGATATTCCTTAGTCGCGGATATCCAGATCGCCTGGCCCTTGAGGCAGGCCAGCAATTCCCACCAGCGCAACGCATCGGCGTCGACGGCCAAGCCACTCGACTTTTCCCAGATTGCGATCGCCTCGTCCTTGGGCAGCATGCCGCCGCGACGTTCGTCTTTCCTGAAACACCAGACGCGATTAATGCTCCAGGCGAGATCCTCGAGCGGGTCTCCGAGATGCGCCATCTCCCAATCGAGGACGCCGATGACCGCGCCCGTGTCGCTCACGAGCAAATTGCCTGTCCGGTAGTCGCCGTGAACGACGGAAATGCGTTGTGCAGGCGGCGGCGGATTGCGTTTCATCCAGCGGATCGCGGCTCGCTGTATCGGCTGAGGCTCGAGTTCGTCGGCGTCGAGCATCGTTTCCCAGCGCTGCAGCTCCTGGCGCCAGCAGTCTTCGGCCGCGACCGGCGGCAGGACGCGGTCGAGCCCGCAAGCGGCAGGATCGGTTTTCGCGATCGATCCAAGGATCGACCATTTGTGCTGTCCGGTCGTCTCGAGATTGGCTCTGTAGGGCGGCTCTATGAGCCTGTAGGGCGCCGCCTCGCCGCCGACGATTTCCTGCATGACGATGAAGGAGGCCCCGAGCGCTTCGGGATCCTCCTCTATCAAGAGAAGTTCGGGAACTGGAACGTCCGAACCGTGGAAAGCGCGGATCGCCGCATATTCAGTCCGTCGATCGGTTTCGATGAGGCTCGTCGGCGGATCGAGACGCAGGATCATCCGACGCGCCGTCAGTTCCGCTTCCCTATCGGCGCGCATCACGAAACGGTATGTTTCGCGCGAGGCGCCAACGGGGATGCGGTCGAGGCTCTCGACGCGCACGGCATGACCAAAATGTCGTGTCAGGTAGCTCGCCAAGGCTTCTTCGAGGCGTCCCATCAGGGCGCTCCATCTAGGAAGCCGGCGAAGCCCGACGTGGCGTGCGGCCCCAGGCACAATTGTTCGACGATGCCGACGCCCCCCCTGTCGCCCCAGCGCGCACGCACGAGTTGCTGGATGTGCACGTTGTCGAGAGCGAGCGGATCGAGAGCGTTGCAATCCCACGCCTCGCCTTCCATCGCCAGTTCGCCGCGCCACACGCCGTGACCCCATTTCTGGTGCCGGTAGCCGAGTCCTTTCATCTGGAAACGGAGAATGGGTTCGAAGGATATCGTGTGTCGTTCGCCGAATTCGTCGAGCATGATGATCTCGCCGCTTTCGGCGCGCCTCGTTCCCTGCGCGTAATTCAGCTTGTGCGCAACGCCCGCCATGCGGCGAAGGCGCGGGTCTTCCGTTCCCGGCACGCCTCCCGGCGTTGCATAGCGGGGCGCGACCTTGCCCTCGCCGTGCAATTGCCGGCCGCTGGCATCCTCGAAAAAGAAGGCATGCGTGCACAGGTCGTCCCAGATCATCGGCGCCCAGAGAAAGAATATCTGCGGTCCCGCGCTGGCCGGAGCGCCGCCTGTTTCGGGCTCGCCGACCGATCGCACGCCCCATGAGCGGTCACGCGTGGCGAGCGCGGTCTCGGGCTGCACGTGTATGCTGCCGCCGGGAAAGCCTATCTCACCCGACCAGCGGCCGAATTGCGTGAAGCGGGTCGCATCCATGAACACGCGCTGCTCGCGCTTCAGGATCTGGCGTTCCTCCTCAATGCAGGCGGTGGTCGCCTCGAACAGAAGATCGCAGGATATGCCGGTGTCGTTGGGCGCGAGGCGAACGCGCAGTTCGCGCATGGGCTTGACCACCTCGATCCGGAACGGTCCGACCTCCAGTTCGTCACGGTCCGACGGCGCGCGGCGCGAGGCGTGAAAAGAATATTGTTTGCCCTGAAATACGACGCTGAATGCGCAATCCATCACCTGTCGCGCCGGATAGAGGCCGAGCGCAATTCCAAAATAATAGGCGCCGTCGGCGGAATAGCCGTTGAACCAGTAGCGGTCGTAGACGTTTCGATCTGTTGTCGCGGGATGCCGGATCGGTTCCGGGGTCTGATGGATCGGATAATCGTCAAAGCGCGACAGCATTGCGTCTCTCCCGGCGGCTTATTGAGTTTTTGTTCGTCGATTGTCGCGGCAGGCCGCAGGATCCGACGAGGCGTCGCTTTCGCTCACGCATCGACCCCTTCATTGAAGGCCTGGAATTGTCGCTTCGGCCAGAGCTGAAAAACGATCAGCGCGAAGCACAGGACGACGAATGTGGCGCTGATCGGGCGCGACAGGAAGATCGTGAGATCGCCGTGCGACAATTGCATCGCGCGTCGGAAATTCTCCTCCACCATCGGGCCGAGCACGAAGCCGAGAAGGATGGGCGTAACCGGCAGGCGCAAGGTCAGCAGCAGCGCGCCGAACAGGCCGAAGGCGAGCACCTCGTAGACCTGGAACAGGGAATTGTGAGTCGAGAGCACGCCGACCGCGATGAAGAAGAGCGCGGAGGGATAGAGATAGCGATAGGGCACTTGCAGCAATCGCACCCAGACGCTGATGAGCGGCACGTTGAGAATGACCAGCAGCACATTGCCGATCCAGAAACTGGCGACGAGGCCCCAGAAGAGATCGGGATGCGTCGTGATGAGCTGCGGGCCGGGCGCGACGCCCTGAATGATCAGGGCGCCCATGATCAGCGCCATGACGGCGTCGCCGGGAATGCCGAGACACATCGTCGGAATGAAGTCGACCTGCGTCTTGGCGTGGGCGGAGGCCTCGGGACTGGCGACGCCCGCGATCATGCCCTGGCCGAAACGCTCGGGCGTCTTCGACAGGCGCTTTTCCAGGGCATAGGCGATGAAGGTCGTGACGGTCGGCCCCGTGCCCGGCATGGCGCCGAACAGCGAGCCGATCGCCGTGCCGCGCAGCATCGGCATGAAGGATTCCTTCAGGTCCTTCCGCGTCGGGCGCATGTCGCGCAGACGCACCGTCGCGCCGCCGGCGACGAAGGACGCGCGGTTCACGTTGACGATGAAATCGGCGACGCCGAACAGGCCCATCGAGATCGCGACGAGCCCCACGCCGTCGGCAAGGTCGGGAAAGCCGAAAGTGAAGCGCATTGAGCCGGTGCTGACATCCGTGCCGCAAAAGCCGCAGAGCATGCCGAGCAGCGTCATCGCCACGCCCTTGATCGGCGTGCCGCCGCTCATGGTCGAGCCGGCGACGAGACCGAGCAGCATGATCGCGAACAGGTCGGCCGGTCCGAACTTGAAGGCGAGAGCCACCAGCACGGGCGAGAAGAAGATCATCAGGATGATGCCGATCGACGCCGCGAAGAAGGAGGCGATCATCGTGATCCCGAGCGCGACGCCGCCACGACCCTGTTTGGTCATGGGATAGCCGTCGATGCAGGTGACGGCGTGCGGCGGATGGCAGGGGAGGTTGAGCAGGATCGCGCCGATCGCGCCGCCGTAGATCGTGCCGTAGAAAATGCCGGCGAGCATCATGGTGGCGGGCACGGGGTGCATGACGAAGGTCAGCGGCATCAACATGGCGATCGCCGAGAGCGCGCCGAGGCCCGGCAGCACGCCGACGAGATTGCCGACGAGCACGCCGAAGAACGACCACATGAGATTGTGGGGCGCGAGCGCGACAGAAAAGCCGGACCAGAGATCCGTGAGCGCCTGGCCGATCATGACCACCCCCACGCGAACAGCGGCATCTGCAATTTGAGCGCCCACCAGAAGACGACGACGCCGATGACGGTGAGCGCGATGGCGAGGAGGGCTGCGCGCGCGGGCGTGTTGTCGCGATCGCCGAGCGCGGAAATCAGGATGAGCGCGAAACTCGCGGGCGCCAGACCGCCGTAGGAGCCGACGATGCCGAAGGCGACCATGCCGGCGGCGATGCAGAGCGCGCCGCGCAGGTCGGGCGCGTCAATGGCCTCGCGCCGGTCGCGCGCCGAATGGGCCGCGATCGCCACGCCGGCAATCGCCAGCAGAATGCCGACCGATGTCGGAAACAGACCGGGGCCGATGTCGGCCGGCGTTCCAAGCCCGTAGCGTGTTCCGATGAAGGCCGCCACGCAGCCGAGCAGCGCGCAGAGGGCGCCGCCATAGAGATCGATCCGTATCTCGCTGCGCGTCATGGTCTCCTCCGCCCTGTTCGTCAGGCGTCTTGTTCTGTTGCACGCCTCAAGGCGCGACGTCGCGAAAGAATGTTTGCGCGCTCACGCGCGCCGCGCGAGATAGGGCGATGTCGCAATCGTCCAGTTCGGCGGCTGCTCCATCTTGTAGATCTGGCGCAGGTGGACTTCGTCCGGACCGTCGCCGATGCGCAGCAGACGCCCCCAGGCGAGCGCCTGATGGATCGGCGCATCGTCCGAGCCGCCCATGGCGCCGAACACCTGCAGCGCCCGATCGGCGATCCGCTGCAGCATGGCGGGCACGGCGACCTTGATGATCGACACGTCGCGCCACGCGCCGTGGTGGCCGGCCCGATCGAGCGCCCAGGCGCAGCGATAGGTCAGCAGGCGCGCCTGTTCGAGCTCGACCCGCGACTCCGCGATCCAGCGCTGCACCGTGTCGTATTCGTTGATCATGCGCCCAAACGCCTTGCGCTCGGCGGCCCGCGCCATCATCAGCTCGATCAGCAATTCGCAAAGCCCGATCGAGCGCATGCAATGGTGCACGCGCGCGGGCCCGAGCCGCACCTGCGCGACCTTGAAGCCGTCGCCTTCCGCGCCGATCAGATTTTCCTGCGGCACGCGCACGTCGTCGAATTCGAGTTCGCCGATCGGCGCGACGTGATCTATGCAGCCCATCCAGCGTAGCGGCCGCACGAGCCGCACGCCCGGCGCGTCCATCGGCACGATCACGCAGGACTGGCGGCGCGTGCGCTCGGCGTCCGGATTGGTCACGCCGAGCACGATCAGGAACTTGCAGTTCGGGTGGGCGGCGCCGGTGATGAACCATTTGCGGCCGCGAATGACATAGTCGCCGCCGTCGCGACGGATGGTCGTCGCGACATTGGTCGCATCCGAGGAGGCGACGTCGGGCTCCGTCATGCCGAAGGCGGAGCGCATCTCGCCATTGAGCGATGGCGCGAGCCATGTCTTTTTCTGCCGCGCGTTCGCGCAGTTCTGCAGCGCGATCATGTTCGGCACGTCGGGCGCCTGGCAGTTGAAGACTTCCGGCGCCCAGAACAGGCGGCCGAGAATTTCGGCCAGCGGCGCATATTCGAGATTGGTGAGGCGCGTGCCCGGCTCGTCGTCGGCCAGTTCGGGCAGACCGAGATTCCACAGACCTTCCGCACGCGCTTTTGCCTGCAACGCCGGCATGAAGGGCGCGGGTTCGCCGAGCTCGACGACGTGGCGCGTCCACTCACGGTGACGCGGCAGTACCTCGCGATTGAAGAAAGACCACAGCCGATCGCGCCATTCCACGGCGCGCGGCGTCATCTCGAAATCCATCCCGGCGTTTCCCTGTCGTTTTCCGGAGGACATCATATGTCGGTCATTTTTGCAATATTTGTTTTGATATCTTGACAAAACTGCGCAAAATTTCGCAAAATCTGGTGGTGAACTCCCCTGTCGCTTCCTCTCCGCGCCACGCGCCACCTAGCGCCGACCGCGCGTTCGACCCCAATTTCGCGACCACGCTGGCGAATGGCCTCGATCTGCTCGCGGCCTTCCGAGCTGGCGAGGAGCAATTGTCCAATGCGGAGATGGCGGCGCGCGTCGGCCTGTCGCGGCCGACCGTCACGCGGCTCTCCCACACGCTGACGGAACTCGGCTATCTGCGCCGCAGTGCGAAGGGCAAGTTCGGGCTCGGCCTGCGCGTGCTGGCGACCGCCTATCCTTTGCTGGCGAGCCTGCAGATCCGGCGGCTCGCGCGCCCCTACATGCGCGACTATGCGGCCTACGCCGGCGGCACGGTCTCGCTCGCCATGCCCTTCGGCCTCGACTACATCTATATCGAGACCGTGCGCATGGCGGATTCCATTCCGCACCTGCCCGACATCGGGTTCACCGCGCCGCTGTCGCAGGCCGCGGCAGGCCGCGCGCTCCTGTCGCTCTACACGGACGACGAACTGGGCGCCTATGTCGCGCGGACGCAGCGCGAGCGGCCGCACGAAAGCGAACACGTGCAGGCTCGAACGCTCCCGGAACTCGAGAAGTGCCGCGTCAGAGGTTTTGCGATGTCGATTGGCGAATGGCGGCCGGAAATTTTCGGCGTCGCCGCGCCGCTGTTCCGGACGGCCAGCGGCGAATGCGTCGCGGTCAATTGCGGCATTCCGGCGTTTCGGTTCAGCCCGGAACAGATCGAAACCGAATGCGGGCCGCGCATGCTGGGACTGGCCAATGCGATCCGGGCGTCCATGAAAAGCTGACGGCTGCTTCGGAAACGCAGAAGGCGCTGGAAAGCGTCGCAAAGAGGGAGGAGCAACATGTTCAGGAAATTTGCCGGCGTCGCCGCCGCGGCCGCCATCATACTCGCAAGCGGAGCCGCGCTCGCGGCGGAGAATTTTCCGTCGCGGCCGATCCATCTGATCGTGCCCTATCCCGCCGGCGGCATCGTCGATCTCGTCGGCCGCACCCTCACCGATCGCATCAGCCGCGACTGGAACCAGTCGATCATTGTCGAGGCCAAGCCCGGCGCCAACAGCGACATCGGGACCGCGCTCGCCGCGCGCAGCGCGCCAGACGGCTACACATGGATCATCACGGGCCCGGCGTTGCTGGTCAATCCGACGTTCTACAAGGACGCCGCCTGGGACCCGATCCGCGATTTCAAATGCGTGGGCGTCGCGGTCTGGAACCAGAGCGTCGCGGTCGTGCCGAAGGCGCTTGGCGTCACGACGATGAAGCAGTTCATCGATCTCGCGAAGTCGAAGCCCGGGCAACTCAATTTCGGCAATCCCGGCGTCGGCTCGTCGATCGACCTGACCGCGCGCAACCTGTTCGCGGCTGCGGACATCAAGCTCACCAATGTCGGCTACAAGGGACAGCCGCCGGCGCTGCTCGACCTCATGAGCAATCAGGTGCAGTTCGAAATCGTTTCGCTGGCGCTGGCCATGCCGCAGATCAAGAGCGGCGCGATCGTCCCGCTCGCGGTTTTCACGCAGGACCGGGTCAAGACGCTGCCGGATACGCCGACGATCGCGGAGGCCGGCTATCCCGGCGCGGCCTATACGCCCCTGTACGGCATCTATGCGCCAGCCAAGACGCCGGAGCCGGTGCTCAAGAGCATCAACGAAGCGATCAACAAGGCGCTGGCCGCGCCTGACGTGATCGAGCGCCTGTCGCGCGCCGACATTCCGGGCAAGCCCATGTCGCTCGAAGCGCTCGCCGGGCTGATGAAGGAAGATCACGAGAGGCTGACGGCGGTCGTCAAGGCGTCGGGCGTCAAGCAGCAATAGGGGCGATCGATGCCGGGCTTTCGAACGCCGATCTGCGATCGGCTGGGGATCGCGACGCCGATCTTCGGCTTCTCGCATTCGCCCGATGTTGTCGCCGCGATTTCCGATTGCGGCGGCTATCCGATCTTCGGCGTCGCGCGCGAAACCCCGGAACATATCGAACGCGAAATAGCCGCGATCCGGGCAAGACTCGGATCGCGGCCGTTCGCGGTCGACGTCATGTATCCCAAGCTCGCCGGCGAAGAGCCCGATCTTCCCTCGGCCCGCGCGAAGATTTCCGATCAGCACAAGGCCTTCGTCGACGGCATTCGCGCCAAATATAATGTGCCGCCCGCGACGCGTCCCAACTTCTTCTCGAGCGAGATTCGAAACTCCGCGCTGATCCGCGCACAAACCGAGGCGGTCCTGGCCTCCGACGCAGACGCTATCGCCACCGCCGTCGGCCTGCCGCCGGAAGTCGTCGCGGCGGCAAAGACGCGTGGCAAAGCGACTTTTGCTCTCGTTGGCTCCGTGCGCCACGTGGCTGCGGCAAAAAGGGCCGGCGCCGATTTCCTGGTCGCGCAGGGGTATGACGCCGGCGGCCATACCGGCCCGATCGGCACGTTCACGCTGTCCGCTCAGGTGATCGACGCGGCTGGCGACATTCCGGTTCTGGTTGCCGGCGGCGTCGGCAGCGGCCGCCAGATCGCAGCCTCCCTCGCCATGGGCGCGCAAGGCGTCTGGCTCGGCACTGCCTGGCTCGCCGCGCGCGAAAACCACACGCCGCCGAAACTCCTGGAACGGCTTCTGCGCGCGGGCGCCGAAGACACGGTGCTGACGCGCGCTCACAGCGGCAAATCCTGCCGGGTCGTGCGCAGCGCATGGACGGACGAATGGGCGGCGCCCGCTGCGCCCGACGCCCTGCCCATGCCCTACCAGCATGCGCTGACGGGCGAACTTCTGGCCGCCATCGAAGAGCATCAGGTCGAGGCGTTGGTCTATGAGGCGGCCGGTCAGAGCGTCGCCTGGTTCGGCGAGCAGACCACGGTCGCCGAAATATTTGAGCGATTGACCGCCGAAACAAATGCGGCGCTCGATCGCCTCCGGGAGCGCGTCGCGCGCTTGTAGCCTGCCGCGCCGCGACATGGCGCCGATACTTGCCGCCGGGATGCGCGGCGACAATTTGCGCACGCGCTTTCAGAATTGATCGCCGCGAAGCCGCCGAAAGCGGCCATGGGCAAAGTTTGTCACAATCGGCCGAAATCCGACGCGGATCGCCGGCGGGAGCATCGCCAGCTTGGGAATGTCTGACTGTTCGCATGCAACATCGCGCGTCGGCGGTTGCTCAAATGCAATTCGATGGCAAGCGTTATTCTGGCGGAAGCCCGAAGGCGGCGCGCGTCATCCTGCGGCGCTCTTCGATTTCCGACCATTTGCGTCCGCCGATCAAGCCGCCGTCGACCACCAGAGCGTGGCCGTTGACGAAGCTCGAGTCGTCGCTGGCGAGGAACAGCGCCGCCTTGGCGATGTCATGCGGCAGGCCCGCGCGCGGAATGGCCTGCATGCCCGCAAGAACCGCCTTCATCGGTTCGACCGTCTGGTCGGCGACCTGGGTGGCGAGACCCATGCCCTTGCCGAAGATCGGCGTTGCGATGCCGCCCGGGCAAATGCAGTTGACGCGGACGTTGGATTCGCCGAGCTCCTTGGCGACCGTTTCGGTCAGATGAATGACCGCCGCCTTGGCGGCGCTATAGACATGCGGACCGAAGCCCGTGCCGATGCCGGCGACCGACGCCGTCGAAATAATGGAGCCGGAACCCTGCGCGCGCATGACGCGCCCCGCGTGCTTCATGCCAAGCAGAACGCCACGGAACAGCACACGCATCGTCGCGTCCGCCTCATCGATCGGCGTATCGATGATCGAGCCTGTCACGCCTGGAAAGCCCGCATTGTTGAAGATGCAATCCAGACGGCCGAAGGTCTTGACGGCATGCGCGACGAGCGCCGCGACATCGCCTTCCTCGCCGACGTCCACGCGCAGATAACGCGTCTTTTCGCCGAGTTCCTCGACAAGGCGCTCGCCCTTGTCGTCCTGCAGGTCCGCTATGACCACGCTCGCGCCTTCCTGAACGAAAAGCTCGACAGTCGCGCGACCGATGCCGCTGGCGCCTCCCGTCACGATCGCCACCTTGCCCGCCAGTCTGGCCATATGTTCCTCCCCGCACCGCCTCGCCCGACGCAATCGGTTTTCTGTCGGTCGCGTTCGCTTCAGTTTTCAACAGGTCGCGTTGGTCGCTTCAAATCACCTTCTTGCGCGCGAGTTCGCTCATTTCATTAACCGATAGCCCCAGCCAGCGCCCGAAGACTTCGGCATTGTCCTGGCCGATGTCGCCGGCCGTGGAGCGCACGCTGCCGGGATCGTGCGAAAAACGCGGGACGACATTCGCCATCGCCACCTCGCCAAAATCCTTGTCGGGCACACGCGTGATGATCTCGCGCGCCTGCGCCTGCGGATCGGCCGCGATCTGGTCGATCGAATAGATCGGCGCGATCGTGCCCTGTTCCCGGCCGAAGGCTTCCAGCGCCTCGTCGAGCGTATGTTCGGCGCACCAGGTCGAGAAGATCGCGTTGAGTTCGCCGGAATGCTCGACGCGTTGCGCATTGTTGGCGAAGCGCGGATCGTCGATCAGCTCCGGCCGCCCGATCGCCCGGCAGTTCGCGGCATAGAGCGGGTTGGTGGAGCCCGCCAGCGTCACCCAGCGATCGTCCTTCGTGCGATAGACTGCCGCCGGCGCCGAATAGCCGTTGGCGTTGCCGATGCGGGTGCGCACGACGCCGAGCTGGTCGAATTCGATCGGCAGCACGTCGAGAAGCCGGAAGGTCGCCTCTGTCAGTGCGAGGTCGATTTCTTCGCCGGGCGCATTGGGATCGCGCGCACGTTTCCAGAGCGCCGCCAGAACGCCGACGGTGCCGAACAGGCCGCCGATCGCATCGCCGATCGGGTAGCCCGGATGCATGGGTTCGCCGTCCGGCTCGCCGGTGATGTAGGTGAGCCCGCCCATCGCCTCGAAGATGCGCGCAAAGCCCGGCTTGTCGCGATAGGGACCATCTTGCCCGAAACCCGTCGCGCGAAGGATGACGAGCCGCGGCTGAATCTCCCACAGGACCTCCTTCGTCAGTCCCCAGCGGTCGAGCGTGCCGGGCCGGAAATTCTCGATCAGCACGTCGAATTTCGGCAGCAGTAGCTTGAAGAGCGCGAGCCCTTCGGGCGTGCGCAGATCGAGCGTCGCGAACTTCTTGTTGCGGTTCGCGGTCTTCCACCACAGCGGCTTGCCCTCCTTGAAGGGCGGGAAGTAGCGCACGCCATCGCCCTGGCCGGGCATTTCGACCTTGAGCACTTCCGCGCCGTAGTCGGCAAGCAGCGTCGCCGCCAGAGGCGCCGCGATGATGGTCGCGATATCGAGAACCTTGAGACCTGCAAGTGGCCCACTCATCAGCTTTTCCTCTCCTGGCGACGGCCTGCGCGGCGCGCCGCTGATGTCACGCGTGCGCGTTCAGCGTGCGGCGCGCTATGTTGATTTGGTGGATCTGGCTCGTGCCTTCGTACAGGCGGAACAGACGAACGTCGCGATACCAGCGCTCGATCGACGCATAGTCGGCGACATAGCCGGCGCCGCCGAAAATCTGCACGCAGCGGTCGGCGACGCGTCCGCACATTTCCGTCGCGAAATATTTGCACATGGAGGCTTCGAGCGTGACGTCCTCTCCGCGATCGCGCCTGCGCGCGGTCTCGAGAATCATCGAACGCGCGGCGAAGATTTCGGTCTGGCAATCCGCGATCAATGCCTGCACGAGCTGATGTTCGCAGATCGGCGCGCCGGATTGCACGCGGGTCTTCGCGTGATCGATCGCCAGTTCGAGCATTCGGATCGCGGGCCCGGTCGAGAGCGCCGCCAGATGAATGCGCTGCTTGTTGAGCGCCTTCATCACAGTGCGAAAGCCGACGCCCGGCTGGCCGCCGAGCAGGTTTTCCGCAGGCACGCGACAGCCGTCGAGAAAGATCGAGCCGACAGGCGATCCGGCCTGCCCCATCTTGCGATAGGGCTTGCCGGTTGTCAGGCCGGCCGCGCCACGCTCCACGATGAAGGCGGACACGCCCTTGGCGCCCTTGCTACCGGGCTCGGTGCGCGCGGTAATGGTGAAGAGGTCGGCAATCGGCGCATTGGTGATGTAGCGCTTCTCACCCTCCAGCACGTAGAAATCGCCGTCGCGACGGGCGATCGTCTTCACATTGGAGGCTTCCGAGCCCGCATCCGGCTCGGTGACGCCGAGACACGACGTCCATTCGCCGCTCGCGAGGCGCGGCAGATAAAGCTCCTTCTGCGCCGCCGTGCCGTCGACCACGATACCCTCGGCGCCGATGCCCGTATTGGTGCCGACCCGCGCGCGAAACGCGACGGCGCATTGCGAGAGTTCGAGCGCGGCGAGCACCAGCTCTTCCGTGGTCAGGCCGGCGCCGCCATAGTCCTCGGGAATGCTCCAGCCGAAAAAGCCGGCCTCGCGCATCGTCTGCACGAGATCCTCAGGGATTTCGTCACGTTCCTCGACTTCCGCTTCGCGCGGGATCGCCTTTTCACGCACGAAGCGGCGGACGTTGTCGAGAAAGCCGCCGAAGGCAGCGTCGTCCCGGACCATGGGGCGCTCTTTCGTTGCTGGTCTGGATGAATAGGGGAGTAGGTTCGCGCGTCGAAAATCCCGACGCGCGCCCCGAAATTCGTTGCATGTGTTACGCGTCGAACATGATGACCGAGCGCAACACCTCGCCCGACTTCATTTTCGCGAAGCCCTCGTTGATCTCGTCGAGCTTGATGCGCGCCGAAATCCATTTATCGAGGTTCAACTTGCCGCGCAGATAATGCTCGATCAGGCGCGGCATGTCGGTGCGAAAGCGGTTCGAACCCATCGACGAGCCCTGGACTTTCTTCTCGCCGCGCAGGAAATCGAACCCGTGCAGTTCGATGTTCGTGCCGAACGGGATCATGCCGATAATGGTGGCGACGCCGCCGAAGCCGAGCATCTTGAACGCCTGCTCGGCGGTCGCCTTCGCGCCGACCGCCTCGAATGTGTGATGCGCGCCGCCCTTGGTCAGTTCGAGCACCTGCGCGACCGGATCGCCGTCGCGCGCATTCACCACGTCGGTGGCGCCGAGTTCGAGCGCCATCGCCAGTTTCTGCGGATTGGTGTCGACAGCGATGATGCGGCCGGCGCCAGCAATGGCGCCGCCGTTGATCGCCGCCATGCCGATGCCGCCGCAGCCGATCACCACCATGGTCTCGCCGGGCTTCACGCCGGCAGTGTTGAACACCGCGCCCGTTCCCGTGATGACGCCGCAACCGATCAGCGCGGCGCGGTCGAGCGGCATGTCCTCGCGGATCTTCACGATGGCGTTTTCATGTACGAGCATCTGCTCGGCAAAGGACGAGAGGTTGAGGAACTGGTGAATCTTGCCGGGCTTCGACCACACCATGCGGTCGGAGACGCCCGGCGGCAATTTGACGTCGACGCCGGTGCAGATCGCCGGCCGACCCGACGTGCACTGCTCGCACACGCCGCAGAAAACCGACAGGCAGGTGATGACCCGATCGCCTTTCTTCACATAGGTCACGTCCTCGCCGACCTCCTCGACAATGCCGGCGGACTCGTGACCGAGCACGGCCGGCAGCGGATGCGGATAGAGCCCTTCCATGAAATGCAGGTCCGAATGGCAGAGGCCGGCGCAGGCGGTGCGCAGCAAGACTTCGCGCGCCTTCGGCTTGCGGACCCCGACGTTCTCGATCACCAGCGGCTTGTTCGGCTCATAAAGAACGGCTGCGCGCATGTTTCCTCCAGAGATTTCTTGACCGGGCGTCGCAGGACGCCCGGCAGATCGATAATGTCGAGATCGAGCCCCGCGCAAAAGACCTTCTGGGCGCTGGCGACAATGACGGCGTGGACTTTCGTATCGTCCCGCGCGCGCTGCAACGCCGCCAGAAGCTGATCGATGACCTGCCGGCTCAACGCATTGACGGGTGCGCGGTCCAGCAGAATTTCGGCGACGCCTTCGGCCGTCTGGTATTTGACGAGCTGTTCAGACATCTCGTCACACTGGACGCCGGCGCCGAGAACTTCAAGCCTGCTCTCCCCGACGGCTGTCACGAGGACCGTTCCCGGGGCGGACCGTGTGTCCGCCGAGGGCGCGGGCGCGCCTCTCGTCAGGGTGATTGCGAAAGTCCGCAAACAATCGACGTCAGGCGCCCTGGCCGTCCGGCTTTGCGCGCGCCCGGCGGGCCAGATGCGCGTGCAGGAGGTCCTGCGCCAGGTCGATCTTGCCGACCGTGCAGCGTCCGACGCGATCGCCCGTGGCGTCGATCGAGGTGCGACAGTGCAGGCGTCCCTGTTGCGCGATGATCGACAGGCGCGCCGCCACCCGCTCGAGGCAACGCACCTCGACGCCGTCGAGGCGCCGACACGCCGCATCGGCGTCCGGCAGAACGATGCCTTCCAGCCGGACCTTCTCGCCGTCGACGATCAGGTTGCCGTCGTCTCCGACGGTGGCTTGCCCGGCGCGCGCTTGAAACACTCTCGGCGGTTCCGGCGGTTCGGCGGGTGCGAGGCTCGCCACATCGGAATGGGGCGGCGCGCTGATCCTGATTGCCGGCGCGCGCTCCTCGAGCTTTGCGCCCTGCCGGGCGCGGGCGAGCGCTGCGCCGATTTCCTCGCCGGTGAGGCTGGCGAGAGCGCCGAAAGCCCGCGCCGACGCCGCCGGCGCCGGCGCGCTCGCCCGGTCGGGCCACGGATTGGCCGCAAGAACCGCCAGACCGAGAACGATCGGCGAGACGACGAGCGTGTTCGACAATTCAGCGACGACACGCCGCGAGGGCTTTCGCACGAGGGGCGCATGCGCGGCGCGCGCTCGATCCCGTGCGGTGCGGAGATCGAGCGCCTGTCTCCCGATGAAGCGGACGATCGTGTGAGCGAAGCCGGGCCAGAGATCCAATGGCGTCATCTGCGCGCTCCTAGCTCGTGGAATTGAGAATCAGACGCGGCGCGGATGACGACAGGCTCGCGCCGATCGCCGTGAAAATGCCGATGATGTCGGTCGCTGTGTTGACGGTCGACGTGCACGATACGCTGCTCGCGCCGGAATCCGGGAAGAATTTGTCCGCGGAGGTCGCGATCTGCTGCATGGTCGCGCAGGGTGAAATGGCCGGATTGTCGGTCGAGCAGCCGCCAGAATTGGCTGCGCCATAGGCGGCGGAATAAACAGAAATCCCGGCGGCCGCCGCAGCCTGCGCCGCGGCTATGCCTTGGTGGCACTGGTTCGAATACTTGCTCGAACCGACATTGCTCGAAGAGGCGCCGGCGTCGCCGTCGCTGAGGAATACGATGACCTTCCGCGCCTCTGGCCGGCCACGCGCCTGCAACTCGGCCTGCGCCGCCGAAATGGCATCCGCGAAATAGGTTCCGACGCCGCCGATCGCCTGGAGACCGGTGCAGCCGGATACGCCGCCGACGGCGCGAACAATGTTGGAGGCGCTGTTGAGCGTCGTCGCGCCGACCGACGACTTGTAATCGTTGGAGAGGCCGAGGATCGTGTAGACGGGCGCGGTCGCATTGTATTTTGCGATGGCTGGCGCGGCGCCGGAGCAGGCATATTCGCGCGCTGCATCCGTCGCGGTCTTGACCGGCGGAAAGATCGAGAGGCCCGCCTGCACGAGCGACGGATTGGCGGCGAGCAGCAATTTCCGCACGCCGGCTTCCGCGCAACCGAGCCGTGTCGCGCCGCTGATGCTGCAGCGCGCGTCCGTATTGGTCATGGAGCGCGTCGTGTCGAGCACGAACATGACGTCGACCGCCTTGCCCGCGCCGCCTTGGGCGCTGGCCGTCGCCGTCGCCACCATGGTCTTCGACGCGAAGCCGAAATACTTGCCGAACACCAGCGGCATGACGATCTGCTGTTTGACGACGATCGCATTCGCCCCGATCGAGCCGCAAGCGATGTTCGTGCTGCTCAGACATACCGCCTTCGGATAGCCGCTGACGGCGGTGACCGTCTGTCCCGCGACAGGATTCTTGGCGGCATAGCTCGTCGCTGTCGCGATCGCCGCATCCGTGCTGTCGTTGAGGTCCTGTGCGCCCGCGAGGGCGGCCATGTCGGTAGACGCCTGCAGGGCGCGCTCGGTTCTCAGCACCAGCGCCTGCTGCACGGCGAGCGCGCCCGACCCGGTGATGACGCTCGCGACGATCGCGCCGACGACGGCGATCGAGCCCGTCCTGTCCTCGGCGAAGGCCCGCAGTCCATGAAACGCTCTCTTCTTCATTGCACGCGCCCCGCTGTTGTCTGTTTTAGAACGCAACTTCCCGGCGCATAGTCGATGTCGAGAACGACCAGCCGGCAGGGATAGCTCACTGCGACGCTCGCCGACTTTCCGCCGGCCGCGCTCAGCGCCGTGGCGCAGGCGGCGTCATCGGCACAGGCCGCGCCGTCGACCGACATGGCGACGGTCAGATTGTTGGAGACGAGTCCTTGAGCCGCCTGTCGAACCGCCGCAACGGTGTCGGTATAGGGCGTCGACGAACCGCGACTGAGAATCAGGTTGGCGACGCCGGCCGAAGACCCATTGGTCACGAGTATGTAATTGTTGAGCGCGAGTGCGAATATGAGCGCGGCGAGCGCGATGCCGAGGAGCAGCGGCGCGACGAGGGCAAACTCGACCGCGGCGACGCCCGATCTGTCCTTCAGACATTGCGTTAAAGCGAGAAGAAGTCTGCTGGCGAACGTCTTGGGCGCCAAGGACGACGACCGCGCGTGTCGCTCATCTGTCTCTGCTGAAGATCGTGTCTTCGAGGCGATCGTCGTTTGCATTGCCGTGTTGAGTTAATGTCTCAGGCCGTCATTCTGATATTGCGGCAAGACGTGCTGAGAAATCGTCGATCCAAATGTTCGAATGTTTCTAAATATTTAGAGCATATTTCGATCGTCGTTTTCATGGAGTGGCAACCTTTACGGTTAAGCAAGATGAGGTCGGAAACTCTGGCGTGTAGAGAGACAAGCGCGTCAAGAACCCCGGGTTTGCGCGGCTTGGAAATGTGACCGATCGCATATCGTTAGAATTGCCTCTATCGCGGAAACCAAACCGCATGCCTACGGCCAATTCCCGTTTGGCTGTTCGATGTCTAGATGTTTTCCTTGCTTCACGAGACGTGTGAAGTGAGGACGATACGTGCGTTTACGAGTGAGCGTCATGATACCGGCAGTCGTGCTGCTCGGAGGAAGCTCCGTTTACGCTGCGCGCACCTGGGTACAACGTGAAGTGGCGCTGCGCGTCGACGCGCAAAGGCAGCACGACGCATCCCTCGCGCGACCGCGCGAGACGCCGACGAATTTCTCGACCATCGTGGTCGCCGCCAAGACGTTGCCCGTCGGGGCCGAGCTGAACCGGGACATGTTGCGTGAAATTCCCTGGCCCGCCGAAGATCCGCTGCAAGGTTCCTTCACGACCGTAGCCAAAGTGCTCGATGGGCAGAACAAGCGGAACACGCTTGCGCCGTTTCAGGCGAACGAACCGATTCTCGCACGCAAGATCACCGGTCCGGGGCAGCGCCCGACGCTCGCCGCGTCGATCGAGCCCGGATTCAAGGCGCTTACCATTCGTGTCGACGATGTCGTCGGCGTCGCCGGCTTCATCACGCCGGGCGATCGCGTTGACGTGCTCCTGTCTCGCCGCGTCAAGGAAAGCGAGGCGGTCGCCGATGTCGTCGCGCAGGACGTCAAGGTCCTGGGCATCGACCAGACCGTCGACGAGGAAGCATCAAAACCGAAAGTCGCACGCTCCGTGACGGTCGAGGTCGGCACGCAGGACGCGCAGCGCCTCGTGGTCGCCCAGAGCGTCGGCGCGTTGACGCTGGTCTTGCGGCGCGCGGGCGCGGCGCAGATCGAACCGAACCGTCGCGTCACGACCGGCGATCTGTCGCATCCCGCGCGCGAGTCGACGCAACGGGAAGAGGGCGGCCAGACGACGGTCGTCGTCACGCGCAATTCCGTCCGACAGGACTACAGCGTTCCCCGCCAGGGCGAGCGCTGAACCTAGCAGGAGAGCGTTTTGAAGATTCGACGTCTGACCGGAGCGACGCTCGCCGCGCTGCTCGCCGCCGCGACGCCGCTCGCTGTCCCGACCGCGCTGGCCGCCGGCGCGATGCATCGCGTTTCCTTCGGAAGCGGCACGGTGGCGCAAAGCGTGTCCAAGGGCGCGACCAAGACCGTGCAGACCGATCTTGCCTATGTCGATCTCGTGGTCGGCGATCCGGAAATCGCCGATGTCATGCCACTCACCGACCGGTCGTTCTACGTCCACGGCAAGAAGATCGGCATGACGACTGTAACGGCCTATGATGCGCAACGCAGACGTATCGGGGCGATTGATCTCGAAGTCGGCTATTCCACCGGCCGTCTGGCCGCGGAGCTGCGCAAGCAGATCCCCAACGCGCGCATCAAGGTCTCGTCCGTGAACGGCCGCATCCTCCTGAGCGGCGAAGCGCCGGACGCGGTCGCGCAGGACGCGGCGCTCACGATCGCGCATCAGTTCGGCGGCGAAGTGCTCAACCAGATGAAGATCACCTCGCCGCAGCAGGTGATGCTTGAAGTCCGTTTTCTCGAGGCCTCCCGGCAGGCGGGCAAGGAACTCGGGGTGAAATGGGATGTGGCGTCGAAACGGCTCAACGCGTCGATCGGCGCCGGCAGTCTGATCTCCGGCGCAACGCCGTTCGGCGCGGTGCTCGGCCAGTTGCTGTCGGGCGGCACCAAGGTCGACGTGCTGGTGCAGGCGCTGGAAGGACGCGGTCTCGCCCGCCGGCTCGCCGAGCCCAATCTGACCGCCATGTCCGGCCAGACCGCGAGCTTCCTCGCCGGCGGCGAATTTCCGTTTCCCGTCGCGGGCGCGAATGGCGCTGTCTCCGTCGAGTTCAAGAAATTCGGCGTCGGTCTCAGCTTCACGCCGACCGTACTCGCCAATGGCGTGATCAGTCTGAAGATCGAGCCGGAGGTCAGCCAGATCGACGTGACCAATGCGGTCAGCATCGGCGGCATATCGATCCCGAGCCTTGTCGTGCGCCGTGTGAGCACGAATATTGAGTTGAAGGACGGACAGAGTTTCGCGCTCGCCGGCCTGCTGCAGAGCGTCTCGTCGGAAAACATCAATGCGCTGCCCTGGATCAACGACGTGCCGGTCATCGGCGCGCTGTTCCGCAGCACCGCGTTCGAGCGCCGCGAGACGGAGCTGGCGGTGATCGTGACGCCGCATCTGGTGCGGCCGACGCGCCCCGGACAGAAGTTGCGCTCGCCGCTCGACGCAACCGTATCCGTCAACGACGTCGAGCGCTTCCTGCTCGGGAAGCAGGAAATCGCGCCCGCCGACCTGCGCGTGGCGCAGGGCCATATCGGACGGGCCGGCGGCGGACACATTCTTGATCTCGGAGGGCCCAATGCAGCCGGCAATTGAACGAATGCGCGTCGCGATGCTGATCTGCGCGCCCGCCGTCCTGCTTTCGGCCTGCGCCGATCCGCTCACGCGCAGCGATGCGCTGTGGCCTCATTCGGGGGATGCGGTCGCGGCCAACAAGATCGCGCATATCATCGACCCCTGGCCGGCGGCGAGCCGCAACACGGCCTTCTCCACCAATGGCGCGCGCGTGGCGGAATCGATGGTCCGTTACAAGACAGGTAAGGCCGCCGAGACCGTGGTCGCGCCGCCCGTTCTCGTCACGAGATAGACCCATGTCGTCCAGGCCCGCGATATTGCTCATCAGCGCCGACGGCGCGCTCGCCGACGCGCTCGGCGAAGCCATGCGAGGCGACGCGGACTTCGCGCTGCTGCACCATGCCGGCGGGCTCGAGGCGTCGCTGGCGGCCTCGACCTTGGCGCGCGCGGCGGTCGTGGCCGTGGAGGTCGACGCCGCGCGTCGCGATCACCTGTTCGCGTTGCAATCGCTGATGATGCAATGTGTCGGGCAGCCCGTGGTCGTTCTGGTGGAGGCCTGTTCGGACGCTGTCCAGCGCTGGTTCTTCCAGATCGGCGTGCGTGATCTCCTGCGCAAGCCGGTCGCCGGCGCCGATGTTCTGGGGGCCTGCCGACGCCTGCTCGCCGGCGCGCTCGATCCGCCGAGCGATTACGCTGAAGTGACCTCTTTTATTCCGGCGGCGGGCGGCGTCGGCAACACCACGCTCGCCATCGAAGCCGCGATGCAGATTCTCGGCGCGCGGCCGAACGCCAATTCGGTCGCGCTGGTCGATCTCGATCTGCACAGCGACGCCTGCGCCGACTTCCTGGATCTCGAGCCGAGGCTCGATTTCACCGAGATCGGCGAGAACGGCGAACGTCTCGACCAGCAGCTTCTGGAAGCCATGACCACGCGTCATGCATCCGGGCTCGCGTTGGTCGCCGCGCCCTCGGTCGCGGGCCAGCTCAGGGAATTGCAGAGCGCCGCGATCCTGAGGCTGCTCGACGTAGTGGCAGGGCATTTCCAGAATGTCGTCATCGACATGCCGCGCATGTGGCATCCGTGGACCGATGGGATACTCATCGGCTCCGACCGCACGTTCATCGTCACGGATATGACGGTTCCGGGTCTGCGTTTTGCCCGACGCATCGCCGATCAGGTGAATGCGCGGCTGGGCCTCAAAACCTCGGCGCGCGTCATCGTCAATCGCTACGAGCGGCGCTTTCTTGGCGCCGGCCTGAGGCGCGGCGATGTCGCGAGCGCGCTCGACGGCATATTCGCCGGCGAGATCGCGAATAATTACCAGCTCGTGCGCGAGGCGATTGATCAAGGCGTTCCGCTTGGGACGGTCAAGCCGGGCAACAATATCTCGACTGGCATGAAGCGTATTCTGTTCGAATGCGCGCAGGACGAAAGGCGCGCCTCGTGAGCCGGTTCGCCAGCCTCGTCGCGCCGCCTCCGCCGCCGCGGATGACGATCGCGCCCGCCGCCACTCCGTCGGCGCCCGATGGTTCGCGTGGGGCGCAGCTCTCTGAGCAGAAGCTTCTCGACGCGAAGGTGCGCCTGCACAAGGAGCTGATCGAGGACGTCGATCTCGCGAGCCTCGAGGCCTTGCCGCCGGATCAGCGCCAGACGCAGATTTTCCAGATCGTTTCGGAGCTCGTGCACAAGGAGCGCCTGCCGATCACCTCGCAGGAGCTGACGCAATTCGCGGCGGAGATCATCGACGAGATGATCGGGCTCGGGCCGCTGGAGCCGCTGCTGCGCGATCCCACCATCAGCGACATTCTGATCAATGGTCACGAATGCGTCTTCGTCGAACGCAAGGGCCTGCTCGAGGAAGTCGCGGTGCGCTTCGCCGACGAGGCGCACCTGCTGCGCATCGTCAATCGTATCGTCGCCGGCGTCGGTCGACGTGTCGACGAATTGCAGCCGCTGTGCGACGCGCGCCTGCCTGACGGCTCACGCGTCAACGTCGCCGTCCGTCCGATCGCCGTCGACGGGCCGCTCGTCTCGATCCGAAAATTCTCCAAGAAGCCGCTCGGGCTCGACCGGCTCGTCGATGTCGGCGCGCTCAAGCCGCAGATGGCCGAACTTCTGTCGACCGCTGTCGCCGCGCGCATCACGACGATCGTTTCGGGCGGCACGGGTTCGGGGAAGACGACGATGCTGAACGCTTTGTCGTCGTTCATTTCGGATCGCGAACGCCTCGTCACGATCGAGGACGCCGCCGAGCTGCAATTGCAGCAGCGCCACGTCGCGCGGATGGAGACGCGACCACCGAACATCGAGGGCAAAGGCGAGATAAGGCAGCGCGAACTGGTGAAGAACGCGCTGCGCATGCGGCCCGAGCGGATCATCCTCGGCGAGTGTCGCGGCGAGGAAGCCTTCGACATGCTGCAGGCGATGAACACGGGTCATGAAGGCTCGATGGCGACGATCCACGCTAATTCGCCGCGCGAAGCGGTGTCGCGCCTTGAGCAGATGATCGGCATGGCCGGCCTGCCGATGTCGCAACAGAGCATTCGCGCGCAGATCGCATCGGCCGTACGCCTCGTCGTGCAATTGCAGCGCCTGAGCGACGGGTCGCGACGGGTCACTTCGATCGCCGAGATCACCGGTATGGAAGGCGAGGTCGTGCAGCTGCAGGAAATCTATCGATACGTACGAACCGGCCTCGGACCGAAAGGCGAGGTGCTGGGACATTTCGCTGCGACCGGCGTGCGGCCGCGCCTGCTCAACGATCTGCGCGCGGTCGGCGTCGAATTGCCGGGCGCCAATTTCGATCCTTCGAAGCCATTGTGAAGCGATGCCCGAGTTCATCGACCCACTCTGGATATTGTCGGTTTCGGTCTTCGGCCTCGCGATCGTTCTGGCGGATTTCGCCTATCGCATCTTCTACGAGGCCGGCCGTCGCGGGCGGGTCAGTCGAAGGCTTCAGATCAACGGGCGCTCCGCCGGCGAAGAGGCGCCGCTGATGCTCCGGCGCGGCCGGCGGCTGAACTCGGACAAGAGCAGCGTCCTGGATTTCGATTGGCTTCGCAATCTCCACGCGCAATCCGGCGTAGCGGTCAGTCCGTATCGACTTGTCTCGGCTTGCGCCGCCGTCGCCGCGACACTGACCGCTCTATTGTCGTTGTGGATCGATCCTTTCGTCGCCATGGCGATCGGCGTGGCGTGCCTCGTGCTGGCGCCCCTGGCCATATTGCACTTCCTGCGAAAGCGGCGGCAACGGCGATTCGGCGACCAGTTTCCGGAGGCAATCGACATCATCGTGCGCAGTCTGCGCGCAGGCCATCCGATCGGCGTGGCGATCAAGGCGGTTTCGCAGGAATTGCCCGATCCCACCGGCGCGGAATTCGGAATTCTTCAGGACGAGATTTCCTATGGGCTCGACCTCGAGACCGCCATGCGCAATCTGGCGGCGCGCGTCGGGCAGCAGGACCTGCCGCTGTTCGTCACGTCGATCAGCATCCAGTCGCAAACGGGCGGCAATCTCACGGAAGTCTTGGAAAATCTCGGCGGAACGATCCGCGCGCGCATCAAGCTGAGCCGCAAGGTGCGCGCCCTTTCCTCCGAGGGCCGCGTTTCGGCCATCATCCTCGGCGCGGTGCCGTTCATTCTGTTCGGCGTGGTCAACCTTATCTCGCCGACCTTCTACGGCGCCTATTGGGGCCATCCCTGGATCAATTTCGGACTGTCGGCCGCAGTGGTCTGGATGTTCATCGGCTTTGCGATCATGCGCAAGATGATCAACTTTCGGTCGTGACGGATGGACTGGGCGCTTTCGATCCTCTCCTATCTGACGCAGCCCGTCGCGCTTCGAGCGCTCGGACTGACGATCGCTGTCGCAGGCGTGGCGATCGGCATTTATCTGAAGGGCCGTTCGAGCCGCGCCGCGCGGCGGCGGCTTCTGAAGGGAACGCCGCGAGATCGCATCGCGGGCGGCGGCAAGGTCGCGAGCGCGCGAGGCGCGCCGCAGATCGACGCACTCGTCGCCTCGATCGGCCAGAGCGCGCTCGCGCGGGACCCGACCAATAGCAAGAGCCTGCGCGCGCGCCTGCGTCAGGCGGGTTATTTCTCGAAATCGGCTTTCGCCTATTTCATCGCCTTGCGTGTCGTTTCGACGGTCATCGTCGGCTGTGCGCTCTATGTCGGCGCCCTGTTGCTCGGCAAGCCGGCGCTCGATCCCCTGTTCGCTGGCGTAGGCGGTCTCGCCTTTGGCTATCTGGCGCCAGGCCTGTTCCTCAGCCGTCGCATCAACCGGTTCCAGACAGAACATCGCAACGGTTTTCCCGATGTTATGGATCTGATGGTCGTTTGCGTGCAGGCCGGGCTCAGCCTGGAGGCGGGGGTCCAGAAGATCGGCGAGGAGCTTGCCGAAGGCTATCCGTCGCTCAGCCGTCACCTCGAACTGACCTCGCTGGAACTGCGTAATGGCAAGTCGCTGTCGCAGGCGATCGAAACCCTCGCAGAACGCTTGGGAATCGAGGAGGCGTCGTCCTTCGCGACGCTCCTGCATCAGTCCGAACAGCTCGGCGCGAGCATCAGCGATTCGCTGCGCGCTTTCTCCGACGACATGCGCAACAAGCGACTGATGCGCGCCGAGGAAAAGGCCTATGCGCTGCCGACCAAACTTGTCGTCCCTCTGACGATGTTCATCTTCCCCGTCCTGCTCGTCGTTCTGCTGCTGCCGGTCGCGGTCGCTGTCAAAACGGCCTCCGGCTGAAGGCGTCCTCCGATGTTCAACGTGTTACGCCCTGCGTTCCTGATCGCTCTTCTTGCCGTGCCGCTGGCTGGCTGCGAAAGCGTCGCGCATGCGCCGCTGGATGTCGCGGCGACACAGGACAGCGCGGCCCGGCCCGCGCGTGCGAGCGCGACCGGCGAGACGCCTTCGCTCGATCGCGCGAAATCGCTGTTCGCCGCCGGCAATTTCGGACTCGCGGCGGACGCCTACAAGAATGCCGTGGAATCGGGTCCGTCGAACGCCGAAGCCTGGATTGGCCTTGCGGCGGCCTATGACGAACTCGGCCGTTTCGATCTGGCCGATCGGGCCTATGGCGCCGCGATCCGGATAACCGGGCCGACCGCGCAGGTCCTCAACAATCGCGGATATTCGCATCTTCTGCGCGGCGACTATAAGGGGGCGCGGCGCGACCTGTCGGCCGCCCGGGCCAAGGACCCGAACAATCCGCGGATCGTGCAAAATCTGCGGCTGCTTCGTCGATAGCGCCGGGCGCATCTCACGGCGTCACAATCGCCTTGTTCTCCTTGCCGTCGAATTGCAGGAGCTGCATCGAGCGGAAAATCGTGTAGTTGGACGGTTCGGTGCGCACGACCACGCTTTCGCGCAGCATCGGCGGCTTGAAGCCGGCGAGGGTCGAGGCCTTTTCGAGGAAGGTCTTGCGGGAGAGATCCTTGCCGGCGCGGCGCAGCGTCTCGGCCATGATCTCGCCTTCGACGTAGGCGGCGACGTTGAGTGTGTCGAGCCTGTCGCCGCTCGGATAGAACTTCGTCATGAATGCAAAATAATCCTTCACGTCCTTGTCGTTGGCGACAGCCGGATCGCTCGGGTCCTTGAACACGGAGGACGAGATCACGCCCTTGGCGAGATCGACGCCCGCCACCTTGTAGGTGCGCTCGATATTGGCCGCGGGATAGGCGATGAAGATTTGCGGCTTCCATTTCAGTTCCGCGGTCTTCTTCAGCGTCTGGATCGTCTGCCGGGCGGTAGCGCCGATCAGCAGCACATCGGCCTTGGCGTCCGCGAGCTTCACGATCTGGGAGTCGATGGTCGGATCGGTGATGTTGAAGGCTTCGGATGCGACTACCGAGGCCCCGGTTCCCTTCACCTCTTCGGTCATCGCGCTCAGATAAGCGCGACCGTAGTCGTCATTCTGGTAGAGGATCGCAATGCGCGCCTTCGGCATGTGCTTCTTGATCCAGCGCGCATACATCGAGACCTCGATGTCGGTCGCCGGCAATCCCGAGATCGACCAGGGAAACTCCTTCGGATTGTTCCATGAGGGAAGCGTCGACTGGATCAGGAATTGCGGCGTCTCCTTGCCGTTCAGATATTTCTGTACCGCCTTGGCCGAGGCGCCGCCGACCGGCGCGAAAATCGCGAAGACCTGATCGCCCTCGACCAGCTTGCGCGTCTGCTCCACGGTCTTCGGCGGGCTGTAGGAATCATCGACGCTGATCAGCTTCACCTTGCGGCCAGCGACGCCGCCCCTGGCGTTGATCATGTCGAAATAGGCGAGCGAGGCGCGGCTGAAGGTCGAATAGGCCGATACCGGCCCGCTCAGCGGCGCGGTCTGGCCGATGGTCACGCTCGTGTCGGCGACGCCGGGGTCCGCGGCATGCGCGGAGACAGCGCCGAGACCGAAGGCAAGGATGACTGACGCGCAGCGCGCCGCTTTCAGCGACGTTGTGATCATGGCAAGGACTCCCTCTCAATCCCTGATATAATTGCCGGCTTCGAATTCGACCGGCGCGGCGTTCGGATCGAAACTGACGCCGATCGGATCTTCGCCCTTCGCGATCCGGTCGAGCTGATCGTGCAGCATGCGCCGCATCATCACGATACCGCGATCCGATTGCGCGAAACGCTCTTCCGAATGGATGGTGATCGCGCCCTGTCCGACCTGGGCTTCGTAGTCGCCCGGGAATTTCTGGTGCTCTTCCTCGGAGAGTTCCCACCAGAACTTGCCGTTCATCTTCGAGCGCATGCGGCCGATGTCGCCCTTCTGTTTCACGCGGCCGGCGACATAGATGCGGAAGCTCTCGTCGTCGATCGGCAGGACCCAGCCAATGGATTCCACGCGCGCATATTGCGCGACGCGTGGATTGGGCACCACGCGCAAGGTTGGCAGGGCCGCCTCCGTCACGCGGTAGAAGGTCTTGCCGTCGTCGGCCTTACGCGTGGACCTGACGGTTACCCCGCGTGAAGACATTTCGAAGGTGACGTTGGGGATCGGCGCCATGGTCTGCGTGAACTGAGCGCCGGAGAAGGAGCCGTGCAGGATCGGCACGTGGAAGGGGTCGACCACGTTTTCGTAGTGCTGGAGCCAGTTGCAGGGGATGATGGCCGGGCCACCGCCGCCGAGCGAGGTGTCGTCCGCCTCCAGGAACTCGCCGTCGTCCATCTTCTCCAGACATTCGTAACGCGGAAGAATGGGCTTGCGGTCGGGCGGGCCCATGTAGGCCCAGATCATGCCGTAGCGTTCATCGACCGGGTACCAGGGCTGGCGCGCGGCCTGCTTGAACAGGCCGCCTTCCGGCTCGCAGGGTTGCTCGAGGCAATGGCCCTGCGCGTCGAACAGCCAGCCGTGATAGCAGCAGCGAATGCCCTGTGGCTCGACCTTGCCGTAGTAGAGCGTCGTGCCGCGATGTCGGCAGCGAGCGTGCAGGAGCCCCGCGCGGCCGTCGCCGTCGCGAAACAGCACGAGATCCTCGCCGAGCGCACGCACCTTCTT